>NZ_JAAXYC010000082.1 GCF_018619185.1 Streptomyces sp. McG3 | reverse complement strand
GCTGTAGCGGCGGGGCCGGGGGCCGCGGGGCGGCCGGAGCTGCCGGAGCGGCGGGCCGGGGAGGCCCACAGGGCGGCCGGAGCTGGCGGAAGCGCCGGCCAGGGAGGTCCACAGGGCGGCCGGAGCTGGCGGAAGCGCCGGCCAGGGAGGTCCACAGGGCGGCCGGAGCTGGCGGAAGCGCCGGTCAGGGGGTAAGCACGGGGCATGAACACCTTGCCACTCCCCCTCGACGGCATCACCGTGGTGGCCGTCGAGCAGGCGGTCGCCGCCCCCTTCGCCACCCGACAGCTCGCCGACCTCGGCGCCAGGGTCATCAAGGTGGAGCGCCCGGACGGCGGCGACTTCGCGCGCGGCTACGACACGGCGGCGCGCGGTCTCGCCTCGCACTTCGTCTGGTGCAACCGCGGCAAGGAGTCCCTCGCCGTCGATCTGAAGGACCCGCGCGGCCTCGCGGTGGTCCGTGAACTCGTCGCCGGAGCCGATGTGTTCGTCCAGAACCTGGCCCAGGGGGCGGCGGCCCGGCTCGGGCTGGACGCCGCCACGCTCTGCGCCGCGCACCCGCGTCTGGTGGCGGTCGACATCTCCGGTTACGGCGCGGTGGGACCGTACGCGCACAAGCGGGCCTACGACATGCTCGTGCAGTGCGAGGCCGGTCTGGTCTCGGTGACGGGAACGGCCGAGCAGCCGGTGAAGGCGGGCATTCCGGCGGCGGACATCGCGGCGGCGATGTACGCGTTCTCCGGGGTGCTCGCGGCGCTGCTGCGGCGGGCGTCCACCGGGCGGGGCGGTCCGGTGGAGGTCTCCATGCTGGACGCGCTGGCCGAGTGGATGGGCCACCCGCTGCACCAGGGGACGCACGGCTCCGCTCCCCCGGCGCGCACCGGTCTGGCGCACTCGGTGATCGCCCCGTACGACGCCTACGCGACGGCCGACGGGGAGCAGGTGCTGCTCTCCGTGCAGAACGACCGGGAGTGGCGGCGGCTGGCGGAACAGGTTCTCGGGCGGCCCGAGTTGGCCGACGCCCCGGACTTCGCGACGAACGCGGCGCGTACCGCGAACCGGGAGCGGACCGACGAGGCGGTCGGCCGGGCGCTGGCGGGCCTGACGGGGCGGGAGGCGCTGGCCGCTCTCGATGCGGCGGGCATCGCCTGTGCCCGGCTGAACACGGTGGCCGATGTGGCGGCGCATCCGCAGCTCGCGGCGCGGGACCGGTGGCGGGAGGTGGGGACACCGGTGGGGCCGTTGCGGGCGCTGCTGCCGCCGATCACGCTGCCGGGGAGCGAGGAGGCACGGATGGGTGCCGTACCGGCGCTGGGTGAGCACACCGATGTGCTGCTGCGAGCCCTGGGGATGACGGACGAGCAGACATCGGCGCTGCGCCGGGACGGAGTGATCGTCTGAACCGTCCCGAGCGGCGGGCCGGTCCCGACGGGCGATGCCGTGGGTCAGCGGCGGCTGCCGAAGAGCGAGCGCCGCAGTCGCCGCAGCGGCGCGAAGAGCGACACGCGTGCGCTCCTGCTCCGGCGGGTGTGCGCGGCATCACGCGAGGTCAGTTCGCGCATGAGCAGCGTCGCTTCCGCCGACTCGCGCTGCGGGACGACGGGGCCGCCGAGCACCGCGAGATGGCGGTCGAGGCGCGTACTGGTCGCACCGCTCCCGCATGTGATGGCAGGCACACGCGGCCTGCTTCGCACCGTTATCTGTTCCATGTCACTCCCCACCCGTACGAGGGCACCCGGTCCGGGCAGGTTAACCCTATCGTCCCGCGGTGACACCCGTGTATCCCGGCCACAGGATTACGCACACACATACGGAGGTTGACGCCTCGTTACCGAATGCGCGCGATTCCAGGACGACTTCGGACCGTTCGAGCGGTTCGCACGGTTCGGAGCGGGCCGCCCGGCCGCCCCCCGCGCGCGGGCCGTGCGGGGGACGACGGGGGCGGAGCGCTCCGAGCACCGGGCCTCCGGTCAGAGAGCGGAGTTGAGGACCGGAAGATAGCCGCCCGACTGTCCGGCGGCGGTGGGGTGGTAGGACTCGCCGATATTGAGCCAGTTCACGCTGTGCAGCCAGGCGTTGCCCGAGCAGATCTCGTGCCCGGCGAAGGTCGTCCTGACGTCGCCGAAGGTGTAGCCGTGGTCCGCCGCCCGCTTGGCGGTGGCCGTGTTGAGGTGGTCGGACGCCCCGTTGATGGCGGAGCGCTCCTTCTCGCTCAGCCCGGCGATGCAGCCGCCGCCGAGCTGGTAGAAGCGGGGGTAGCCGAGGACGACGACCTGCGCGGAGGGGGCCTTGGAGCGGATGGCGGTGTACACGGAGTCGAGCCGGCCGGGGAGGGTGGAGTCGACGTAGGCGCGGGCGGTGGCGATCCGGCTGAGACAGGTGGCCTCGGACTGCAGGACACAGGTCGTCATGACGTCGGCGAAGCCCGCGTCGTTGCCGCCGATGGAGATCGAGACGAGGTCGGTCGAGGCGTTCAGCCGGCCGAGCTGGCTGCCGGTGACGTCTCCGGTCCGGGCCCCGGAGCAGGCGGCGAAGTCGAACGAGGAGGGGGAGTTGGCGGCCGCCCAGAGGGCGGGGTAGGCACGGCTGCTGCGCTTGCAGCTGGAGCCGTCGTAACTGCCGGCTCCGACGCCGGAGGAGTACGAGTCGCCGAGGGCGACGTAGTCGACGGCCGCGGCGGACGAGTCGGCGTTCGCGACCCCGGCACCGGTGAGGGCGAGGGCGGCGCCGAGCAGGAGAGAGGACGAGAACGCCACGAGTCTGGACATTTTCATGGGACCTCCTTGAGCAGGGGGTATCTGCCTACTCCGTAGTAGCAGCACTCGCACCGCACTGGAAGTGTTCATGCCAAAAATAGAGGTGGCGTGCTTCCGTCCGCCCCCGGCCGTTCAACGGGCGCTCCTTGACGCCCCGCTGTCGTTCCGTCGCTTTCCGGGCGCGCCGCCGGCCCGGCGCGCGAGCCTGCGAAACCCGGGTGCACGGGGGCAACCGGTGCCGGATCATGGGCGCCATGCCTGACTCCCCCGAATCCGCTCTGCCGATCCGGCTCACCGTCGACGACAGCGATTCGCCGTCCGACGTCGTCGACGCGCTCTTCCTCGGCCGCTTCGTGACGGGCGAGCAGCCGTACGCGCACAGTTCCTCCCTCGACCGGGTCAGGGCCGGGGCGACGTTGCTGCCGCCGGACGCCACGGTCCTGCGGGCCGCCCGCGACGACGACCGCAGCGCGACGCTCGCGGAGGGCGAGGGCTGGACGCTGCTGGCGTCCCGGTGGAACCGGGGCGCGGACGTCACCGTCACCGCGACCAGCGACGAACTGGCGGTGAAGGTCCTCGGCCAGGCCACCGAGGGGGCACAGGACGAGCCGGAGCCGCAGCCCGACAACGTGACCATGGGATTCTGGTACGTCTCCCCGCGCCGCGGCCCGCACCGCACCACCCGCCGGATCACCGCCGGAAGCTGGGACGAGGTCCGGCCCAACTACACCGCGCCGGTGGCCGAGGCGATGGGCCGGCTGATGAAGGTGACGCCGGACGACATCGCGGGCCGGCTCCTCCTGCTGCACGGCCCGCCCGGCACCGGCAAGACGTCCGCGCTGCGCACCCTGGCCCGTTCCTGGCGCGAGTGGTGCCAGGTCGACTGTGTGCTGGACCCCGAACGGCTCTTCAACGACGTCGGCTATCTCATGGACATCGCGATCGGCGAGGACGACGGAACGGCGAAGGGGCGGTGGCGGCTGCTGCTCCTGGAGGACTGCGACGAGCTGATCCGAGGCGAGGCCAAGCACACGGCGGGCCAGGCCCTGTCCCGGCTGCTGAACCTGACGGACGGTCTGCTGGGCCAGGGCCGCAACGTGCTGGTGGGGGTCACCACCAATGAGGACCTGGAGCGGCTGCACCCGGCGGTCGTACGGCCCGGCCGCTGTCTGGCCAGGATCGAGGTCGGCCCGCTGACCCGGCAGGAGTCGGTGGCCTGGCTGGGCACGGACGAAGGGGTGAGCCGGGAGGGCAACTCCCTCGCCGAGCTGTACGCGCTGCGCCGGGGCATCGGCCCCGCGTCGGTGCCGAAGCAGGACGCGGGGCCGGACGCGGGGCTGTATCTCTGACCCCGGGTGTCACGGGCAGTACGTCAGTCCCCGTACGCCGCGCGCACCGCGTCCTTGGCCAGCGCCAGGGCCTGCTGCCGGGTGAGGCCGAGCCGCTCGGCGGTCTCGGCGTACAGCCGCGCGGCGGTCGCCGCCCGCTGTTCGGCCGCTCCCCCGGCGGCCGCGACGAAGGTTCCGTTGCGTCCCCTGGTCTCGATCACCCCGTCCGCCTCCAGGGCCCGGTAGGCCTTGGCGACGGTGTTGGCGGCGAGGCCCAGCTCCTCGGCGAAGCCGCGTACGGTCGGGAGCCGGTGGCCGACGGGCAGCGCGCCGGAACGGGCCAGTTCGGAGAGCTGGGTGCGCAGTTGCTCGTACGGCGCGATGCCGGAGTCCGGGTCGAGGACGATCTTGTCAGTCACGGGCCGATTCTCCCCCACCGGCGAAAAAAGGGGAGGCGTTCGGGCCGCGGCCCGGCATACGGTCCACCGCATGACAGTGATCGTGCGCGATTTCCGGCCGTCCGACGCGGAGGCGTGGACCCGTGCCCGCCGGGCCTCGGTCCCCTGGATGGTGGCCACCCCCGAACAGGTCGTCCACGATCTGACCCACGCCCATCCGGACCGGCACTACCGGCTGCTGGTCGCCGAGGAGGACGGCGAGATCATCGCCACGGCACAGGCGGGCATCGCCCACGACAGCGCGGAGCCGGGGCAGGGGTACTTCACACCCCAGACGCTTCCCGGCCGGACGAACCGCGGTGCGGGCTCGCTGCTGCTGCGCACGGCGGAGGAGCACCTGGCCCGGGCCGGGGCCACGGTCCTGTACGCGTGGGTCCTGGACAACCCGGAGAGCCTGGAGTTCGCCCGTAAACGGGGCTACCGGCCCAGCCGCTCCGCGCACTTCCAGCGCCTCGATCTCGCGGGCGGGGTCCTGCCGCCGCGCCAGGAGCTCCCGGCCGGCGTCGAGCTGCGTCCCGGCTCCGACTTCGCCGACGATCCCCGGCCGCTGTTCGAGGCGGACGCCGAGGTGACGGCCGACGAGCCGGGCGACATCACCGCCGAGCTGGACGACTACGAGGACTGGCTGACGAACATCTGGCGGCACCCGGCCTTCGACCAGGGGCTCACCTCGGTGGTGCTGGTCGACGGCGACGTGGCGGCGTTCAGCGCGGCCACCACCGACGGCGCGCGGACGTATCTGAGCGCCATGACCGGCACCCTGCGGGACTTCCGGGGGCGGGGCCTGGCGAAGCTCGCGAAGAACGACTCGCTGCACCGGGCCCGGGCGGCCGGATACACGGACGCCTACACCTCCAACGACACCGGCAACGGCCCGATGCTGGCCGTCAACCAGTGGTTCGGCTACACGGTCTGCGCGACGGAGGTCCGCCATGTCCGCACCCTCTGAGCACCGAGCGGGCCGTACGAAGGGCCTCGTCGTCGCCCTGTCCAAGGCGGGCCGCACCAAGATCAGGTATCCGGCGGAGCTGGTGCGGGACGACGGCGTCCGCGTCACCGTCCGGGCGCCGTGGGCCGCCCCCGGGGTACGGGACTTCGGCTTCGTCCGGTTCGAGCCGGGCGACGTCCTCACCGAGCACTACTGGCGGGACCGGTGGTTCGCGGTGAAGGAGGTCCGCACCGGCGACGGCCGGCTCAAGGGCTGGTACTGCGACATCACCCGGCCCGCCGTGCTCGCGGACGGGGTGCTGACGGTCGAGGACCTGGACCTGGACCTGTGGGCTTCGGCCGACGGCGCCTCGGTCCTGCGGCTGGACGAGGACGAGTTCGAGGAGAGCGGTCTGGCCGGGCGCGATCCGGCGGCGGCCGGGGCGGCGGTCCGAGCCCTGGACGAACTGGAACGCCTGGCCCGGACGGAGGGGCTGACCGCCCTGCTCGGCTGAACGGCCCGGCGGCGATGGCGTGCGGCGGCCTCGTACGGACCGCCGGGCGGGGGCCCGTACGGACCGCCGGGCGGCTCAGGGGCGGGGCCGGGAGTCGGCGACGAGCTCCACCTCGTACCCCGCCGGGTCCTCCAGGTAGGCGGCGTGATGCCCCTCGCCGCCCGCGTACGGATGGCGGTCGGGGAACAGCAGCCGCCAGCCGTACGCCGGGGCCTCGGCGACCAGGGCGTCGAGGGCGGCCCGGTCCGCGACGTGGAACGCCAGGTGGTTGAGGCCGGGGCGGCGGCGGTCGTGGCCGCCGGCGGCCAGGTCGGGCGACTGCTCCACCACGACGTACGTGTCACCGCGCCGCCAGCTGCGGCCGTGGGCCCAGCGCTGGTACGGGACATGTCCGAGCCGGCCCAGCAGCCAGCCCCAGCCGCGCTCCGCCTCCGCCAGGTCCGCCACCCACAGCTCGATGTGGTGCACCCGCCCGGTGACCTCCCCGGCGGCGGGCAGCGGGACGGCGCGGCCGGCGCCGCCGGGAACGTAACCGATCGGCTCCCCGTCCCGGTGCCAGTGGAGCATGAAGTGCTCGCCCGCCCGGTAACCGTCCAGGCCCGCACGGCAGTACGCGACCATGTCGTCCGGCAGGGCGGCCAGCGGGAACCAGTCCAGCTCGGAGCACTTCTCCGGCTCCGCGTTGCGCGGCGGGCGGGCCGGGTCGTGCTCCGCGACGAAGAACCAGCCCATGCGCGCCCCGCCACCGGGGCCCCGGTGCTGCATCACGAGGGCCACCTTCAGCTCCTCGGGCTCCAGATCGAGGCCGATCTCCTCGGCGGCCTCCCGGATCATCGCCTCGCGGACGTCCTCGCCGTCCTCCGCGTGGCCGGAGGGCATGTGGAGCAGTCCGTCCGCGTACCCCGTGCCGGAGCGGCGGGCCAGCAGGACGTCCGGGCCGCGACGCAGGATCAGATGGACGTCGACGACCTCGGTGTGCCGGTGCGGCGGCATCGCGCGGGCGACCAGCGCATAGCGCTCGTCGTCGACCTCCTTGCCCCACAGCCGGGAGTCGGGGGCCAGGTCCTCGTGGTGGATGCGCTCGGTGTGCGCGGAGAGCAGGGCGGTGAGCGCGGTCGCGGACAGTCCGGCACCACCCCACACCCCTTCGATCAGAACGAGCCGCCCGCCCGGCTTCAGCAGGCCGAACCAGTGCTCCAGGGCCGCCGCCGGGTCGGGCAGCAGCCAGACGACGTGCCGGGCCACGACGACGTCGAACACCCGCTCCCCGACCGGGGGCCGGGCGGCGTCCCCGACGAGGACCTCCGCGCCGGTCCTCGCGAGCTTGGCGCGGGCCCGGTCGGCCATGCGGGGCGAGCGGTCGACGGCGGTGACGCGGTGGCCCTGGCCCGCGGCGAGCAGGGAGAGGCTGCCGGTTCCGCACCCCAGGTCCAGCACGTCGCCGCGGGTGCCGGGCAGCCAGCTCTCCAGCCGCCCGGCCCAGGCGTCGCGCACCGCGGGGTCGAGGAGCCCGTGGTCGGGCTCCTCGTCGAAGGATCCGGCAGCCGCGTCCCAGTCGATCGTGGTCATGGAGCCGATGCTCTCAGCCGCCACCGGCCGTGCGGGACCCCCCTGCCGATTTCCGTCCACCGCGCAGCCGGACGATCAGCCCGCTGATCAGCGGCCAGGCCACGATCAGCACGACGATCGCGTAGACCGTCACGGAGAACGGGGTGTTGACCAGGCCGGACACGCTCCCGTCGCTGATCTGGAGCGCGCGGCGCAGCTGCTGTTCGGCGGCCGGGCCGAGGATCACCCCGATGACGGCGGGCAGCACCGGCAGTCCGTAGCGCCGCATCCCGAACCCGATCAGCCCGATGATCAGGAGGATCACCAGGTCGAGGGATTCGCCGCCGACCGCGTACGCGCCGACCGCGGCGAAGAAGAGGATGCCCGCGTACAGGTAGGGGCGCGGGATCCGCAGGAGCTTCGCCCAGACGGGGGCGAGCGGCAGGTTGAGGGCGAGCAGCAGCACCATGCCGACGAAGAGCGAGGCGATGAGGCCCCAGACCAGCTCCGGTTCGCGTTCGAACAGCAGGGGGCCGGGCTGGATCCCGTACTGCTGGAAGGCTGCCAGCATCACGGCGGCGACGGCGGTGGTGGGCAGTCCGAGCGTGAGCATCGAGACGAGGGTTCCGGCGGCGGAGGCGGAGGCGGCGGCCTCCGGTCCCGCGACGCCTTCGATGGCCCCCTTGCCGAACTGGTCACGGTGCTTGGAGAGCCGCTTCTCGGTGACGTAGCTGAGGAAGGTGGGGATCTCGGCGCCGCCCGCCGGGATCGCCCCGAAGGGGAAGCCGATGACGGGACCGCGCAGCCAGGGCTTCCAGGTGCGCTTCAGGTCGGCGCGGCCGAGCCACGGTCTGCCGACGGGGATCGGCTTTCCGGTGGAGCGGCGCAGGTGGGCGGCGACCCAGAGCGCTTCGCCGATCGCGAAGAGTCCGACCGCGACGATGACCACGTCGACGCCGTCGGCCAGTTGGAGCGAGCCGAAGGTCAGGCGCTGCTGGCCGGTCATCTGGTCGAGGCCGACCAGTCCGATGGTGAGGCCGATGAGGAGCGAGGCGATGCCGCGGATGCGGGAGGCGCCGAGGACGGAGGTGACGGCGATGAAGGCCAGCACCATGATGGCGAAGTAGTCGGGGGCTCCGATGCCGATGGCGAGGGAGGCGACGGTCGGGGCGAGGACGACCAGCAGGATCGTGCCGATCATGCCGCCCGCGAAGTGACCGATCGCGGCGGCGGCGAGTGCCTGGGCGCCGCGTCCGCCCTTCGCCATCGGGTTGCCCTCGATCGCGGCGACCACGGCCGCGCTCTCCCCGGGGGTGTTGAGGAGGATCGAGGTGGTGGAGCCGCCGAACATCGCGCCGTAGTAGATGCCGGCGAACATGATGAACGCGCCGGTCGGGTCGAGTCCGTACGTCACCGGGAGCAGCAGCGCCACGGCCATCGCCGGGCCGATGCCGGGGAGCACGCCGATCGCGGTGCCGAGCAGGACGCCGATCGCGGCCCACAGCAGGTTCATCGGGGTGAGCGCGGTACCGAAGCCGTCGATGAGGGAGTTGAGGGAATCCATCGGTCAGAGCACCCCCATCAGCGGGCCGCCCGGAAGGGGGACACCGAGCAGGTTGTCGAAGACGAAATAGGTGGCGAGGGAGATGCCGGCCGCGATGAGCGGGTCCCGGCCGTGGTGCCGGCTGCCGAGCGCGTAGGCGGAGCCCCAGAAGAGCAGCGCCCCGGCGATCGGGAAGCCCAGGGGGCCGATCAGGACGGCGGCGCCGAGGAAGACCCCGGTGAGCAGGAGGACGGTGCGCCAGTCGGCCGGTTCGTCGAGGTCGACGTCCTCGCCGCCCTCCGCCTCGCCCCGGCCGCCGCGCAGGACGTCGCCGGCGAGCAGGACGGAGATGAGGAGGAACAGGCCGCCGATGACGAAGGGGACCGTCCGGGGGCCGACGGGACCGCGTTGGGCGATGTCGACGCTCATGGTGAAGGCGTCGGTGAGGACGAGCACGCCGAGCGCGAACAGCAGGACGCAGACGCCGAGTTCGGAGTGCTCGCGCAGCCAGGTGAGGGTGGCGTTCCCCTCCTGCGCGGCTTCGGCGCCCGGCTGCACTGCGGAGCCGGGGGTTCCGGTGGGTCCGGCGGTTCCGGTGGGCTCGATGGGTCCGGTGGGTCCGGTGGGTCCGGTGGTCACAGCCCCAGCTCCTTGAGAACGGTGGCGACGCGCTGGTTCTGCTCGTCGAGGAAGTCGCCGAAGGGTTCGCCGATGAGGAGGGCGTCGTCCCAGCCGTTCTTCTTCATCGACTCCTGCCACTGCTTCGTGCCGTGGAGTTCGCGGATCAGGCCGGTGAGCTTGTCGCGTTCGGCCGACGAGAGGCCGGGCGGGGCGACGACGCCGCGCCAGTTGGTGAACTCGGTGTCGAGGCCGGCTTCACGCAGGGTGGGGGCGTCGAGGCCGGGCACCCGCTTCGGACCGGTCACGGCGAGCAGGCGCAGCTCGCCCGCCTCGATCTGGTCGCGGTACTCGCCGAGGCCGGAGACCCCGAAGCCGACCTTGTTGCCGAGGATGGAGGCGAGGAGTTCGCCCCCGCCGTCGAACGGGACGTAGTTGACCGTCCTCGGAGCGATGCCGGCCGCCTGCGCCATGAGCATCGGGGCGAGGTGGTCCGGGCCGCCGGGCGAGGACCCGCCGCCGACCGGGACGGCCGCCGGGTCCTTCTTCCAGGCGGCGAGCAGGTCGGCGACGGTCCGGTACGGGGAGTCCTTGGAGACGACGACGATGTCCGGCTCCTCGGTGAGCCGGGCGATCGGGGTGGTGTCGGCCAGTGTGCTCGGGGACTTGTTGGTGTGGACGGCTCCGACGACGCCGAGTCCCATGGAGAGCGCGAGCTTGCCGTTGCCGTGTTCGCCGACGAGCCGGGTCAGGCCGACCGTTCCGCCGGCGCCCGGCAGGTTGAACACCTCGATGTTGTGGGTGAGTCCGGCGTCCTCGGCGTTCTTGGCCAGGGTGCGCGCGGTGATGTCGTAACCGCCGCCGGGAGTGTTGGGGACCATGAAGCGGAGCCCGGGAATCTGGGTGCCGGTGTCGGAACCGTCACCGGTGGACAGCAGGGGTGGCCCCACCACCACCAGCAACGCGGCCCCGAAGAGGGCGAGGAGAGTGCGCAGTCGCACAGGTTCCGCCTTTCAACTGTGAAGTGGCCCACATGTTGCCTGCGCGTTAAGAAGCTGTCTCTCTTCCGGTATCAACGGACGTTGTGGTCATTGCGGTCGCCGCCTAGCGTGGCGGCGTGACAACTGTGCTGGTGGTGGACGACGACTTCATGGTCGCGAAGCTGCACAGCCGCTATGTGTCCGCTATGGACGGCTTCGCGGTCGTCGGGGTGGCACACAACGGTGCCGACGCCCTGCGGGCGGCCGAGCGGCTGCGCCCCGATCTGGTGCTGCTGGACATCTATCTGCCCGATATGGACGGGATCGGGGTGCTGCGCGCCTTGCGTGCGGCGGAGGAGCGGGACACCTCGCGCCCCAGCGCGGACGCCCTGTTCATCACGGCGGCCCGGGACGCGGGGGTGATCCGGGCGGCGCTGCGGGCGGGGGCCCTGCACTATCTGATCAAGCCGTTCAGCCGGTCCGCGCTCCAGGAGCAGATGCGCCACGTCGCCTCGCTGCGCACCCGTCTGGACAGGCTGGGAGAGGCCCGCCAGGAGGACGTCGACCAGATCTTCGGCACCCGCCCGCCCGGCTCGCGCGAGCTGCCGAAGGGCCTGGCCGCCCCCACGGCCGACCTGGTGGAACGCACCCTGCGCGACCACCCCGAGGGCCTGTCCGCTTCGGAGTGCGCCGAGGTGGGAGCACTGTCCCGGGTGAGCGCGCGCCGCTACCTGGAGCACTTCACCGCAACGGGCCGGGCCGAGGTGACCCTGCGCTACGGAGGCACGGGGCGGCCGGAGCGGCGCTACCGCTGGAAGGGGTGAGACGGCGGGGGCCGGGGCTACCTGAGCCCACGCCTAACCACTCCTTAAGACCACCATAAAGATCGTCACCACCCCCTCCCATCAGGGCTTTTCGCCCTTTCGAGCGGCTAGCTTGCTGAGCGCCACCCTCACAGCTGTGCCGTCTCGAAGGAGATCCATCCATGACCGCTCGTCGCAAGGCCGCCGGTGTTCTCGCCCTCGGTTTCGCACCGCTCGCACTGGCCGGGCTGGCCTCCGCCCCGGCCGTCGCGCACGGTTCGCTCACCGACCCGGTGAGCCGGGTGTCCGCGTGCTTCGCCGAGGGGCCCGAGAGCCCGAGGTCGGCGGCGTGCCGGGCGGCGGTCGCGGCGGGCGGGACGCAGGCGCTGTACGACTGGAACGGGGTGAACATCGCCAACGCGGCGGGCAAGCACCGTGAGCTGATCCCGGACGGCAAGCTGTGCAGCGCGGCCAACGACAAGTTCAAGGGCCTGGACCTCCCGCGCGCCGACTGGCCGGCCACCGCTATGTCGGCGGGCAAGCACACCTTCCGGTTCCGTGCGACGGCCCCGCACCGGGGATCGTTCGAGCTGTACCTCACCAAGCCCGGTTACGACCCCACGAAGCCGCTGGCCTGGTCGGACCTGGAGGCGAAGCCCTTCGCCGAGGCCACCGACCCGGCGCTGGAGAACGGCTCGTACGTCTTCGACGGGACGATCCCCGAGCGCTCGGGCCGGCAGCTGGTCTACACGGTCTGGCAGCGCTCCGACTCCCCCGAGGCGTTCTACGCCTGCTCCGACGTGACGTTCGGCGGTGGTTCGGCCGGCGGTGGGGCGGAGAAGGAGGAGGGGCAGCAGGGGTCCGGCGGTGATTCCGGTGCCGAGGCCCCGGCCGCGGCCCCCTCCGCGCCGTCCGAGAACGCCATCGCCGAGGGTTCCGAGAAGTCGTCGGTCGAGCACAACGGCCACGGGGACGACGACGCGAACACCGGGGCGAAGGCCACCGCCGCCGCCCCGGCGGCGAAGGCCGAGGGCAACGCCCCGGAGGTCAACGCGGCGGGCTCCGACGAGGTGCTGGCCGAGACGGGCGGTTCCGGCAGCAGCACGTATCTGGCGATCGGGGGCGCGGGAGTCCTCGCCGCCGGTGCGGCCGTGCTGTTCGCCTCGCAGCGCCGACGCGCCGCCACCGCGGCGGGCCGCCACGGCCGCTGACGCGGCGGCTACTCCTCCCCTACCCCTGCCGCGTCCCTCCGGGACGTCGGGCGCGGCAGGCCGTGACGGGCCGGGGTCCGCCATCCGCTCCGGCGGACGGCGGACCCCGGCCCGTCGTCGCTCGATGGGTCAGCCGATGACCGAGGCGCAGGTGGTCGGGGTGGCGCGTGCCGGGTCGAGGGCGTTGGCCACTTCGTGGAAGGCGATGCGGTCGACGGTCCCGATCGCCACGTGCTCGGACAGGTCGAGCGGGCACAGGTCCTGGAGCAGCACGTTGCGTACGTTCGGCCCGTTCAGGTACTGCGTCCGGTACGGGGTCACGACCTGGTCGTACTTGGTCGCGATGACGGTGTAGCGGACGCCGGGGACGGTGTCACCGCCCGCCGTGAGCTTGGTGATGAAGGGCGATCCCGCGATCTGGTCGGCGAGTCCGGGGGTGTTGTCGCCGATGAACCTCTCGACGCCGGGGAAGAACGGCAGCAGCTTGGTGAGGCCGAGCAACGTGGTGCCGTGATTGTCCGGGGCGAGGCCGACTAGGGCGTTGACCTTGTCGGCGCCGCCGAGGAACTTCAGGTAGTAGTTCGGCATCATGCCGCCCTGGGAGTGGCCGACGAGGTCGGCCTTCGGGGCTCCGGTGGCGTCGAGGACCTTGTCGACGAACATGTCGAGCTGTTCGGCGGACTTGTCGATGGGTCCGAGGCCGTGGAAGAACGGCACGCCGGGGAGCTGGCCGTAGTCGAGGGAGAAGACGCAGTAACCCCGGTTGACCAGGTAGGGGGCGAGGACCAGCCAGTTGTCGATCGAGTTCCCGAAGGTTCCGTGGACCAGGACGACGGGGCGGGGATGGGCGGCTGAGGGTTTGCAGGAGTAGTCGTTCCAGCCACGCGAAGTGGCCTCCGCGGCGGCGGGGGGTGCCGCTGTCGCGGTCGCCGCGGGGGCGACGAGAACGGTGAGGGCGAGGAGCAGGGCGGCGAGCAGACTGCGCGTGCGGGGAACGCGCGCAGCACGGATCCAGGGCAGCATCGTGTGGTCTCCTTGCGGCTCAAGGGAGGTGCGATGGCGGTGCGCCCTGTGGCCCGGACCACAAGCTTTATGTGCTCATGCCAAATTACGCACGAGTAAGGTGGCGAGGGAAGTTACGCGTCGGTAAAAACTGGCGGGGCTGGGGTGCTCGCTCTCGGCCACCGACGCGGCCGGCCATCCGTCTCCCCCGGGGAGGGCGACCCACGGCCGACCGCATGACGAGCGGTCAGGTCAGGCGAGGTCACGACGCCGCCCCCGCCGTGGGCGTCGACTCGGCGGCTTCTCCCGCCTCCTCCGCCTCCCCCTCGCGGTCCGCGCCCCCGTCGGCGCGCCCCACGTTCCGGAGCAGCACCGTGGCCGTGACGGCCGGTGCGAGCATGACCGGGACGGCTCCCATCGCGATCCAGGAGAGGCCCTGGGCGAAGGAGCCGGCCTCAGAGCTCACGTCCACGCCTGGAACTTGCCGCAGAGCACGCCCTTACGAAAGGAAAGCCCGGTGCCGGCCCGCGCCCGGTGCTACGCCGTTCGGCCCCGCCCCGCCTGCGCGGACGCGGCCCCGCCCGGACCGTGGGGGCATGACTCTCGTCGACGAGGTGAAGAACGCCGTCACACCACGGGCCGCCCTGCTCGTCATCGGTGTGCTCGGACTCCAACTCCTGTTCATCGCGTCCTACGTCGGAGCACTGCACAAGCCCGAGCCGACGGATGTCGCCTTCGGAGTGGTGGCCCCGCAGCAGATGTCCCGACAACTCGTCGCCCAACTGGACGGGCTCCCCGGCGGGCCGCTGGACCCGCGGGCGGTGAGCAGCGTGGCCGAGGCGCGCGAGCAGATCATGAACCGTGACATCGACGGCGCCCTGATCGTCTCGCCCGAGGGCCGGACCGACACCCTGCTGGTCGCCTCCGGCGGCGGGACCGTGCTGTCCGGCGCGCTGGAGCAGATCCTCACCCAGGTCGAGGCATCCCAGCAGCGGACCGTACGGACCGTGGACGTGGCCCCGGCCTCGCCCGACGACTTCGACGGGCTCTCGTCCTTCTACCTCGTGGTCGGCTGGTGCGTCGGCGGCTATCTCTGCGCCTCGATCCTGGCGATCAGCGCGGGCTCCAAGCCCGCCAACCGGCAGCGCGCGGTGATCCGGACGGGGGTCATGGCGCTGTACTCGATCGCGGGGGGCATCGGCGGCGCGATCATCATCGGCCCGGTCCTCGGCGCGCTGCCGGGCAGCTTCTGGGGATTGTCCGGACTGGGCGCGCTGGTCGTCTTCGCGGTCGGTATGACCACACTCGCGCTACAGGCCCTCACCGGCATCGTCGGCATCGGCCTGGCCGTCCTGATCATCGTCATCGCCGGCAACCCGAGCGCGGGCGGAGCTTTCCCACTCCCGATGCTTCCGGACTTCTGGCGGGCGATCGGCCCGGCCCTCCCTCCGGGCGCGGGCACCTGGGCGGCCCGCTCGATCGCCTACTTCCGGGGCAACGCGGTCACCGGGCCCCTGCTGGTGCTCTCGGCCTGGGCGGTCGTCGGCACGGCACTGACCCTGCTCCTGTCGACGCGGCGCCGGGCGGCGGATCCGGCGGACGGCGCGGCCAGGTCAACGTCCACGGCCGCCGACCATTCCTGACGATCCGCCCGTGGGGCCGCCCTGCCGGGCGGCCCCCTCCGACGTGCGCACCCATTCTTGATGTCCGGTCAGCGCGACGCCTAGTCATGACAGGTACATGACGACATGCTGGAGTGGCCTCGTACACCCGACGAGGAGCACGGCCGGGACCACTCCCCTCACCCCCACGGAGGTCGCTCATGCGTCGTCGATTCACGGTTCCGCTCGCCGCGGTCGCCCTGTCGCTCCCGCTCAGCCTGATCACCGCCGCCTCCGCCGCGGCCGCCCCCGCCGACAAGCCCCAGGTGCTCAGCTCCTGGACCCAGACCAGCGCCTCCAGCTACAACGCCTGGAACGCGGCCCGCAACAACCAGGGCGCCTGGTCCGCGTACGGCTTCGACTGGTCGACCGACTACTGCAGCAGCTCCCCCGACAACCCGTTCGGCTTCCCCTTCCAGAACTCCTGCGCCCGTCACGACTTCGGCTACCGGAACCACAAGGCCGCCGGGATCTTCCCCGCCGGCAAGGCCCGCATCGACTCCGCCTTCTACGAGGACCTCAAGCGCGTGTGCGCCCGCTACTCGGGCGCGACAAGGACCTCGTGCAACGGCACCGCCTGGACCTACTACCAGGCCGTGAGCGTCTTCGGCGTCTCCCCGGCCAAGGCGGACTCCGGCCGGCTGCCCCAGGCCGCCTGACCTCCCGGCCGCCCACGCCGCCCGCACCGCACAAGGGAGAGGCCCCCGGCACGCCGGGGGCCTCTCCGTACTGCCGTGACGCGGTGGACGTCAGCCGATCTCGGCGCCGTAGGCGGCCAGCGCCTCCGGTACCGGCTGGAAGAAGGTCGTGCCGCCCGAGGAGCAGTCGCCGCTGCCGCCCGAGGTCAGACCGAGCGCGGTGTCGCCCGCGAAGAGGGCGCCGCCGCTGTCGCCGGGCTCGGCGCAGACCGTCGTCTGGATGAGGCCGTTGACGATGTCGCCGTTGCCGTAGTTGACCGTGGCGTCCAGCGCGGTGACCTCACCGTCGTGCACCTGGGTGGTGGAGCCGCTGCGGGTGACCGCCTGGCCGACCGTCGCGTCGCCCGCCTGGGTGATCGCCTGGGTCGAGCCGTCGTAGAGGTTCACCTCGCTCGGGTGCGCGGTGTCCGAGGTGTACTTGACCAGCCCGTAGTCGTTCTCCGGGAAGCTGGAGCCCTCGTTCGCCCCGATCTCCGAGCCGCCCTGGGTGTCCGACCAGCTGGTGACCGACTCGGTGCAGTGGCCGGCGGTGAGGAAGTACGGCTCGCCGCCCTTGACCACGTTGAAGCCGAGCGAGCAACGGGAGCCGGAGCCCCAGATCGCGTCGCCGCCCGCGATCAGCGGCGTGAACTCACCCGCCGTCTTGTTGAGTTCGGCCTTCCCGCCGAGACCCTCGACCACGTGCGAGAGCTTCTTCCAGGCCGCGCCGTCGACCGTGCTGTCGGCCGTGACGAGCACCTTGTTGCTCACCGGGTCGACCGCCCAGGAGGTGCCCGGGATCGTCGCCTTGTCGGTGAGGGTCCCCCGGGCCGACTTCAGCTCGGCGAGGGAGTTCTCCACGATTCTGGCCTTGCCGCCCGCCTGGCGGACCTGCTCGGCACCGGCCTCGTCGACGACGTTCACGACGAGGGACTTCGCCGTGGTGTCGTAGTACGAGCCTGCCGCGTCCGCGCCCAGGTCACGGTCCAGGGCGGTGGCCAGCTTTCCGGCCGCGTCCGCGCTGAGGGTCTTGGCCGCGAACGCCGGCACATCGTCACTGGCGTTCGCAGTCTGGAACGTGAATCCCGCTGCGACCAGGGCGACGACGGCCGAGCCGGCCAGCGTCGCGCGCTTCCTGGATATGCGTCGATGCTTCAACTTCGACCTCCTGTGGGGCCGTGCACGGAGCAAGTGGGGTGCCCGTACACGGAGGATGAGGCGCCCACTATTCCGACGCGGTGAAACGCACACAAGGTCGACTTCCAGACGTGCACACGACAGCGACGCTTCGCACGCGAGGCGTTCACCTACCCCGGGTCACACCACGTCGGTTCCGATCGCGAACACTCGGTGCAACCGTGGACGGCCCCTGGGTGAGGACTAGTCCTGTCCGGTATTCGCCGGTGCCGGTCCGGATGGTGTGCCGACCCGTCCGGATGCCGACGGAAATCGTCCGCCGGGAGCCTCCCCGTACCTTCACAGTTCCTGTCGCCCAACAGTCCCGGTAACGCCTCTGATGGGTCATCATCGGAAGGGCAGCACACGCCGGGCACACCGTGCCCGGGCCGGCCGGGTGACCGAGCGGAGGAGGAACGGGTGCGCAATCGGGTGCTCGCGGCGGACGGGCGGCATCTGATGGTGGAGCGGATGGGCGACCCGCGGGGAAGACCGGTCTTCCTCCTCCACGGCACTCCGGGCAGCAGGCTCGGACCCGCCCCACGCGGCATGGTGCTGTATCAGCGCCATACGCAGCTGATCACCTACGACCGCCCGGGATACGGCCTCAGCGACCGGCACGAGGGCCGCCGGATCAGGGACGTCGTCGAGGACGTCCGGGCCATCGCCGACTGCCTGGGTCTGCGGCGATTCGCCGTGGTGGGCCGCTCCGGCGGGGCCCCGCACGCCCTGGCCTGCGCGGCGCTGATGCCGGAACGGATCACCCGGACCGCGGCCCTGGTCAGTCTCGCGCCCCCGGACGCGGCCGGTCTCGACTGGTTCGAGGGGATGACCGCGTCCAATGTGCTCGCGTACTCCACGGCGGCCGACGACCCGGAGGGCCTGGCGGAGTCCTTCATCATGCGCTCGGCACAGATCCGGCGGGACCCGGTCAGGCTCCTGGACGATCTGCGCCGGGAGCTCACCGACTCCGACCGGGTGGTGGTCAACGACGCGGGGATCCGCTCCATGCTGCTGCGCAACTACAGCGAGGGGCTGCGCACCTCGGCGTACGGCTGGATCGACGACGCCATCGCGTTCTGCAGCCCCTGGGGGTTCGACCCCGGCCGGATCACCGGCAAGGTGCTGCTCTGGCACGGGGTGCAGGACGTCTTCTCCCCGGTCGGCCACTCCCGCTGGCTGGCCGGGCAGATACCGGGCGCCACCGCCGTACTCGAACCGAAGGCCGCCCACTTCGACGCGTTCCCCATGCTCCCCCGCGTCCTCGACTGGCTGCTGGACGAGCGGGAGCCCCCGGACGGGACGGTGCGGGCCGTCGTGCCGGGAGGGTGAGCCCTCCCGGCCGGACGGTCACACCGACATCGGTTCCAGCTCCCGCCTGAAGCGCTCCTCGGTCCGGGCGATCCGGACCAGCGGATGATCGTCGCCGAGCTGGCGCGACAGCTCGGGGACGATGTCCGCCCGCAACTGCACGGCCTCGTCCTCCCGTCCCATGGAGACAAGCGTGACCGCCATGTTCGAGGACATGGCCAGGGTCTCGGGATGGTGTGCCCCGAGCGCCACGCGCAGTTGCCCGGACAGCCGCTGCTCGGTCTCCAGCACGATGTCCAGCTCGCCCCGGTCCGCCGTCGCGCTGGCCAGGTTCATCACACAGAACAGGGTGTTCGGGTGCTCCCGGCCGAACGTCTCCCGCATGGAGGCGACGACCAGTTTCAGCACCCGCTCCGCCGCTTCCGGCTCCCCGGCCCCCGTCAGATAGACGCCGAGGTTGTTCTGGGCCGCCAGGGTGTACGGGTGCTTCTCCCCCGGCACCTTCATGAACTGGTCGACGACCTCCTGCGCCGTGTCGCGCGCCTCGGCGCTCTCGCCCGCCGCGAACAGGTCCGCGGCGAGGTTGAGGTCGCAGGCCAGCGAATCGGGGTTGGCGATGGTGTACTTCGCCCGGTAGCGGGCGCGGGTCGCCACCGTGAGACGGCGGGCGTCCTCCAGCCGGCCCGCCCTGCGCAACGACACCGCGAGGCTCTTCGCGGCGCTCAGCGTGGTGGGGAAACTGCGGCCCAGCGTCTCCTTGAAGCTGTTGTACGTGGTGCTGAGCAGCCCCACCGAGTCCTCGTACCGCCCGACCTCCCGCAGGTCACGGGCGAGGTTCATGGCGGAGGACAGGCTGTAGGGGTGCTCCGCTCCGAGCACCTGGGAGCGGAGGTCGTAGACGTCCTGGTCGATCTCCCGGGCACGGGCGTACTGGCCGACGCTGCGCAGGTTCAACGCCAGGTTGTTGGCGGCGGCCAGGGTCCGGGGGTGGGAGTCGTGGAAGATCTGCCCGAACCCCTCGTGGGCCTCGGTCGCCATCTCGATCGCACGCGCGTAGTCCCCCAGCAGACCGAGGTCGATGGCCAGGCTGCTGGTGGTCATGTACGTGTGCGGGTGCTCGGGCCCCAGCACCGCCCGCTGGCGTTCCAGGGTGATCTCGTCCAGTTCCTTCGCCTCGACGAAACGACCGCGGGTGCGCAGGATGTTGGAGAGGTGGAAGCAGAGGTAGAGGTACTGCAGATCGCTGACGCCCAGCTTCTCCCGCCAGATGTCCCGCAGTTCGTCGCCGAGCGCCCCCGCGGTCCTGACGTCTCCACGCTTCCAGAGGTAGCGGACCCGGTCGATCAGGAGCCTGCGGGTCTCCGGCTCCTTGCAGTTGCGGGCGTCGGAGGGGCCGAGGTGCGGCCAGATCGTCGCGAAGCGCGGCCAGGTGTCCGGGTTGTCGATCGGCTCGTCGTCGTCGGGCCGGGCCCCGGCCAGGATGCGGTGGACGACGTGCCGGGCCTCGCGCTGCTCCTCCTCGCTGAGCTGCGCCTTGATCACGGCCTGGACGAGGCGGTGGACCTGGATGGAGTTGGAGACCTGGTCGACCTTGGCCAGGGCGAACCGGCCGATCTCCCGGATGACCCGGCCCAGCACCAGCTTCTCCTGGAGCGAGGAGTCGTACGGCTTCAGCGCGTCGATCATCTCCTTGCTGTAGAGGAGGTTCGCGGAGATCGGTTCCGGGGCGAAGAAGGCGCAGAGCTGGAGCAGCCGCACGGCTGCGGGTGAGCGCTCCTTGAGCCGGGCGATGGAGATGTTCCAGGTCGCGGCGACCGGTTCCGGGTAGCCGGCCGGCTGGTTGAGCCCGAGGACCTGGGGAGCCTGCTGGGCGAGCTGTTCGAGATAGGCGTCGATGGGAGTGGCGGTCTCCGCGATCCAGGCGGCCGCCTGCTCCACGGCGAGCGGCAGGTCGCCCACGGCGGTCGCCACCTGGTCGGCGTCCTCGTCGCTGAGCCCCGGCGCCCGGCGCTGGAGGTGCTCGATCGACTCCTCGCGCAGGAAGACGTCCACGGGCAGCGCGTCCCCGTGCTGGGACCAGCTCTGGTTGCGTGAGGTCACCAGGATGTGGCCGGAGCCGCCCTGCGGGAAGTAGCGGCGCAACTGCTCGGGGTCGTCCGCGTTGTCGAAGACCAGCAGCCAGCGGTCCGAGGGCACGCCGCGCCGCAACAGGTCGACGGCTTCCTGCGAGGCCGCGGCCATGTCGTCGCCGCCCTGGGCGCCGAGCCGGACGGCGAGCTCGGCGAGCGAGGCGACCACGTCGTCGGTCTGCTCGGACGATATCCACCACACCAGGTCGTAGTCGGCCATGAAGCGGTGCACGTACTCCAGGGCCACCTGGGTCTTGCCGACGCCGCCGAGTCCGTACAGGGTCTGCGGCTGCGGCAGGACGACGGCCAGGCCGCCGCCGAGCTGGTCGCGCATCCGCTCCAGGACGAGCGAGCGGCCGGTGAAGCCGGGGTTGCGGGGCGGCGCGTTCCAGATCCTCGGCACGGTGCCGGGGAAGCGGGGCCCGGGCGAGACCCCGTCCGCCACCTGCACCGGGCGGTCCAGGGCCCGCATCACGGCGGTGGTGGCGTGCACCTCGTCCAGCCGGAAGAGGTCGACGGGGTTGCGGTCGATGTACGGGGCGCTCAGTCGTACGTCCCCGACGCGCAGGGGGACCAGCCGGCGGCGGCCGCTGCCGACGGCCTCCGCGGCGGTCCGCTCCCACAGCTCGACCGCGCGCTGGGACTTCAGGTAGGCGCTGGAGAGCAGCACGACGGTGCGGGCGGCGCTCTCCGCAGTGGTGTCGGTGGGCTCGTCGGGGGAGCGTTCGGCGGAGACGTCGCGCGGAACCACCCGGAAGCCGGCCCGGGTGAGGATCGATTCGAGCCAGTCGGCCCACATCCGGTTCTCCGCCACATAGCTGAGGAAGAGATCGGCGGGCAGTGCGGGCCTGCGCCGGGTGAAGGCGTCGCGGATCCGCAGGCGGACCTCCTCGCCGATCGGGGGCATCGAGGTGATCTCCCGGTCGGTGATGACCGCGACGAGCCGTTCGAAGGCGGAGAGCAGCGAGTTGGTGAGACCGGCCTCGTCACCGAAGGTGGCGAGCGTCTCCTCGTAGGCGTAGTAGGGCCGGTAGGGGATCTCCACCGCACCCCAGTAGGCGGTGAGTTCGTCGCCGGAGAGGTCGCGCGGCAGCCGGTCGAACTTGAGCCGGGCCAGCGCCCGCCCGGCGTCCGCCTTCTCCTTCTCGCCCTCGTCGATGCGCATCGGGACGGGGTAGAGGGCGATGGGGCGGCCGGTGTTGCGCTCGGCGATCTGGCGGGCGACGGAGGCCGCGCCGTCGATGGACTGGTCGCTGAGGGTGAAGCAGTCGACGAGCACGTCCGGGAGGTGGACGGTGCAGATGTCGGCGATGTCGCTGAGGCCGGTCCGGCTGTCGATGAGGACGTAGTCGTAGTTGGCCTTCATGTCGTCGCGCAGCGCGTCGAAGAAGTGGCCGCCGCCGAACCGGTCGTAGAAGTTGTCCCAGTCGAAGGTGGAGACGGTCGCGGAGTATTCGCGGTTCTGCCGTCCGGCGGAGACGAAGTCGAGCGTGCCGCCGTGCGGGAACTCCCAGCCGAGCGACTCCGGGGTCAGCGACACGGCGTGCGGCTGGATGCGGGCGTAGTCGCGGTGCCAGTCCTCGGGGCGCTGGGCGGGGCTGGTCGCGGCCCAGGCGTACTCGGTGATCAGGTCGATCACGCCGGTGGTGGCGCCGAGGGTGGCCGGGTCGAGGAAGGGGTGGAAGAACCGGTGCAGCCCGGGGGCCTCCAGGTCCCAGTCGACGGCCAGTACCCGCTTGCCGTTGGCCGCGAGGATCCAGGCGGTGTTGGCGAGCGCCATGGTGCGCCCGGTACCGCCCTTGTACGAGTAGAAGGTGATGATGCGCCCGTCACGACCGGCACTCATAGGTCCTCCGCTTCCGTCGCAGGGTCGTGCGGGTCGGGGATGTAACTCGTGCTGCCCATGGGGCCGGTGAGCCGGGTCCGCTCGCCGGAGCCGCCGCCGGATCCGGGCGGGTAGGCCTTGGCGTGCTTGAGGTACTGCTGGGCCGCCACCTCGACCACCTGGGGCAGGAGTTGGCCGAACGCCTCCATCGTGGGCACTCCTTTCGCAGCGGCCCGGCACAGGGCCCGGCCCTGGCCCATCTTGATCGGCATGGTCGCTTCGAGCTTCTCGGTGAGCTCGCTCTCCGCCGCTCTGCTCTGGTGGTCGTCACGGCTCCACGGCACGACCAAGGTCACCCAGGGCCGGTTCTCGGCGTCGAAGGCGGCGAGCCTGCGGCGGTGGTCCTCGTCCCGGAGGGCCCAGCGGTCGACGAGCAGGATCTCGGGGGTGCTGGGCGGGGTCTTGCCGTCGTGCCGGTCCTCGTCGAACGAGGTGATGACGGCCTGGTAGTTGAGCGAGCGGACCAGTTCTTCCGCGACGTAGGCCAGCGGACGCGCGGCGGCCGGGTAGTAGGGGTTCCAGTCCTGGGGGTGGTCGCCGTAGTGGTCGCTGTTGCGGCCCTCGGGCAGATCGTGGCGCGTGGGCGCCGCGATGGTGATCTGCATCGGCCGGGGGGCGCCGACTCCGCTGCTGGGGGAGCCGAAGGCGCTGGGCGCGAGACGGTAGTCGACGGGCCGGCCGGTGTCGATGCGGACCGAGTCGGCGACGCTCACGATGCGTTTGGCCAGTTCGTAGACGGCCCGTTCGTATTCCTCGGCGAAGAGCCTGAGCTTGATCAGGCCGTACAGGCCGTCGCTGACGTACCGTTCCCCGAAATCACGATGGTTGAACTGCAACCGCTCGGCGGAGCCGGGCAGTTGGCTCGGCGGCACCGGTACCCAGAGTGCCGGGACGATGGCCTCGGCGGGCTGGTTGGAGCGGGCGCGGTGGTGGATGGCGCGCTGTTCGAATGCGTACCACTCCTTGCCGCACATCTCGCTGGCGAAGTAGCGCGGCGAGAACAGCGGGACGAAGACCCGGCAGGTGGCGAGGACGTCGCCGAGCCGTTCCGACCAGCCCTCTCCGGAACGTATCTCCCGGTCCATGAAGCCCGCGGGCGCGCCCGCGGGTAAGTCGGTCATGGCCATCACATGGCCGCAAAGGTCCTGGAAAAGCCGTTCGACCCACATATCGGGGTCCGTGCCGCCGCCGTACCCCGGCGTGTGGGCGTAACTCAGAAAGAAATACGGCCGATGGCCCACCGCTCGCTGTTGCGTCGATGCGTGCACACGACCCCCGTCCTGTGTGAGCACTCGCATCCCGGAAGGAGGAAGGGAGTGGAAGCGAACTCATCATTCCGGAGCGGACCGCTTTCCACCCCCCTACCGTTCGGTCATTCGAACGTCACTTTTTGGTCAGATCTCATGACGTTCGGCGCCCGGCCGGACGGCGGGAAGCTCCTGCCGCGATTCTTCTCGGTCGCACTCCGTGTTCCGCTGATCTCCTTGCGGACAGCGGAGATCAGCTGTTTTCCGTCGACCGTCACCTCCGCCGCGTTTTCGATCTTGTCGAGAGCTTCCGGAACACCCGCGAGGAAGCGCGGGTCGTAAAGCCCGAGCCCCGCCCGTTCGAATGTCTCGGCCAGCAGTCGGGAGAACGTCACGTGTTCGTTCCCCCAAGGCGTCCGATGTTCCCAGGTACCGTCCAGGGCGTAAAGATCCGTCACTTCACCGAGCGCCCGCAGTTTCGCCCGGCGGAATCCGCTCAGCAGACCGAGTGCCAGCTCGTTCGCCTCCACCGAGGGCCCGACGCCCAGCGCGCCGGGCCCGTGGCGCCCCGGCTCGGGGTCACCGGTGAACAGCGGGGTCAGCGTGGTCAGCGTCAGGGCCGCCTCGGCGGCCTGGCCGGGTACGGCGTCGGCCAGCAGCGACCAGGCGTCGCCGACCCGGTGCGCCCAGGCGTCGGCCTCCTCCGCTTCCAGGCGGTCGGTCGCGGGGGCGTCGAAGCAGTCGCGGAGGGGGTCGAGGTCGTCCAGCAGGAGTACGGGGGCGGGCGCCCGGCGCAGGACGTGTACGGGCAGCCAGTGCGGGCCCTCGGGCTCATCGGGTGCGATGCGCAGCTCCGCGCCGGGCGCGTCCCGCGGCCGGCGGACGAGGAATCCGTCGCCGGTGGCGCGCACCACGGCCGTGCCCCGCTCCCCCGGGCCGCCGAGAACCACGGTGCCGAGCGTGGGCAGATACAGGCCGCCGTCCCGGTACGCCACCGGAACGGGCAGGTCGTGTCCGGCGCGGACGGCGGCGGCGGCCACGGTGGCGCCGAGCCGTTCGGCGGCGGGCTCCGTCAGGCCGCGACCGGCCTCGACGTCCTCCAGGGCGCCGACCAGCCAGGTGCGGGTGTAAGGGTGCGCGAGCACGGTGTCGAGCGCCTCGGCGCCCGGGGGGTACGCCTCCAGCGTCGCCGCGAGCCGCCAGGCGTCGTCCCAGAGGGCCCCGCCCCGCCCGTCGAGGGTGTCGTGGAGAGCCGCGAGCAGGGTTCGGGTGAGGTCCTGATGGGCGGCGAGCAGTTCGTCCGGCGCCCGGACGGCGGGCGACTCGGTGGCGGCGGCCGTGCGCTCCTCGATGCCCCGGATCAGGGCGGCCAGGTCGGCGCAGTAGACCGACGGATGTTCGAAGCCGCTGTCGAGACCTTCGGAGCCGCTGTCGGAGCGGTAACGGTGGGTGTAGAGCCCGCCGCCGCACGAACGCACGACGGGACAGCGGCGACAGGTCTCGCTGACCCCGGCCAGACCGAGCTGGCGCGCCCGGACGCCGGGGTGGGCCGCGACCTCGTCGAAGGTGTTGCGGAAGACGTCGAACCCGGTGGCGGCGGCGCCCTCGTAGGCGCTCTTGAGCGAGTCGACCTGTTCCAGCTGCCCGTCGGTCTCGATGACGACGAGGTCGGTGGGGGCCAGTCCCAGGGACTCGGTGAGGCTCGGGCCGCCGTTCAGACTGGAGAGCACCGAGGCGAACATCCGGACGGGCATGGGGCGGCCCTGCTCCGTCCAGCGGTCGAAGACCGTCAGGAGCCAGTCGGCGTACGCGGTGGGCGATCCGTCCGGCCGCGGGGGCGGGTCGTCCCAGGTGGCGTGCGGCAGCAGGAAGTCGACGAGCGGGGGTTCGAGTCCGGCGAGGGCGTCCTGCACGGCCACCGGGTCGTTGTGGATGTCGACCGTGCACAGCAGGCCGAGGTCCAGGTGGCGGTAGCGCTCCTCGCGGAGCAGTTCGACGGCTCGCAGCACCATCGGGTGGCTGCTGCGCCCATCGGCGAATCGGCGGTGGCGGTCGTTGGCCGCGCGGTCGCCGTCGAGCGAGATCCCGACCCGGACGTGGAACTCGTCGAAGAGGTCGAGGTAACGGGGGCTGAGCTGGACGCCGTTGGTGTGGATCCTGAGGTCCAGCTCAGCGATGCCGTTCAGAGCCGAGCCGAGCTCCTCGCAGACCCGTCGCAGTCGCGCGGGCCCCGCCAGGAGCGGTTCCCCACCGTGCAGGATCACTGTTACGGAGGGAAGCGCATGAGTCGTCGCATGCTCGGCCAGGCGCCGGGCAGTCCAGGAAATTGCCTCGTCAGAGATGACCTTGGGGCGTTTCAGCCAGCTCTGATCCGCATGTTCGTAGACATAGCAATGATCACAGGCCAGATCGCACCTGCTGTGCACTTTCAGCACGAATTCACGGAAGGGGACCAGGGGTCCTGTCATCCCGTCATTCTAGCCGCTTCTGACGTCGGCTCAGAGAGCCGAATTGAACGTGGAGATCCGGGTGGACCTGGCCGTTGTCGCACCGCATACGCGGCTGATCTTCCTGGCGGCCTCGGCGCTGCGAACGTCGGTCGCCGAGAGGGTCGCGCGGGTCTTCGCAGAGGCGAAGGCGGGGGTGGTTCCGTAGGTCTTCACGGCCGTCCTAGGGGGATCCTGAAGGGGTCTGTTTCCGGACATTGAAACGCTGCCGGATTCCGTGTCATCACACGTCCCGGCACGCGCACTTTACTACCGCGGAGGCCCTTCCACATGCCGGCGGAGCGGCCTTCACACCTGGATTCGAAAGTCGAAACACGCCTTCCGCTCGGCTGCCCGGGTGAGCGGGGGACGAGCCCCGGAACCGGCGGGCCCGAAGGCCGGCCCCGCCGCCGCCGGCACGCGCAGGTGAGAGGCTTCCGGCCACGTGCGGGACCGCTCGCACAGGTGCCGGGGGCGCGCACCGCGCGGGGTCCGGACCGCGGGCGCCGGGAGGCTCCGGCGGGACAGCGTTTCACCCGTTCACCAGCTCGTCGCCGGGGAGGTCAGGCCGTGTTCCGCCCGGGCGGCGCGCACGCGGTCCAGGGCGCGTTCGCGGCCGTCTCCCTCGGCACCCGAGACCCACGCCCGGACGCGCGGTGCGGCGGCCCGCTCGGCGCGCCGCTGCGAGAACCCGCCCACCGTCCCGGTCACTCTCGATGGCCCCTCCCCGCACGGAGGTGGTCGCGGCCACCGCAGGGGGGCAGCAACTCACGTTTCGCTCAACCCAGTTGGACAACTTTGCCACAGTGCCGCGATGTGAGGAAGGACACCCGCGCGGAAGTGGCCGAACCCTGTCGTGGTGACCGTCCGAGGAGCCGGGACGCTCTTGCCGCGTCCGGTCCTCCCCCCTACTGTCGTGGCCCCGGGCGGGGCAGGCGCCGCGACCACCGGGTCATACGACAACTGCAGACGGAGGCGTCCATGACGGCGTTGCCTGAGCCGCTGAGATCCATGGTCTTCAGGAACGATGACCTGCCGGCGCTGTTCCACCACACGGACGCGGTCGCCGTGGCCCGCCAGCGTGAGGCCGTGAACACCACCCGGGCGCAGCTCGCGCTGCTCGTGGCGGGCACGGTGCCGGCGGCGCTGCCCTGGCACGCCGAGGACGGTGCGGCGGCCCGCGCCCTGTACGGCGCCGCGGTGCTGGCCTATCTGGGCGTGCTCTTCGCGACCTTCCTCGCCTCCCACCGTAAAGCAAAGTCGCATTGGCAACTGAACCGCTCGGCGGCCGAGTTCATCAAGTCCAACTGCTGGCGCTACGCGGTCCACGGCGCACCGTTCGACAGCGCGTCCGAGCACCCGGAGGCGCTGTTCGCCAATCGTCTGGAGGACGGCCTCCAGGAACTGCGAAAGGTGGGCTGGGCCGACCCGCGCGAGGAACTGCCGGATTCCGGCGGCCTCATTACGGAATCCATGCGCGCGTTACGGAACAAGGCCTACACGGTTCGCAAGGAAACATATGTACGGGACCGGCTCATCGAACAGCGGCGCTGGTACCGCAGGCGCCAGCAGGCCTCCCGGCGCGGGGCGCTCCTGTGGTCGGGCGCCATTGTCGCGCTGACGCTCCCGGCACTGGCGCTGAGCGTGTTCCAGGTCTTCGGGGTGGGGCGCTCGTTCGGCCTGACGGGGGCGTTCTCCGCGGCGGCGGCGGCCTGTCTCGCCTGGAACGAGATGCGCCGGCACCATCCGCTGATCTCGGCGCACTCGCTGGTGGAGAAGGACCTGGAGTCGATGCAGGCCGCCATGGAGACCACCCTCACCGAGCGGCACTGGCCGGCGGCGGTGTTCGAGACCGAGCGGATCGTGTCGCCCGAGCACACCGACTGGCTGGTCCGGCACCGCGTGTGAGCCCGGCCCAGCGCTTCGGTCCGGCCGGGGTCAGCCCCGCAGCACTCCGTCGCGCCAGATCACGGTGACCGGGCGGCCCAGGGTGCGGGCGTACGTCACGATGTCGCCCGTGCCGCCGAGGCCCCGGGCCGGGAGGCCGTCCCAGACCGCGAGCAGCCGGTCGCAGTGGTCGGCGATGTAGGCGCCCGCCGCGTAGTACGCCTCGTCGGTGGAGTGCGGGAAGTCGAGCCGTACCTCCCGCACCGCGCGTCCTTTGAGCATCCGGTAGCGGGCGAGGTCGACGGCGTTCTCGAAGCAGGCCTCGTAGTCGCCGCTGGGGATCACGGCGGTCAGTTCGGCGCCGCAGGCGAGGGCGAGGTCGGCGAAGAGCTGGTCGGCGCCGACCGCCAGGCTGGAGAGCGCGTGCGTCGCGCCGTCGAGGCCGCACAGCGCGGACCGCAGACCCGCGAGCACATGGGCCTCGGCCTCGGCGGGGATGGAGCGGTGACCGGTCACTCCGATGCGATTCACGGACCTGCTACCCCCTGATGCCAGCGGAGCACGGCCGGGGGCGCGCCCGCCC
>NZ_JAAXYC010000081.1 GCF_018619185.1 Streptomyces sp. McG3 | reverse complement strand
GAGATGGGTATAAGAGACAGGCGCGGAGCCGGCCGTCGGACGACGGAGTCCGGCGGTGGCACGCCCCGCCGCCGGACCTGTTCGGACGCGTGGGATCAGCGGTCGTCACCGTGGAAGACGCAGCCGACCGTGGCGCCGCTGCCCATGCTGACGACGCCCACCGCCGGATCGGCGCTGCCCCGGACGAAGCCTCCCGCGTAGCCGTCGTCCTCGGCCCCGCGTGCGCTCAGGTAGAGGCCCCAGTTGAGGAAGAGTTCCCGCACGCCGCCGGCGCCGTCGGGAAACGGCTCGGCGGTGGGACGTACACGGCGCTGGAGCACGAACGGGCCGTCCATCGCCGAGGTGACCCTGCTCTCCCACTCGGCCGGGTCCACCGTCCAGCCGGCGATGATCCCGTTGCCGCCGTGCAGCAGCGTCGGCTTGAGAATCAGCTCGTGCTGGTGACCCAGGGCGTGGGCGAGCAGGTCGACCCGGGTGCCGCCGGGGTCCGTGGCGTGGGGGCGCACGTATCGCGTCCACGGCAGGATCCGGTCGAGGCAGGCCAGTTCGGCGGCATCGTACCGGTCACGGTGCTCCTCGTCGGAGAGCATCGCCAGGGTGCCCTTGTTGCCGTACAGCTCGGCGTCCAGTCGGCTGAACAGGCCCAGCCTGCCCTGCTCGACCGCGGTCAGCAGGGGTTCCAGCTGCGCCGCCGCGGTGGGGTCGGTGAGGTCTTCGGGCAGGAAGTACCGGAAGACGACGTCGACGGTTCGGCCCGCAGCCGTCGGACGGCCGTTCGGGTACGTGATCTCGCCGAGGTCGCAGGCGATCCCCTCGACCCCGAAGTCGGCCAGCTTGTCGGCGAACACCCGCAGTCGAGGTCCCACGACGGCGAAGTTCTCCACCGTGTCCACCACGGCGACGACGGGCGCCCGGTCGGTGGGGATGTTCGCGGCGCACTCCGCGTACATGGTCCGCACCATGTGGCCCAGGGTGTCCTCGTAGTGGAGTCCGTGCCGCGTCACGAACTCTTCGAGCGGGGGATAGGCCAGCATCGCCCGGTTGATGTCCGCGTTCTCGAAGCCGCCGAGCGCGCTGGTGATGTTGAATTCGAGAAGCTTGAACCCCGTCCCGTCGTGATAGAGGTCGGCCCGCCCCAGCGGGAGGAGCGACCCGGTCCGGGCGCTCCGTGTGATCAGCGCCGACTGCGAGGGTTCCAGGCCGACCGCCGCGGCCAGTGCGGTGACGCTTCCGCCGAACCCGCGCTCCGGCAGCGAGCGCAGCAGCCCGTAGACCGTGTGGAGGTCTCCCACGAGGGTGCGGAGCTCGCTCCCGCCGAGGAAGGCGGGGCCGTCCAGGAACCGGTCCTGGTAGGCCAGTTTCAACGTGGCGGACTCCAGGGCCGCTGCCGCGGGACGGCCCGTCGACCCGTTCCGTGCGAGCTGCTCCCCGTACGCGTGGCCCAGCCGCGACCTGGGCGGCGTGCGCGGACTCGTGGTCGTCGTCATGGGGTGTCCCTTTCCGGAATGGGCCGTGCGTTCGGTACGGTGCCGAGTTCGGCGCGGTGCGGTCCTGGACGTTGCCGTGTTCGGTGCGGTGCCGGCGTCCCGCGGCGCGCCGGACGGCTGCCCGCTCAGTCCGTTTCCGCCGTTCGCGGAGCCGGGTCGGCGCGGGTGATCCACCGGCGGCGGGCGCCCACGAGGAGCCCCATCGCGACCACCGCCATGACGACCGCGCCGGCCCCGAACACGGCGCGGGTGCCGACCTCGGCGGCGACGAACCCGCCGGCCGCCGCACCGACGGGCAGTCCGCCCCAGGCCACGAGCCGGTACACGCTGTTCGCCCGCCCGAGCAGGTGCTGCGGCACCAGGGTCTGCCGCAGCACGACCACGACGACGTTCCACGTCACCGTCCCACAGGCGAAGATCGCGAGGGCCACGCCGGCCGCGTACATCGAGGGCACGGCGGCGAGCACCGTCTCGCTCGTGGTGATCAGGACGCCGGTGGCGACCAACGCACCTTCCCGGCCGAGCCGTTCCGTCAGCGCGGGTGCGAAGCGTGAGGCCAGGACGGCTCCCACCGCCTGGCAGGCGAGCAGGACGCCGTACCCGAACGGACCCAGGCCGAGCTCCTTCCCGCTGTGCACCACGAGGACCGCGAGCATCGCGCTCCCGGCGAGGTTGATCAGACAGGACACCAGGGCGAGGCTGCGCAGCAGGTGATGCGAGAACAGCCACTTGGCGCCGGCCAGCATCTCCGACATCACGCCGGACCTGTCCGGTGCACGCTCGACGGGCCTGGTGCGGCGGATACGGCTGATCAGGACGGCGGAGCACAGGAAGGTCGCCGCGTCCACGCCGAAGGGCAGAGCCGTCGCCACACCGAACATCAGCGCGCCGAGGAGCGGACCGATGAAGCCGGTGCCGGCCTCCTGCGCGGCCATGATGCGGGCGTTGGCGGTGGAGAGACCGGCCTGCGGGGTGATGAAGGGGACGAGCACCTGGGCCGCGTTGCGGCAGAGGACCTCGCCGACGCCCAGCAGGAACATGCAGATGTAGAGCAGCGGCAACCCGCCCCAGCCACCGAGGATCCCGAGGGTGAGCACCGCCAGCAGGACGGCCCGGCCGACGTCGACGCGCACCATCATCGCCCGGATGTCGACGCGGTCCACCAGCAGCCCCGCCGGGATGCCGAACAGCAGGAACGGGGCGGTGAAGGCGACCGAGGCCGCGCCGATCAGGCGGGGGTCGTCGGTCAGACGGGTGGCCAGCAGGGGCGCGGCGGCGATCGTGGCCCCGTCACCGAGCGAGGACACCGCGGCGGACCACCACAGCCGGGAGAAGTCACGTCCCAGAACGGGCCGTTGTGCGTCGGCCTTGTCGGTCGTCGACGCGGTCATGAAAGCGCGTGGCAGCGCAACCGGCAGTACATTGCCTCCCCCTTCGATGTGGCTGCCCCGCCGTCGACGCCCCACCAGCCCGTCGTCGTGCGCCGAGACCCGCACAGCCAGGTGCACGGGGTTCCCGAGAGTAGTCGGCGTCCGCGGTGGAGTCGAGGGGAAGATCGGGTCCCGCGGGGAAAGTACCCAACCGCCGCTCACGTGCCCGGGACGGAGTCGCCGAGCGCCTCCCGGGGAAGATCAACCCATGCAGGGATGAGGGGGGTTGTGTCCTGCGGTCTTCTGATATGTTCGCCGCCGCTGGGCGGGTGAATCGGCGGCCAGCGACGTGCATGCATGGGAGGACATGTCGTCAACGGGGCTTCAACACACCGAGTCAAGCCTCCGGTTCGTGCTCACGGCCGATTGTCTCGGCGCGACGACATGCGGCCGGTGATCCCTCGTCCTCCCAGCGCGCGACCGCGCATCGCCACACCGACGCCTCGCCTCTCGGCGGCCGACCGGCACAGACGACTGATCGACGCGTGGTCGACCGGTCGACGGCCGCCCGGGGTCCGCAGGGGAGGGCGTGGTGACCGACCGCGTCGGCGCACGGTCCGCAACGGACGGAGATCCCGGTGAGGCACCTGACTGCCCCGCGGTCAGGACCGCCACGGAGCTGCCGCGCGCAGATGGAAGGGTGGGAACAACGTTCATGAGAACCTACGAACCCGACGCGGCGAGACGGACGACCGGCGCCCACCGTCGCCGCTCACGTCATCCGCTGGTCCCCCGCCTCCGACGCCCCGGAGGCATACGTTGAGTCTCGCGGCGGGCCTGACGAACGCCCGCCCCGACATCGTCGAGACCGTGACGGTCGCCGTCATCGGCACCGGGGCGATCGGACGCGACCTGGTCAGCAAGATCGACCGGTCGCCCGGCCTGGACTGCCGGCTGGTCGCCGGACGCAATCCGGAGTCGGCGGGCCTGCGGTACGCCGAGAGCCTCGGCTGCGCCACCACCGCCGCGGGCATCGAGGCCGTACTGGCGGCGCCGATTCCGTTCGACGTCGTCTTCGACGCCACCAGCGCCGCGTCCCACCGGGACCACTGGCCGCTGCTGGAGCCGCTCGGGACGCTGGTGATCGACCTGACGCCCAGCAAGGTCGGGCAGATGGTGGCGCCCACCGTGACCGGGGTCGCGGCCGAGGCCGCGCGCAACGTCAATCTGATCAGTTGCGGAGGCCAGGCGTCCGTTCCGGTCGTGCACGCGCTCGCGGCCCGATTCCCGGTGACGTACCTGGAGGTCGTGTCGACCGTGGCGAGTGACGTGGCCGGCCGCGCGACCCGGCTGAACCTCGACGAGTACGTGACGGCCACCGGTCACGCCGTGACGACGTTCTCCGGCGTGAGTGACGTCAAGGTGATCCTCAACATCAGCCCGGCGGTGCCGCCGGCCACCTTCCGCACCGTCATCCATGCGCGGGTGCCCGACGCCGATGCGGCGGCGGTGCGGGCGGTGGTCGACCGGGCGGCCGAACAGGTGCGGTCCTTCGCTCCCGGGTACGAGGTCGTCGCCTGCACCGCGGCCGGCGACCTGGTGACGATCGTCCTCAAGGTCACGGCGCACAGCGACGTCCTGCCCCCGTACGCGGGGAACCTCGACATCATCAACGCCGCAGCAGTCATGGTCGCCGAGCAGTACGCGGCCCGGCCGGACCGGGTGTCCCGGACGGAGGTGGCGTCGTGAAGCAGGTGGTCATCCACGACCCGACGTTGCGCGACGGCCAGCACGCCGTACGCCACCAGCTCGGCCTGACCGCGCTGCGCCGCTACGCGGAAGCGGCGGACGCGGCGCGGATCCCGGTGGTGGAGGTCGGCCACGGCAACGGTCTGGGCGCCTCCTCGCTACAGGTCGGGCTCGCCGCGGCGACCGACGACGAGATGCTGTCGACCGTCCGCGAGGCGCTGAACCACAGTCGGCTGGGTACCTTCATGCTGCCCGGCTGGGGCACCTCCGACGACCTCCGACGGGCGATCGCCCACGGGGTCGACATCGTCCGCGTCGGAGTCCACGCCACCGAGGCGTCCTTGGCCGAACGCCACCTGGGCTTCCTCCGGGACGCGGGCGCCGAAGCCCACTGCGTCCTGATGATGAGTCATATGGCCTCCCCGGACGAGCTGGCCGAGCAGGCCGCACGGGCCGTCGGATACGGGGCGCAGGGCGTGGGGATCATGGACTCCGCGGGGCACTTCCTCCCGCCGGACGTCACCGCGCGGATCGGCCGAATCGTCGAGGCGGTCGACACCGTCCCGGTGATCTTCCACGGACACAACAACCTCGGTATGGCGGTCGCCAACTCGGTGGCCGCCGCCGAGGCCGGCGCCCTGATCATCGACGGCTGCGCCCGTGGCTTCGGAGCCGGTGCGGGCAACACCCAGCTCGAAGTGCTGGTGCCGGTGCTGGAGCGGAGCGGGTTCGCCACGGGCATCGACCTGTACGCGCTGCTGGACGCCGCCGACCTCGCCGAGCGCGAACTCATGCCCGCACCACCGGTGACCGCCTCGATGAGCATCGTCAGCGGTCTGGCCGGAGTCTTCTCCGGCTTCAAGCACCGGGTCGTCGAACTCTCCGGGGCCGCGGGCGTGGACCCGCGCGAAGTCTTCTTCGAACTCGGCCGGCGGCAGGCCATCGCCGGCCAGGAGGACCTGATCGTGGACGTGGTGGCCGAGTTGAGCGGCCGCGGACCGACGGCTGACGCGGTATGAGACCCGGCGACGAGAGGAGGACCAGCGACATGGCAGTTCCGGAAGCTGTGCCCGGGGCGAACGGGACAGCGGGTGTCGAGATCACCCGTATGTCGTTCGACGAGTTCCTGGCCGTGGGCCCCCGGGGGCTGTACGAGGCAGACCGCCCCGTGGTGATCGAGCTGCCGGCCGATGTGCAGGGACTCGGACGGGACGAAGTGGCCGCGCGCCTGGCCGAGATGACCGTCACCCTGTTCACCGAGCCGGGCGACAAGAACCACCCGGGGCGCTGGGAGACACGGGACATCAAGCTCCGCGAGTTCTTCGCGGACGAGCGACACCTGACCAGCACGGACACCTGGCACCGAGTGGTGTCGAACATCCGCAGCAGTCCGGCCGACGTGAACGCCGTCATCGGTTTCGACGCCGAGGAGTTCTTCGGCTACGGCGACAGCCTGTACGCGGCCAACCTGTGGATCAGCCACCGCGGCGTGTTCACCAAGAACCACTTCGACGAGTTCGAGAACTTCAACATCGCGCTCGAGGGGCGCAAGCGGTTCATCATCGCTCCGCCGGGCGTTCGCGCCTACTACCCGAGGTCGGTACTGCGGGGGTTCGGCGACAAGTCGAACGTGGTCGACCTCGACGACGTCGACCTGTCGCGCTACCCGAGGCTCGCGGCCAAGCTCGCCCAACGCCGCGACTTCGTCCTCGAACCGGGGCACATGCTCTACCTGCCGCTCGGCTGGTGGCACCAGGCCGAATCGCTGGACGAGCTGAATATCAACGTCAACTTCTGGCTCAAGTCCAGGAAGATCCTCCGCCGGCCGCACGTACTCGGCGTCGCCCTGTACACGTACGCCTACCGGAGGCTCAAGGGCGTCTACAGCTACAAGCCCACCGAGGGGAACTCCCGATGAGCGAGCGCAGGACCATCACCCCCACCCACCGGTACCGCAACAACGACAAACTCATCGGGATCGGCAACGCCTTCTGGAACCAGTCCTACGAGAACGGGGTCGCCGGCATCGTCGGCGACCTGGAGGACGGCGTGTTCCACATGCCCGACGGGCATGAGTTCGTCAACTTCACCGTCTGCTCCTACCTGGACCTGGACACCCACCCCCAGGTCATCGACGGTGCGGTCGCCTCGCTGCGCCGCTTCGGGGTGCTCGACCACTGCATCCCGCGCACCCGCGTCCAGACCCCGGTGCTGCTGGAGCTGGAGGAGTCGCTGGGCGAGCTGTTCGGCGCGATGGTCGTCAGCGCGCTCTCCACCGCGGCGGCCAGCACCGGTCTGCTTCCGATGATCGCCTCGGGGCACCTGGGCAACGGCACCAGGCCGCTGATGGTCTTCGACAAGAACGCCCACGTCTCCCTGGCCCACGCCAAGCCGAGCTGCGCCGACGAGAGCGAGGTCGTGACCTCCGGCCACCACGACCTCGACTTCATCGAGGACATGTGCCGCACCTACGAACGCGTCTGTTACGTGGTGGACGGCTCGGACAGTCTCGGCGGCTACGCGCCGGTCCACGAATTGGCCGAACTCCAGGAGAAGTACAACCTGCTGGTCTTCTACGACGACTCGCACTCGCTGTCCGCGTACGGCGAGCGCGGCATCGGCTACGTACGCACCCACTCCCCGGTGCTGGACGAGCGGACCATCACCGTGGCGACCCTGACCAAGGGGTTCGGAGCCGGCGGCACGGCGATCCTGCTCGACGGCTACCCGGAGGAGACGCGCCGGCTCATCGAACGGTTCGCGGGCCCGCTGGGCTACTCGCAGAAGATGAACGCCGCCGCCGTCGGCGCGGCACTCGCCTCGGCCGAGATCCACCGCACCGAGGAACTCACCCGGCTGCAGGGGCGCCTGCGGTCCAACATCGCGCTGTTCGACTCGCTCGTCCAGACCGAGCAGGCCGAGGGCACCTATCCGATCCGGGTGGTGCCGATGAGCGACGACACGGTCGTCGAGGCCGCCAGAGGGGTCTTCGCGGCCGGGTTCTACACCTCACCGGTGTTCTTCCCGATCGTCGCACGCGGTACCGCCGGACTGCGGGTCATGCTGCGGGCCGGCCAGAGCGCGGATCAGATCAAGCGGCTCTGCACCGCGCTGGTCGAGGCCGGGGCGCGCCCGGCGGGCACGCTCCCCGGGGCGGTGAACCGGTGACCGGGGCGCCCAGGGCGATTCCGCGCAGCATCCTCTACACACCGGCGCTGTCGCCGGAGAAGGTGGTGAAGGCCTGGTCGTACGACGCGGACGTCCACCTGATCGATCTGGAGGACTCCGTACCGCCCGCCGACAAGCAGGCCGCCCGCACGGTCTGCCGGGCCGCGCTGGAGAAGACGCCGAGACCGGGGCAGGTCGCCGTGCGGATGAACGAACTCGGCAGCCTCGCGGGGGTCCAGGACGTGTCGATGCTGGCCGACAGTCCGGTGCGGCCCGGCATCGTCCTGATGACGATGGTGACCTCGGCGGACGAGGTCGACCTGCTGCGCCGGATGCTGGCCTCGGCGGGCGCGTCCCCCGAGATCTACGTGACGGTGGAGACGGTCGAGGCGGTCACCCGCGTCGACTCCATCGCGCGCTCGGCCGACGGCCTGGTGCTCGGCTCGGCCGATCTGGCCGCCACACTCGGTGTCGACATCAGCTGGGAGGCCATGCTGGCCGCCCGGCAGGCGATGGCGCTGGCCTGCGCGCGGCACGGCACGGCGTGCGTCGACACCGCCAACTACCGGCTCGCCGAATCGGCGGTCCTCGCCGAGGAGACCACCCGGGCGCGGGCGCTCGGCTTCCACGGCAAGGCGACGGTGCACCCGGGCGAACTCGACGTGATCAACCGCCTCCTGCGGCCCCGCGCCGAAGAGCTGGGACTGGCACGCCGGGTGGTGGAGGCCGTCGCGGCGGCCGACGGCGGGATCGCCGTCCTGGAGGGCAACATGGTCGGCCCGCCGTTCGCCCGGCTGGCCCGCACCACCGTGGCGCGCGAGGACGCCTGGACGAGCCGGTTCGGCCGCGCCGGAGGAACCGCGTGAGCGCGCCGGTGATGGTCCGGGCCGCCGACATGGCCGGAACCCGGCGGATGCTCCGCGTGGTCGACGTGCTCGGCGAGATGTTCGTCGACCTGGCCGCCGGCCGCACCCGCTCCCCGGCCCGCACGGTGCTCGAGCACGGTGACCGGCGCGTCCTCCTGGTCAGCCCCGCCGTCTGGGAGCAGCGCGCGGTGGGCAGCGTCAAGGTCACCACGCTCACCCCCGACAACCCGGTACGCGGACTGCCGCTGATCCACGGGATCGTCGCCCTCACCGACCTGGAGACCGGTCAGATCACCGCGCTCCTGGACGGCGCCGAACTCACCGCCGTCCGCACCGGCGCCGTCGCCGCCCTGGCGACCCGCTGGTGCACTCCCGACGACGCCGACGACCTGGCGGTGATCGGCGCCGGCGTCCAGGCACACGCCCTCGTCCGGGCGGTGACGGCGGTGCGCCCGATCCGCCACATCCGCCTCCACTCGCGCACGCGCGCCCGGGCCGAGAAGCTCGCCGGCCTGATCCGCGGCACCGAACCGGGAACCGTCCGCGTGACGGTCTGCGACACCGCGAGGGACGCCGTCACCGACGCGGCGATCATCTGCACGGCCACCTCGACCGACGCCCGCACCCCCGTGGTGCGGGCGGACTGGGTGACCCCCGGGGCACATGTGAACGTGATCGGCGGAACCCACCCGGACGCCGTCGAGCTCGCCCCCGCCCTGCTGGCCGACGCCGTGACCGTCGTCGAGGACCGGACCGCGGCGCTGGACGGCGCGGGTGAGATCCGGGCCGCACTGGCCGACGGCCTGATCAAGGCCGCGGACCTGTACGAACTGGGCAGCCTGGTGAGCGGCGCGGTCGACGTCACCGGCCGCACCACGGTCCTGCGCACGGTCGGCATGGCCATCGAGGACACCGCCGCCGCGGTGGCGCTGTTCGAGGAGCACCGCACGGCCGAGCAGGGAACCGGCGGCCCGACCGCCGTTTCGCCGACAGAGGAGGAAGTGCCGGATGGACACGCATGAGGACCTCGGTCCGGGACACGGGCACCCGTGGTTCGGCCGGCACCGGCTGAGGCCCGCCGCGTCGGCGGACACGATCCGCCGGATGCTGCGGCACGAGCTGCGGGACACCGGCTGGCCGTACCAGAGGGTTCTTCCCGCGGCGCCGCTGGCGATCCCGCGCGCGTCCTACGCCGAGATCTTCCGGGTGAGCGTCGCGCTGGTCGATCTGCTGCGCCGGGCCGCCCTGGAGAGCGGGCACACCACCGCCGACCGGCTGGCCGCCTACGAGATGCCCGCCACCGAGGACCGGCTGTGGGTGCGCGACCCGTTCGCCGAGGAGCGGCACGCCGACTCCGTGGTCCGTCCGGACCTGGTCATCGGGCCCGACGGACCGCAGTTCCTGGAGTTCAACGTCAGCGGTGCGCTCGGCGGCGTGGTGGAGACCCAGAGCCGTCTGGCGGTCTGGCGCGGGCTGCACGCCGACGAGGAGGGCCGGGCCCCGTTCCGGTCGCCGAGCCCGTTCGCCGTACGCGCCGAGATGTTCCGGTCGCTCAGCGCGGAGTCGGCGGTGGCACCGAGGGTGGCCGTCGTCGGCAGCGCCCGGGTGACCGGCGTGGAGCGACGGTACTTCGAGATGGAGGCCGACTACTACAACAGCCACGGCCTGACGGCACGCTTCTTCGAGCCGGAGGAGCTCCCCGAGGCGTGGGACTGCGCCCCGCACCTGCGCTATCCGGTCGGACTGCGGAACTTCACCATTCCGGACTGGCTCGACGCGGGCCTCGACACCACCCCCGTCCAGGACGCCCTGGACCACGGCTGCCTGCTGGTGGGCACCCAGACATCGACGTTCCTGCACAGCAAGCTCACCATGGGGCTCCTGTCGGAGGGACGGCCCTGGATGACCGAGGCCGAGCGCGGGCTGATCGCGCGGTACCTGCCGTGGACGCGGATCCTCTCCGAGCGCAGGACCGACCGCGAGGGACAGCAGGTCGACCTGGTCCCGTTCGTGCTGAAGAACCGCGAGCGGCTGGTCCTCAAGGCCGCCCTCGGGGAGAGCGGGCAACAGGTGACCATCGGCCGCGAAGCCGGTCAGGCCGCATGGGAGTCAGCCGTCGGCGACGCCGTCCAAGGCCGCACCAGCGTGGTCCAGGAGTTCGTGCGGCCGGAGACCTGCCGGGTCGCGCTGATCGCCGACGGGGTCGACGAGCCGTACGACGCGGATGTCGCCCCGGTGCTGGGGCCCCTGATCTTCGGCGGCCGGCCCGCCGGACTGTTCTGCCGGTTCTTCGGCGACGGTTCCGCCGGGATCGTCAGCGTCCGGGGCGGAACGAGCAGCTCCGACAACGTGATGGTGGCGATCTGAGACAGCCCGCTCACGCCCTGCCCCGCGTACCGGCGCGCCTGTCCGCGCCGCCCCGATCGAGTGACATCACCGGAGAGACGCCGCATGACCCTGCGCCATGTCAAGGACAACGAGTACGTCGAGGAACACGGCGGGGACTACGAGGACTTTGAGCCGGACATGGTGATCCGGCACTGGCCGGGCCGTACCCTCTCCGAGGCCGACAACACCTGGCTGACCCTGCTGACGATGAACCAGCACCCGCTCCACTTCGACCAGCACTACGGCGCCGGCGCCGAGTACGGAAGGGTCCTGGTGAACAGCGGCATCACGCTGTGCCTGGTCGGCGGGATGACCGTGCAGGCGCTGTCGGCGCGGGCGGTGGCCAACCTGGGCTGGGACAGGGTCCGTCTGAAGAGCCCCGTCTTCGTCGGCGACACCCTCTACGCGACGAGCCGCATCCTCGACAAGCGGCTGTCCCGGTCCCGGCCGGGGCAGGGCATCATCACGGTGGAGACGACCGGCACGAAGTCGACGGGGGAGACCGTCATCGTCTTCGAGCGGTCCTTCATGGTCCGCTGCCGTGAGCTGCCCGACCCACCGACGGGCCGGGACCCCGAGGACGCGACCGCCGCCGAGGGAGGCCCGACCGCGTAGCGCACGTAACCGCCGGCCCCGAACCCGCCCCGGGCCTCTTCGGTTCCTGGGCGGCCCCCGCCCGGCCGTCCAGGAGCTGCGGCCCGCGGGCCCCGCGGCTACGCTCGGGCCATGGAAGACAGCGGAGCCGGCTCCGGGCCGCCGCCGAACGGCGCCGACGCCCAGGACTCTGCGGTACGGGCCCGGCTCGTCGCCCTGGTGGAGGAGTGGTCCGCCGCGATCGTCTCCAACGACGTGCCGCGGATCAGCGCCTTCATGGCCGACGAATGGGTCATCGTCTCCGAGTCCGGCATCACGGACCGGGACGCGTTCCTCGGCTACGTCGCCTCCGGCGACCTGACCCACTCGGCGATGCGGGCCATCAGCCCGGCGAGGGTCCGCGTCCACCGGGACACCGCCACGGTCACCGCACGGATGACGAACACGGCCCACTACGGTGGCCGCCGCTTCGACGCCGACGAATGGGTCACGGACATCTTCGTCCGGCGCGAGCGCCGCTGGCTGTGCGTGCTCACCCACATCACCTCCGCCGCCCCGACGGACCCTCCGCCCGACGCATGAGCCGGACGCCCGGCTCCGCCCACCGCGGGAAACGTCTCGGCTACCCGGCGGCGGCGGCCGTCTTCGCCATCGGCATGGCGGGCACCACGCTCCCCACCCCGCTCTACGGCCTCTACCGGGAACAGCTCGGCTTCTCCGAGCTGATGGTGACCGTGGTGTTCGCCGTCTACGCCCTCGGAGTGATCGCCACCCTGCTGCTCGCGGGGAACGTCTCCGACGAGGCGGGGCGGCGGCCGGTCCTCCTGGCCGCCCTGGGCTTCTCGGCGGCCAGCGCCCTCTGCTTCCTCTTCGAGGGCGGGCTCCCCGCCCTCTTCGCCGGACGCCTCCTCTCCGGGTTCGCCGCCGGACTTCTGAGCGGCGCGGCGACGGTCACCGTGATGGAACTGGCCCCGCCGGGGCGCGCGGCCCGGGCGGGGCTGGCCGCGACCGCCGCGAACATGGGCGGCCTGGGGTGCGGACCGCTGCTGTCCGGGCTGCTCGCCGAGTACGCCCCCTGGCCCCTGCGGCTCCCCTTCGTCGTGCACCTGGCGCTGATCGCCGTGGCCGCCGTACTGACCTGGTTCCTCCCCGAGACGGTCGCCTCCGCCCGGGTACGGGGGGTGCGGCTGCGGCCCCAGGGACTGGCCGTCCCGCCCGCGATGCGCGGTGTGTTCGCCACCTCGGCGTTGGCCGCCTTCGCCGGGTTCTCCCTGCTGGGCCTCTTCACCGCGGTCGCCCCCGCGTTCGTGGCCGAGACGCTCGACGTGCACAACCTGGCCCTGACGGGGCTCGTCGTCTTCTCCGTCTTCCTCGCCTCGACGGCCGGGCAGGCGCTCATGGGGCGGGTCGGCGAACGGCGGGCCCTGCCGGGCGGCTGCTTCGTCCTGGTCGCGGGCCTTCTCCTGGTGGGCGCCTCGTTGCTGTTCACCTCGCTTCCCCTGCTCGTCGCCGGTGCGCTGTGCGGCGGCCTCGGCCAGGGGCTCGCGTTCCGGGGCGCGGTGACGGCGATCAGCGCCGCCGCGCCGGCCGAGCACCGGGCCGCGACCGTGTCCGCCTTCTTCGTCATCGCCTACCTGGGCATCTCCCTGCCCGTGGTCGGCGTCGGCGCCCTCACGCTGGGCATCGGACTCAGGAACGCCGGACTGACCTTCGCCGGCTGTGTCCTGGCGCTCGCCCTGGGCGTCGGCCTGTACCTGGCGCGCAGGCCTCCCGCACCCCGCTGACGTACCGTGGTACACCCTGGCCGGCGTACCGGAAAACCCTTGCCGCAACCGGCGATCACGGTGCGAGACTGGCCCCGTGGACACAGCGACGCGCTTCCGGCAGACGGTCATCTCCTGGGCCGCGGGCGACGCGGACACGTCCGCGCCCGCCGAGGCCGGGGCCGCCCGTGAGCTGGCCGCAGACCTGAGCCTGCGCACCGTGGTGCTCGTCGAGGGCGTCAGCGACCGGGCGGCGGTCGAGGCCCTCGCCGAACGCCAGGGGCGCACCCTGAGCGCCGAGGGCGTCGTGGTCGTGCCGCTCGGGGGCGCCACCAGCATCACCCGCTACCTGCGCCTGCTGGGGCCCGACGGGCTCGACGCCCGGCCCGCGGGCCTGTGCGACGCGGCGGAGGAGCACTTCTTCCGCCAGGGCCTGGAGCGGACCGGCTTCGGCGCCGCCCGGACCCCCGACGATCTGGCGGCGCTGGGCTTCTTCACCTGCCACGCCGACCTGGAGGACGAGCTGATCCGGGCGCTCGGCACGGACGGCGTCCAGCAGGTCATCGACGACCGGGGAGACCTGCGCGCCTTCCGGATCTTCCAACGCCAGCCCGCCCAGCGGGAGCGGACGGTCGAGGCGCAGTTGCGGCGTTTCATGGGGACCATCGGCGGCCGCAAGGAGCACTACGCGCGAGCGCTCACGGAAGCACTGGACCTCGCACGCCTGCCGGAACCGCTGGACGGACTCCTCTCCCACATCTGACGGAGGCCGCGCAGCGCAGCCCAGGAAGCCGCGGCACAGCCGCGTCTCCCCGCGGCCCAGCCCGGGGTCCCACGGATCAGCGCGCGGCGAGACTGGAGCGGCGCACCACCAACTCCGGCTGCAGCACCACCCGCCGGTGCTCGTGCGGCACGTCCGCCGCCCCCGCCCCGGTCTCCTCCAGGAGCAGACCCGCCGCCAGCGCCCCCATCGTCGCCGCCGGCTGCCGTACGGACGTCAGCGGCACGGCCGCCGCCGCCGCGAACTCGATGTCGTCGTAGCCCACCAGCGCCAGATCGCCGGGCACGGACACCCCGGCGGCGAACAGCGACTGCAGTACGCCCAGGGCGAGCAGGTCGTTGGCGCAGAACACGGCGGTCGGACGGTCGGAGAGCCCCAGCAGCCGGGCCCCCGCGTCCCGGCCCGCCGCCACGTCGAGCCGTTCCGTGGGCAGCTCCCGCAGGGCGCCCGGGCCGAGGCCCGCCTCGGCGAGCGCGGCGAGCGCTCCCGTTCGGCGGTCCCGGACCTGGTTGAAGCCGGGGGGCCCGCTCACGTACGCCAGGGAGCGGTGCCCGGCGTCCAGCAGATGCCGCACCGCCAGCGCCCCGCCCGCCACGTCGTCGACCGACACCGAGCACTCGGTGGTGCCCTCGGCGACCCGGTCGACCAGGACGAACGGGATGTCGTGGCGCCGGAACGCCTCGATGTTGCGCCCGGTCGCGTCGGCGGGGGTCAGCAGGACGCCCCGGACCCGCTGCTCCGCGAAGAGCGCCAGATACTCCGCCTCCTCGCCGGGGCTCTGCGCGCTGTTGCAGACCATGACGCCGAGCCCCGCCTCGCGCGCGGCCCGCTCCGCCCCGCGCGCCACGTCGACGAAGAACGGGTTGCCCATGTCGAGGACGAGCAGCCCCATGATCCGGCTGCGCCCCGCCCGCAACTGCCGGGCCGACTCACTGCGGACGTAACCGAGCCGGTCGATCGCCGACAGCACGCGGGACCGGGTGTCGGGACCGACCGTGTCCGGGCGGTTGATGACGTTGGAGACCGTGCCCACGGACACTCCGGCGACCCGGGCCACGTCCTTGATCCCCACGGACTGGGCCATCAGACGGAGACCTCCACAGGAGCGAGGGACGCGGGACGAGCCCTCAGCCTATCCGCGCGCATCAGAAGTCGAAGTCGTCGATGTTGTCCTTGTCGAACACCGTCGGCTTGCCGAGACTCACCACCCCGTCCTTCCCGATCGTGTACGTGCCCAGGCCGCCCGCCTCGAAGGTCTGGCCCTCCGCGCCGGTGATCTGCCCGGACGCCAGGGCGACCGAGGCATGGCCGGCCAGCTCGCCGAGCTTCGCCGGGTCCCACAGCTCGAACGCCTCGACGGTGCCGTTCTTCACGTACGAGCGCAGGTCGTTGGGGGTGCCGAGCCCGGACAGCTTCACCTTGCCCCGGTACTTCGAGCCGGACAGGTACTGCGCCGCCGCCTTGATGCCGACCGTGGTCGGCGAGACGATCCCGGCGAGCTTCGGATGCTCCTGCAACAGCCCCTGCGTCTGCTGGAAGGACTGCTGGGCGTCGTCATTGCCGTACGCCACCTTCACCAGCTTCACGTCCTTGTACTTCGGGTCCTTGAGCTCGTCCTTCATGTAGTCGATCCACAGGTTCTGGTTCGTCGCGGTCTGGGCGGCGGACAGGATCGCGATCTCGCCCCGGTAGCCGATCTGCTCGGCGAGCAGCTGGACCTGGGTGCGGCCCAGGTCCTCGGCCCCCGCCTGCGAGACGAAGACGTTGCGGCAGTCGGTCTTGGTGTCGGAGTCGTAGGTGACGACCTTGACGCCGTTCTTCATGGCCTGCTTGAGCGCGGTGCACAGCGCACCGGGGTCCTGGGCGGACACGGCGATGGCGTCGACCTGCTGCTGGGTGAGGGTGTTGACGTAGGAGACCTGGCCCGAGGTGTCGGTGGCGCTGGTCGGGCCGACCTCCTTGAAGGTGGACCCCAGCGCCTCGACGGCCTTCTGCCCGCCCTTGTCGGCGGTGGTGAAGTAGGGGTTGTTGACCTGCTTGGGCAGGAACCCGACGGTCAGGCCCTTCTTGGTGGGCGCGTCCGGGTCCGCCTCACCGGCCGAGGCGGCCGAACCGCTCTCCTTCTTCACATCGCTCTTGGTGGTGCCCCCGCACGCCGTGACGGCGAGCGCGAGGGAGGTGACGGCCGCGAGGGCCGCACAGGCGCGGCGGATCGATGACGTACGCATGGCAGGGGTCCTTTACGGAAGAAGGGCGGGTTACGGTGCCGGGCACGTGGCTACGGAGTCGGGGCCGGGGCGGCTCGTCGCCCCGCCCTCGCGACGGAGATCTGGCGGGCGACGCGCGGGCCGAGCACGGAGACGACGAGCAGCACGCCGGTGACGACGATCTGTGACTGCGCGGAGACGTCCCCCAGACTCATCACGTTCTGCAGCGCCCCCAGCAGGAACACGCCCGCGATCGCGCCGCCGAGCGTGCCCCGGCCGCCGTCGAAGTCGATGCCGCCGAGCAACACGGCGGCGACGACCGACAGTTCGAGTCCGGTGGCGTTGTCGAACCGGGCGCTGGCGTAGTGCAGCGCCCAGAACACACCGGTGAGGGAGGCCATCAGCCCGGTCACCGTGAACAGGATCAGCTTCTGCCGCCTCACCCGTACACCCGCGAACCTGGCCGCCTCCTCGTTGGCCCCCGTCGCGAACAGGGAACGCCCGAACGGCGTGGCGTGCAGGGCGAGTACGGCGACGGCGAGGAGCGCCAGGAACGGCAGGAGGGCGTACGGGACGAACGTGTCGCCGATCCGTCCGGCGGCGAAGTCGAGGTAGGGGGAGGGGAAGTCGGTGACGGCGTCCGAGCCCAGCACGATCTGCGCGATGCCCCGGTAGGCGGCCAGCGTTCCGATGGTGACCGCCAGTGACGGCAGCCCGAGCCGGGTCACCAGCAGCCCGTTGACCAGTCCGCACGCCACGCCGAGCAGCAGACAGACGGGGATGATCGCCTCGATCGGCAGGCCCTGGTTCCACAGCGCCCCCATCACCGCCCCCGAGAGGCCGGCCGTGGACGCCACCGACAGATCGATCTCGCCGGAGACCACCAGCAGGGTCATCGGCAGCGCGATCAGCGCGATGGGCAGGGTGTTGCCGATCAGGAACGACAGGTTGAGGGCGTTGCCGAAACCGTCGACGAAGCCGAAGGACAGCAGCAGCACCACGATCAGGAGGGCGCCGACGACCGTGTCCCAGCGGACGGCGCGCGCGAGTGCGGAGTCAGCCATGACGGGCGTTCCTCTTCTTCAGTGCGGACGCTACGCGCAGGGCGACGATCCGGTCGGCGGCGATGGCGAGGATGAGCAGGAAGCCGTTGATCGCGAGCACCCACACGGAGCTGACGCCGAGCGCGGGCAGCACGCTGTTGACCGAGGTCAGCAGCAGCGCCCCGAGCGCGGCGCCGTACACCGTGCCGGAGCCGCCGGTGAAGACCACGCCGCCGACCACGACCGCGCTGACGACGGTGAGTTCGTAGCCGCTGCCGGTGCCCGAGTCGACGTTCCCGAAGCGCGCCAGGTACAGCGCGCCGGCGAGACCGGCCAGCGCACCGCAGAAGGTGTAGGCGAGCAGGATCCGCCGGCGGACGGGGATCCCCGCCAGCCGGGCGGCCTCCGGGTCGGAGCCCAGCGCGTACAGCTCGCGCCCGCTGCCGAAGTGCTTGAGGTAGTACGCCGTCGACGCCAGCAGGACCAGCGCGATCATCGCGAGCCAGGGCACGGCCGAGATCCCGCCGGAGCCGAAGTCCACGAAGCCGCCCGGCAGATCGGCCGCCGTGATCTGTCGTGAGCCGACCCAGATCGAGTCGATGCCCCGGATGATGTAGAGGGTCCCGAGCGTGACGACCAGGGCGGGCACCTGGCCGAGGCTGACGAGCAGCCCGTTCAGCAGACCGAAGCCGACACCCAGCAGGACGGCCAGGACCACGGCCGCCACCGGGTGTCCGCCGCCCTGGAGATGCGTCCCGGCGGCGAAGGCGCTGATGCCGAGCGTCGAGCCCACGGACAGGTCGACGTTGCGGGTGATGACCACCAGAGACTGGCCGGTGGCGACCAGCACCAGGATCGTCGCGTTGAGCAGCAGGTCCTTGATGCCCTGCTCGGAGAGGAACGCGCTGTTGCCGAGCTGGGTGAGCGCGATCATCACCAACAGCACGAGCAGGATGGCCAGTTCCCGCATCCTGATGACGCGGTCCACGAGCCGGGTGCTGCTGGAGGCGGGGATCGGCGCGACGGGCGCCGGTTCGGTCGTCGTCACCGTCATGCGGCGGCCCTCCCGGTGGCAGCGGCCATCACGGTCTCCTCGGTGGCGTCGGAGCGGGGGATCTCTGCGGTCAGGCGGCCCTCGTGCATCACCAGCACCCGGTCGGCCATGCCGAGGATCTCGGGCAGATCGGAGGAGATCATCAGCACCGCCACCCCGTCGGCCGCCAACGCGCTCAGCAGCCGGTGCACCTCCGCCTTGGTGCCGACGTCGATGCCGCGCGTCGGCTCGTCGACGATCAGCACGGCGGGTTCGGTGGCGAGCCACTTCGCCAGGACCACCTTCTGCTGGTTGCCGCCGGACAGGGTGGACACGGCATCGGCGATCCGCGCGTACTTCACCTGGAGCCTGACCGCCCAGTCGAGCGACCGGCTGCGCTCGGCGCCCCGGTCCATCAGCCCCGCCTTCCTGGTGACGCGCAGACCGGTGAGCCCGATGTTCCGCTCGATGGACATGCCCATCACCAGGCCCTGGGCGCGCCGGTCCTCGGGGACCAGGGCGAGGCCGGCGGCCATGGCGGTGGACGGGGCGCCGTTGACCAGCGCCCGCCCGGCCACCTCGACCTCGCCGGCGTCCCACCGGTCGATGCCGAAGACCGCCCGTGCCACTTCCGTGCGCCCGGCGCCGACCAGCCCCGCCATGCCGACGATCTCGCCGCGGCGCACATCGAAGGAGACGTCGGTGAACACGCCCTCGCGGGTGAGCCGCCGGACGCTGAGCGCGACCGCGCCCGCCTCCACCTCCTGCTTCGGATAGAGCTCGTCCAGGTCCCGGCCGACCATCCGGCGGACGAGGTCCTCCTCCGCCATGCCTGCCAGCGGTTCACTGGCGATCAGCGCACCGTCCCGCAGGGTGGTGACGCGTTCGCAGATACGGAAGATCTCCTCCAGCCGGTGCGAGATGAACAGCACGGCGGCCCCCTGCTCGCGCAGCGCGCGGACCACACCGAAGAGCCGTGCCACCTCACTGCCGGTCAGGGCGGCCGTCGGCTCGTCCATGATCAGGACGCGGGCGTCGAAGGAGAGGGCCTTGGCGATCTCGACGATCTGCTGGTCCGCGATCGACAGGCCGCGCGCCGGACGGTCGGGGTCGAGCTCGACCCCGAGCCGGTGCATCAGGGCGGCTGTGGCGGTCCGGGTGGCCCGGTGGTCGATCCGGCGGTACGACCGCTTGGGCTGACGGCCCATGAAGATGTTCTCGGCGATCGACAGGTCGGGGAAGAGCGTGGGTTCCTGGTAGATGACGGCGATTCCGGCGTCACGGGCGTCGGCGGGGCCGTGGAAGGTGGCCGGCTCGCCGTCCAGCAGAAGCTGACCGGCGTCGGGCCGGTGGACTCCGGCGAACGTCTTGATCAGGGTCGACTTGCCCGCGCCGTTCTCCCCGGCGAGGGCGTGGACCTCGCCGGGGAACAGGTCGAGGGACACGTCCCGCAGGGCTCGCACGGCGCCGAAGGACTTGGAGACGTCCCTCAGGGCCAGTACGGGGGCCGGATCCTTGGCGGACCGGTGGGTCATCGGTGGCTCCTCAACGATGCGGAGGGCGTCCTCGCGGCATCGTGAAAGGTTTCAAATGAGTTGCCGGGACGTTAGGCAGGTCCCTGGGGGTGCGTCAATGGGGGTGAACGAGAATTCTCAAGTGCCCCTTGCATTCACAGGGTTCTGGTGGGGTCGGGTCGCCGGAAGGGTTGACAGCCCTTGAGGGTGCTCCTACCTTCAAGCCGCGTGAATCGTTTCAGATTCATTCGCGTTCACACCGACGTCACAGGAGCGACGAAGTGACCGAGCCCGCCACGGTGAAGGCCGCCCTCATCTCCCAGGCCATCGAGACCCCCTCATGGGCGTACGGGAACTCGGGGACCCGCTTCAAGGTCTTCGCCCGGCCCGGCGTGCCCCGCACCCCCGAGGAGAAGCTGGACGACGCGGCGAAGGTGCACGAGTTCACCGGAGCCGCGCCCACCGTGGCCCTCCATATTCCCTGGGACACCGTCGACGACTACGCGGCGCTCGCCGGGCACGCCCGCGACCGGGGCCTCACCCTCGGGACCGTCAACGCCAACACCTTCCAGGACGACGACTTCCGCCTCGGCAGCGTCTGCCACCCGGACGCCGCCGTACGCAGCAAGGCGCTGGACCACCTCATGGCGTGCGTCGACATCATGGACGCGACGGGATCCCGGGACCTCAAGCTGTGGTTCGCGGACGGCACGAACTACCCCGGTCAGGACGACATCCGCGAGCGCCAGGACCGGCTCGCCGAGGCGCTGGCCGCCGTGTACGAACGGCTCGGCGACGACCAGCGGATGCTCCTGGAGTACAAGCTGTTCGAGCCCGCCTTCTACACGACCGACGTCCCGGACTGGGGGACCGCCTACGCCCACTGCCTCAAGCTCGGGCCCCGGGCACAGGTCGTCGTGGACACCGGGCACCACGCACCCGGCACCAACATCGAGTTCATCGTCGCGACCCTGCTGCGCGAAGGCCGGCTCGGGGCCTTCGACTTCAACTCCCGGTTCTACGCCGACGACGACCTGATGGTGGGCGCGGCCGACCCCTTCCAGCTCTTCCGCATCATGTACGAGGTCGTCCGCGGCGGCGGACTCACCGCGGACGTCGCCTTCATGCTCGACCAGTGCCACAACATCGAGGAGAAGATCCCCGCGATCATCCGCTCGGTGATGAACGTCCAGGAGGCCACGGCCAAGGCCCTCCTCGTCGACCGGGAGGCCCTGGCCACCGCCCAGCGCACCGGCGACGTCCTGGAGGCCAACGCCGCGCTCATGGACGCCTACAACACCGACGTACGTCCCCTGCTCGTCGAGGTCCGCGAGGAACAGGGCCTCGACGGCGACCCGATGGCCGCCTACCGGCGCTCCGGCTGGGCGACGAAGACCGCCGAGGAGCGGATCGGCGGACAGCAGGCGGGCTGGGGGGCGTAGGCCTCCGCCCCGGCCTCCTCGTACCGCTGCCGTACGGCACCCCCATGCTGTCGCCGCACACCGGCCTCGCGTCGCCGCCGTACACCCGGCCCCGTCCGAACCGCCCGCACGCCCCGAACCGCCTCTCCGCCGCCCCTTCGCGAAGGACACCGAGGAACCCATGGCACTCCACCCCGAAGCCGCAGCGCTCCTGGCCCGCTCCCACCGGCTCGGCTCCGACCCGCGCAACACGAACTACGCGGGCGGCAACGCCTCCGCCAAGGGCGCCGCGCCCGACCCGGTCACCGGCGACGACGTCGAACTGATGTGGGTCAAGGGCTCCGGCGGCGATCTCGGCACCCTCACCGCGGAAGGGCTCGCCGTGCTCCGCCTCGACCGGCTGCGCGCACTGCGGAGCGTCTACGCGGGCGTGGAGCGCGAGGACGAGATGGTCGCCGCGTTCGACTACTGCCTGCACGGCAAGGGCGGCGCGGCCCCGTCCATCGACACCGCCATGCACGGACTCGTCGACGCCCCGCACGTCGACCACCTGCACCCGGACTCCGGGATCGCGCTCGCCTGCGCCGCCGACGGCGAGAAGCTGACCGCCGACTGCTTCGGTGCGAAGGTCGCCTGGGTTCCCTGGCGACGCCCCGGATTCCAGCTCGGCCTGGACATCGCCGCGGTCAAGGACGCGAACCCGGAAGCCATCGGCTGCGTCCTCGGGGGCCACGGCATCACCGCCTGGGGCGAGACATCCCAGGAGTGCGAGGACAACGCGCTCCACATCATCCGCACCGCCGAGGCGTTCCTGGCCGAGCGGGGAAGGCCCGAACCGTTCGGACCGGTCCTCGACGGGTACGAGCCGCTGCCCCGGGCCGAACGCCGCGCCCGGGCCGCGGCCCTCGCCCCGCACCTGCGCGCCCTCGCCTCCAAGGACCGCCCCCAGGTCGGGCACTTCGACGACTCCGGCGCCGTCCTGGACTTCCTCGCCCGCACCGAGCACCCGAGGCTCGCGGCCCTGGGCACCTCCTGCCCGGACCACTTCCTCCGGACGAAGGTCAGGCCCCTGGTCCTCGACCTGCCGCCGACCGCCGAAGCGGCTCTCGCCGTCGAGCGCCTGGGCCGGCTGCACGCCGCCTACCGGGAGGAGTACGCCGCCTACTACGCCCGCCACGCGGAGCCCGGATCGCCCCCGATGCGGGGCGCGGACCCGGCGATCGTGCTGATCCCCGGCGTGGGCATGTTCAGCTTCGGCAAGGACAAGCAGACCGCCCGCGTGGCGGGGGAGTTCTACCTCAACGCGATCAACGTGATGCGCGGCGCGGAAGCTGTCTCCTCCTACGCGCCGATCGAGGAGTCGGAGAAGTTCCGCATCGAGTACTGGGCCCTGGAGGAGGCCAAACTCCGGCGGATGCCGCGGCCGAAGCCGCTCGCCACCCGCGTCGCCCTGGTGACCGGCGCGGGCAGCGGCATCGGCAGGGCCATCGCCCGCCGCCTCGTCGCGGAGGGCGCCTGCGCGGTCGTCGCGGACCTGGACGCGAAGAGCGGGGCCGCCGTCGCCGAGGAACTGGGCGGCCCGGACCGGGCGGTGGCCGTCACGGTCGACGTCACCAGCGAGGAGCAGGTCGCGGCCGCCTTCGACGCGGCGGCGCTCGCCTTCGGCGGCGTCGACCTGGTGGTGAACAACGCGGGCATCTCCATCTCCAAGCCGCTGGAGGAGACGACGGTCCGGGACTGGGACCTCCAGCACGCCGTCATGGCCCGGGGCTCCTTCCTCGTCTCCCGGGAGGCGGCCCGCGTCATGCGAGCCCAGGGTTTCGGTGGCGACCTCGTGTACATCGCCTCGAAGAACGCCGTCTTCGCCGGCCCCAACAACGTCGCCTACTCCGCCGCCAAGGCCGACCAGGCCCACCAAGTGAGGCTCTTGGCAGCGGAATTGGGAGACGACGGCATCCGGGTCAACGGGGTCAACCCGGACGGAGTCGTGCGCGGCTCCGGTATCTTCGCCGGCGGCTGGGGGGCGCAGCGCGCGGCGACGTACGGCATCGAGGAGGAGAAGCTCGGCGAGTTCTACGCCCGGCGCACCCTCCTCAAGCGCGAAGTGCTGCCCGAACACGTCGCCAACGCCGTCTTCGCCCTCACCGGCGGCGACCTCACCCACACCACCGGCCTCCACATCCCCGTCGACGCCGGGGTCGCCGGGGCCTTCCTGCGATGAGCGCCGCCCGCACGCGGATCCTCGCCGCGGCCGACCTGGGAGCCTCCAGCGGCCGGGTCATGGTCGGCCGCGTCGGTCCCGACACCCTGGACCTCACCGAGGTCCACCGCTTCCCCAACCGGCCCGTGCACCTTCCGGAGGGCCTGCGCTGGGACATCCTCGGCCTCCACCGGGGGGTGCTCGACGGACTGCGCGCGGCCGGCCCGGTCGACTCCCTGGGCATCGACAGCTGGGCGGTGGACTACGGGCTGCTCGGCGCCGACGGGTCCCTCCTCGGCAACCCCGTCCACTACCGCGACCTTCGCACCGAAGGGGTCCCGGAGCAGGTGTGGGCCACGGTCCCGCCCGAGACCCTCTACCGGGCGACCGGCATCCAGCACGCCCCGTTCAACACGCTCTACCAACTCGCGGCCGCCCGCGACACCCCCCAACTCGCCGCCGCGAAAAGGCTCCTGCTGATCCCGGACCTGATCTCCTACTGGCTCACGGGGGAGCAGGGCACCGAGCTGACCAACGCCTCCACCACCCAGCTCGTCGACCCGCACACCGGCGACTGGAACCGGTGCCTGGCCGGCCGCCTCGGTATCGACCTCGCTCTCTTCGCCCCGCTGCGCCGCCCCGGCGACCCGGCCGGCTCGACACTGCCCCTGGTCCAGGAACTGACCGGGCTGCCCCGCCCCGTACCCGTGACGACCGTCGGATCGCACGACACCGCGTCCGCCGTCGCCGCCGTCCCCGCCGGGCGGGGCGAGCGCTTCGCCTACCTCTGCACCGGGACCTGGTCCCTCGCCGGTCTCGAACTCGGCGCCCCGGTCACCAGCGAGGAGAGCCGGGCCGCGAACTTCACCAACGAACTGGGCGTCGACGGCACCGTCCGCTTCCTGCGCAACATCATGGGCCTGTGGCTCCTCCAGGAGTGCATGCGGACCTGGCGCCGGGACGACATCACCCCGCTGCTCGCCGAGGCCGCCCGCGCTCCCGCGCTGCGGTACGTCGTGGACGCCGCCGCGCCGGAGTTCCTGGCCGCCGGTGACATGCCCCGACGCATCGCTGCCGCCTGCCGGTCCACCGGCGGTCCGGAGCCCCGCACCCCGGGCGAGACCACGCGCTGCGTCCTCGACTCGCTGGCCCTCGCCCACCGGCGCGCGATCCACGAGGCGCAGCGCCTGGCCGGCCGCGCGGTCGACGTCGTGCACATCGTCGGCGGCGGGGCGCGCAACGAGCTGCTCTGCCAACTGACCGCGGACGCCTGCGGACTGCCGGTCGTGGCAGGCCCGTCGGAGGCGGCCGCGCTCGGCAACATCCTTGTCCAGGCGCGCGCCCACGGCCTGCCCGGCGACCTCGCCACGACCCGTCGACTCCTCGCCCGTACCCAGCCCCTGACCCGCTACGAACCGGCCGGCGACCCGTCGGCCTGGGACGCGGCGGCACGGCGGATCGAGGGGGCGAACCGCCCCCTCACCGCCACACCATGAGGCAACTCCCCCCATCCCCTCGCCGAATCGGAGCCGAGTGTGATCAGCAGACGACGACTGCTCAGCACGTCCGCCACCGTCCTGGGAACCACCCTCATCGCCGGAGCCATACCCCCCGCGCAGGCCGCCGAGCGCGGCGCGAGCGGGACCAAGTCGCTCCGCGTGGGCGGCTCCACCGCCGAATACGTGAAGGACCCGCTCGGCATCGGCAGCGCCCGCCCGCGCCTCGGCTGGCCGCTGTCCGCCACCGCGCCCGGACGCGGCCAGAGCGCGTACCAGATCCGCGTCGCCCTCAGCGAACGCGCTCTGGAACGCCCCGACGTCTGGGACAGCGGCAAGGTCGACTCCCCGGATTCGGCCCAGGTGACCTACGGCGGACCGGAGTTGCTCTCCCGCACCCGCTATCACTGGACCGTGCGCGTCTGGGACGACGAGGGCCGCGTCTCCGCCTGGTCCGAGCCCGCGTGGTGGGAGACCGGCCTCAACGAGGCGTCGGACTGGTCGGCGCGCTGGATCGGGGCCCCGGCCTCCCTCGTCGGCGCGCCCGCCCTGGAGACGGCGTCCTGGATCTGGTTCCCGGAGGGCGACCCGGCGAGCAGCGCCCCGGCCGCGACCCGCTGGTTCCGGGGCGTGTTCGACGTACCCGAAGGCGTGACCCGGGCCCGGCTCGTCCTCACCGCCGACGATGGATACGCCGCCCACCTGGACGGTGCGGAGGTGGCGCGCGCCGAACCGGACGAGGTCGCCAGGGCCTGGAGCCGCCCCTCGGTCACCGACGTCACCGAACGGCTCACCCCCGGCCGTCACGTCCTCGCCGTCGCGGCGACCAACGAGGTCACCGGCCCCGCGGGCCTGCTCGGGGCCCTGGAACTGACCTCCGCCGACGGTGTACGCACCATCGCCACCGGCAGCGATTGGAAGGCCGTCAACGCCGAACCCGGCGCTGATTGGCAGCAGTTGGACTACGACGACGGTACCTGGCCGGCCGCGAAGGTCCTCGCCCCGTGGGGATCGGGCCCCTGGGGGAAGGTCACTCCCGCCCACGCGCCCGTCGCCCAGCTGCGCCACGAGTTCCGGCTGCGCCGCAAGCCCGTCGAGCGGGCCCGGCTGTACTCCACGGCCCTCGGCCTGTACGAGGCCCACCTCAACGGCGAGCGCGTCGGCACGGACCGCCTCGCACCCGGCTGGACGGACTACGCCAAACGAATCCAGTACCAGACCCACGACGTCACCGAGTTGCTCACCTCCGGGGCCAACACCCTCGGCGTGGAGCTGGCGACGGGCTGGTACGCGGGCAACGTCGGTATGTTCGGCCCGCACCAGTACGGCGAACACCCAGCCTTCCTCGGCCAGTTGGAGGTCACCTACCGGGACGGGACGACCGAGCGGGTGCTGTCCGGCACCGACTGGCGGGCCGCCACCGGGCCCATCGCCCTGGCCGACCTCCTCACCGGCGAGAACTACGACGCCCGCCGCGAGACCGACGGCTGGACGCGCCCCGGCTTCGACGACACGGCCTGGGAACGGGCCGTGCCCACCCAGGAGGAGGTCACCGCCGAACTGGTCGCGGAGCCCGACGGCCCCTGCCGCGTCATCCAGGAGCTGAAGGCCGAGAAGATCACCGAGCCACGGCCCGGGGTCTTCGTCTTCGACCTCGGCCAGAACATGGTCGGCACCGCCCGCCTGCGCGTCACCGGCCGCGCAGGCACCACCGTGCGCCTGCGCCACGCGGAGGTGCTGAACCCCGACGGCACCGTCTACACCACCAACCTGCGCACCGCCGCCGCGACCGACCACTACACCCTCAAGGGCGGCGGCCGGGAGACGTACGAGCCCCGCTTCACCTTCCACGGCTTCCGCTACGTCGAGGTGACCGGCTACCCCGGCAGGCCGCCGCTCGACGCCGTCGTCGGGCGGGTGATCCACACCGACGCGCCCCTCACCATGGAGTTCGAGACCGACGTCCCGCTGCTCAACCAGCTCCACAGCAACATCACCTGGGGCCTGCGCGGGAACTTCCTCTCCATCCCCACCGACACCCCGGCCCGCGACGAACGCCTGGGCTGGACCGGCGACATCAACGTCTTCGCGCCCACCGCCGCGTACACGATGGAGTCCGCGCGCTTCCTCGGGAAATGGCTGAGCGACCTCCAGGACGACCAGACCGCCGACGGAGCCTTCACCGATGTCGCACCCCACGTCGAGGGCCTCGGCGCGGGCTCGGCCGGCTGGGGCGACGCGGGCGTCACCGTGCCCTGGGCCCTCCACCAGGCCTACGGCGACACCCGGGCGCTGGAGCGGGCCTGGCCCTCGATGCTGAGGTGGCTCGACTACCTGGACGCCCACAGCAGCGGGCGGCTGCGGCCGGCCACCGGGTACGGCGACTGGCTCAACATCGCCGACGACACCCCCAAGGACGTCATCGCCACCGCCTACTACGCCCACAGCGCCGACCTCGTCGCCCGCACCGCCGAGGTCCTGGGCAAGGACCCGGCCCCGTACACCGCACTGTTCGCGGAGATCCGCGAGGCCTTCCGCGCCGCCTACGTCACCGGCGGCGGCCGGGTGAAGGGCGACACCCAGACCGCCTACGTCCTCGCCCTCTCCATGGACCTCCTGAGCGCGGCGGAACGCGTCACCGCGGCCGACCGCCTCGTCGCCCTGATCGAGGCGAAGGACTGGCACCTGTCCACGGGCTTCCTCGGCACCCCGCGCCTGCTCCCCGTCCTCACCGACACCGGGCACACGGACGTCGCCTACCGCCTGCTGCTCCAGCGGACCTTCCCGAGCTGGGGCTACCAGATCGACCGCGGAGCCACCACCATGTGGGAGCGCTGGGACTCCATCAAGCCGGACGGAAGCTTCCAGGACGCCGGGATGAACTCCTTCAACCACTACGCGTACGGCTCCGTGGGGGAGTGGATGTACGCCCACATCACCGGCATCGCCCCCGCCGAGCCAGGCTTCCGCAAGGTCACCGTGCGGCCCCGCCCCGGCGGCGGCATCACCCGCGCCCGGGGCCGGTTCGCCTCCCTCCACGGCCCCGTCACCACCGACTGGAAGACGGAGAAGGGCCGCTTCCGGCTGACCGTGACCCTCCCCGTCAACACCACCGCCGACGTGTGGATCCAGGCCGGCCGGGCCGAGGACGTCACCCACACCGGAGCACGCTTCCTGCGGATGGAGGACGGCTGCGCGGTCTTCGCCGTCGGCTCGGGAACGCACCGCTTCGCGGTCTGAACGACCTCCGGACAAGAGACGTACGCCGTACCCGCGAACGCGCACCACTCGCGGGTACGGCTGTACGCCCCTGCCGTCCCGCGACCGCCTCAGCGGCGGTCCACATCCTCCGCCAGGTCGCCGAGTTCACGCCCTCCTCCTCGGTGAGGTGCCCCACCTCCCGGGATCGGCGCCGCCACATCGGCCCCTCGGGGGAGGTCCGGCGGTCCGGGCCCGGGGCTCACCCTCGGGTCAGTGCGGCCCCGGCACGGTGACCCGATGTCCCGTACGGGCCGATGGTGCGGCGGCGGGTGTCATACCCAGGTCTGACGCCGGAGTCCAGGCCCTGGTCCGATGCCTCGGACGGGCGGCCAGGACAAGGTCGGGGGTATGACTCTCCAGCCGCCGTCCACCGCCCCCGACCCCCCGCCTGCCGCCTCGTCCGCGCCCGCGGCAGCCACGTCCGATGC
>NZ_JAAXYC010000581.1 GCF_018619185.1 Streptomyces sp. McG3 | reverse complement strand
GGCCCCCGGAATGGAGCCGCCCGCCGACCGGGCCGGTCCGTGCGCCCTCGGGCTCCCGCTACGACGAGCAGGGGCGCAACGGGCAGGGCGGACGGTTCGGCTGGCTGGGCGAACTGCTGACCGCCCTCGCGCTGGTCGTCGTGGGCGTGCTGGCCGTCGGCGTCTTCGGCGCGATCATCGCCGAGGTCCTGGACGCGGGGCCCTCGGACGCGGACAGCGAACTCTTCTTCGAGGACCCGGTCGCCGAACTGGCGGTCTCGCTCGTCGGCATCGCGGTCGGGATACCCATCGTCCTGTGGGTCGTCCGCCTCCTCGGCAGGCGTCCGGCCGGGACCGTGTCCTCCGTCGTCGGACGGCTGCGCTGGGGCTGGCTCGGCCGCTGCGCCGCCGTGGGCTTCCCGCTCATGGCCGTCCAGATCGGGCTGCTGATCGCCTGGACCTGGGACGCGGAACCGCTCGCGGAGTCCGGTTCGGGCTTCCCGGGCTGGCCCTACTTTCTGCTGAGCCTGGCCGTGGTGCTGGCGCTCGTCCCGTTCCAGGCCGCCGCCGAGGAGTACGTCTTCCGGGGCTGGCT
>NZ_JAAXYC010000080.1 GCF_018619185.1 Streptomyces sp. McG3 | reverse complement strand
GCCCGACGACGTACCGGCTTCCGGGGCCCACAGGGCGAAGACGGCAGGCGCCGGCCCGATCTGCTCCGGCCCGTCGTCGCACCACCCGTGAGGCGATACGGCGCCGCCCCAGGGTGGCCAGCCTCATCGCGGGCACGGCGACGTTCCTGGCCGCCGTGTATCTCGGCATGGTCCTTTTCTCCCCGGAATCCAGCTCGGCCGGAACACCGGATCAGAGTCCGTCCTCGGGCCCCTCGCAGGACGTCAGTGACGGCGGCGGGCAGCAGCAGAACCAACAAGGCGGGCAGAACCCGCAGGACCAGCAGGACGGTGGCCGACAGGGCGGGGACGACGAGCAGGACGACTGAGTCCCGCCCGCTCCCCCTCACCCGCCGGGGCCCCGCCCGCCGTCACCAGCGGTCGTGGACCTCCGCGCGGATCGACCGGTCGTACAGGTCCCGCACCGCGTCCAGCGTGGACTGCGGCAGCGGGGGCAGGGCGGCCGCGGCCGCGTTGGCGCGGGCCTGTTCCACCGAGCGCGCGCCGGGGATCACGCTGGTCACGCCGGGCTGCTGGATGATCCAGCGCAGCGCGGTCTGCGCGGGGGTGGCGCCCTCGGGGGCCAGTTCGGCGAACTCCGCCGCCGCGGCGACACCGGTCGCGTAGTCGATGCCGGAGAACGTCTCGCCCTGGTCGAAGGCCTCACCGTGGCGGTTGTACGTACGGTGGTCCTCGGGGCCGAAGACGGTGTCCTTGGTGTACGTGCCGGAGAGCAGGCCCGAGGCGAGCGGTACCCGGGCGACGATGCCGACGCCCGCCGCTGCCGCCGCGGGGAGCACCTCGTCGAGCGGCTTGAGGCGGAACGGGTTGAGGATGATCTGCACGCTCGCGACGCCGGGGCGGGCGATGGCGGTCAGCGCCTCGGCGCAGGTCTCCACGCTCACCGCGTAGGCGGCGATCCGCTGCTCGGCGACCAGGGTGTCCAGGGCGTCGTAGACGGCGTCGGAGGAGTAGACGGCACTGGGCGGGCAGTGCAGTTGTACGAGGTCGAGCGTGTCGGTCCCGAGGTTCGCGCGGGACCGGTCGTTCCAGGTGCGGAAGTTGTCCAGGGCGTAGTTCTCCGGCACCTGGCCCGCCCGGCGGCCCATCTTGGTGGCGACGAGGACGTCGGCGTCGGGGCGGTTCTTGAGGTAGCGGCCGATGAGCTGTTCGCTGCGGCCGTCGCCGTAGACGTCCGCGGTGTCGAAGAAGGTGACGCCGGATGCGACGGCCGCGTCGAGGACCCCGAAGGCGTCGTCCTCCGCGACCTCGCCCCAGTCGCCCCCGAGCTGCCAGGTGCCCTGTCCGACGACCGAGACGTCACGGCCGGTCCTGCCGAGTGTGCGCTGTTCCATGGGGATCATGCTATTCCGCTTCTCCGACGGGGAGGGGTGGGCGGCGGCAGGAGCACCTCTGCCGCCGTCCACCGGCTTGGGGACCGCCCCGGAAGCGGGGCGGTCCGGGGGGTCAGCCCCGGTACTGCGCGAGGACCCGCGTGAAGTCCCACGGCTGCTGTCCGACACCCGAGCAGGTGTCGGCCCCGCCGCCGGTGCAGGGGCGGTCGCGGTTGACGGACCAGAAGGTCAGCCGGGCCAGGTGCCGCTGCTGGGCGTAGGCGAGGATGGTCCGGAAGTCGGCGACGGTGATGGTCTCGCCGACGTCGGTGGTGCCGTTCATCGAGGAGATGCCGGTGTGACGGTAGGCCTGGTCGTCGCTGTAGCCGTAGGCGTTCTTGACGGCCGTCTTGAGCCCTTCGGCGGCGCGGACGCTGAGCGTGCCCATGTTCTGGCCGTTGCCGCCGAAGTTGAACGGCATGATCGTCCAGCTGTCGACGGTGAGCCCGGACTGGGCGGCCCGGTTGATGAGGCTGGTGTCGGGGCCGTTCTGGCCGGTGCCGAAAGTGACGTACAGCTTGATGCCGGGGTTGTTGGCGCGGATGGTCTTCAGGGCGTCCACGGTGCGCTGCTGGACCGTCGGCGAGTCGTAGGCGGCCGCCTCGATGTCGATGTCGATGGCCTTGAGCCCGTACGCGTTGATGACCTTCTGGTAAGCGGCGGCCAGTTCGCCCGCACTGCCGCAGGAGCTCTCCAGCTTGTTGCCGCTCCAGCCGCCGAACGACGGGATCACGTCACCGCCGGCGGCCCGCACGGTGTTGATGGTCTGCTGGTCCACGCCGCCGGCGAGCGGGCGGCCGCCGTCCCACTGGGGGTTGCAGTAGCCGTTGCTCAGGACGAAGGCGAGGGTGAACCACTTGACGCCGGTCGCGTTCATCACGGTCGTCGGGGAGGGCGGGCTGCCCCAGCCGTTGTAGAGGTAGGGGGCCACGGCCATCGGGGCGCCGCCGGGGTCGGGGTCGCCGCCGCCGGACGGGGCGTTCCACTTCTGGTTGGCGGCCCCGGTGCAGGTCCACAGCTGGAGCCGGGTGCCGTTGGCGGAGCTGTTGCCGGTCGCGTCGAGGCACTTGTCGGCTGCCACGGAGACGATGTCGCGGGCGGCGGAGACCCCCCAGCGCTGGGCGGCCGACCCGTTGCAGTCCCACAGTTGGAGGACGGAGCCGTTGGTGGTCGCGCCGTCCTTGACGTCGAGGCACTTGCCGAGCGCGCGTACGGTGCCGTCGGAGCGGACGTCCCACTGCTGGGCGCCGGTTCCGTTGCAGTCGTAGAGCTGTACGGCGGTCCCGTTGGCGGCGGACGCGCCCGCCACGTCGACGCACTTGCCGCCGATGCCGGAGATCTGCCCGACCGCGGCGACGGCCGCGGTGGCGGGGCTGCTGGGGGTGAGGAACGCGGCCGTGGCGACGAGCGCCAGGGCGGGCAGCGCGAGACGCCCGAGCCGTCTTCGCGGGGAGCGGGGGGTCGCGGTCATGCGGTCACCGTCCTTGTAGGAGAGAGCCGGCGCCCGTCCGCGGACTGCCGCGGACGGGTGCCGGAGCTGCTGGTTCCACCGCAGCCGACGCGTGGGGGCTCCGACTCGGGCCGCCACCGACCGGTCGGCCGTCGCCGGTCTCCGGACCCCGGTCGCCGGTCGCCGGTCGTCAGTCGCCGGTCGTCACGCGGACGTAGTCGATGACCATCTGCTGCGGGAACTGCGTGCTGCCGTCGGGGTCGCCGGGCCAGTAGCCGCCGACCGCGAGGTTCAGGATGAGGAAGAACGGCTTGTTGAACACCCACTGGTTGCCGCCCAGGTCGGCCGGGGTGCGCCGCTGGAAGACCTGGCCGTCGACGGACCAGGTGATGGAGTCGGGCGCCCAGTCGATGGCGAACGTGTGGAAGTCGTCGGCGAACGCCTGCCCGTTGGGGAGGGTGTACGCGGCGCCGATGCCGCCCGAGCCGGAGTAGCCGGGACCGTGCAGGGTGCCGTGGACCGTGCCGGGCTCGAAGCCGACGTTCTCCATCACGTCGATCTCGCCGCTGTTGGGCCAGCCGACGTTGCCGAAGTCGTCGCCCAGCATCCAGAACGCGGGCCAGATGCCCTGGCCGCGCGGGATCTTGATCCGGGCCTCGACATGACCGTAGGCGGCGGCGAACTTGCCGGAGGTGTTGAGCCGGGACGAGGTGTACTCGCACGTCCCGTACCAGCACTGGTAGTTGCCCGGGTTCTCCTTCCGGGCGGTGATCACGAGGTTGCCCTGGCCGTCGAGCGCGGCGTTGTCGTTGCCCGGGGTGTAGTACTGCCGCTCGTGGTTGTTGACGTTGTCGCCGGTCTCGATCTGCCACTTGCCGCCGTCCACGGCGGCGCCGGCCGGTCCGTCGAACTGGTCCTCGAAGGCGACGGCCCGCGCCCCGGACCCGGCGGACGGGGAGCCGGCGGCCGGTGCGGCGGACGCACCGCCGGGGAGTGCGGTCAGGATGGCGGAACAGCAGAGCAGTGAGGCGGCGTAGAGGGCGACGCGGCGGCGCCGGGAAACGCTGCGCGCCGTGGAGTGCGTGGGGTGCACGGTCATCACATCACTTCGCGTGGGGGGCATGTGCATGACAGATCGACGCCGAGAGGTGAACGGTTGGGGCGATCACCTCGGGCGCATATTTCAATACTTGATTTAAGGGAGTGCCGCAGGAGCCGTCAATAACCTGGTCCAGACCGGAGGGGGAACGGCATGCCCCATAGGCATATGCGCCTGAAGACAGTCGGCTCATCGTGCGATTCGTCCCGGGCAGCCGCAGAGTGGAGACACGGACCGGCGAGACGGGCCGGGGCCACGAAAGGAGCACGACGTGGAGAACGACGGCACACCGCGGCCCCACTTCGTCGTGCAGATCCATGACGCGCGACGCCTGCACTTCGATTTCCGGCTGGAGGTCGACGGCGTACTGAAGTCCTGGGCGGTGCCGCGAGGGCCGTCGGAGAACCCCAGCGACCGCCGGCTCGCCGTGCCGACGGAGGATCACGCTCTGGAGTACCGCGAGTTCGAAGGGGTGATCCCCCGCGGCGAGTCCGGCAGCGGCACCGTCATCGTCTGGGACCAGGGCACCTACCGGCCGCTCGGGCACGACGGGCAGGGCGACTCCGTACCCTTCTCCGAGTCCCTGGAGCTCGGCCATGCGACGTTCTGGCTGTACGGGGCGAAGCTGCACGGCGAGTTCGCACTGACCCGCGTCCAGAAGGGCGACGAGCCGGACAGCGGCGGCCACGAGGCGTGGCTGCTGATCAAGGCGAACGACCGCCTCGCCGTTCGCGGCAGGCCCGGTTCCCCCGACCCGTACCACGCCAGGTCCGCCCGTACGGGGCGGACGCTGCACCAGGTCGCCTCGGCGGCGTCCCGGGAGCCCGAAGGCTGACCACACGCCCCGGACACCCTCGTCAGGCCCCGGCGCCGGAGATCTCGGCGAGGACGTCCGTGTAGAGCGGCCGTCGGTCGGGCCGGGCGTGGGCCGCGGTGCGGCGCAGGACCGGGACCGCCGCGTCACCGAAGCCGACGAGCGCGTCCCTGACCGCTCTCCGGACCACCGGCTTCGGGTGGTCGAGGAGCCGGACGAGGCCGGGCAGCGCGGGCTCGAAACCGGCGCGGCCGAGCGTCCGCGCCGCCATGCGCACCACGTCGGGCAAGGGATCCGACAGCAGGAGCACGGTGAGCCGGGCATGGGTGTCCCGGTCGAACAGGGCGCGCGAGGTCCGGTGTGCGTGCAGGCGTACCCCGGCGATCGGATGGCTCAGCAACTCCTCGACCAGCGAGCGCAGTTCCGGGTCCGGACCGGCTCCGGGCGCCGGTGCGCGCTCCTCGACGAGGCGGGTGAGGGCCTGGCGGGTCTGTTCGGGCGTTCCCGTGCGGGCGAGGTCGAGCAGTTCCGGCAGCGACGGACGGTCCGCCGGGGCGGCCGTCGTGCTCCGGACCGAGGTGCGCAGGGCATCGAGCGCGGCAGCGTCCTCGCGTTCGGCTCCAGGTGTGCGCAGGGGACCGTCGACGAGGACGAGCGCGTCGGCCAGGGCATCGCGGCCTTCGGTACGCAGCCGGCGCTCGGCCCTGGTCAGCACGGGGGTACGGAGCAGCCGCACCCCGGTCAGCAGGTCGAGCAGCCCGAGGTCGCCCGCCTCGACGCGCGGTGCGAGGAGGTGGGCGAGCACATCGGCGGGAACGTTGCGCAGCGTGGTGCGGGCCGCCTCGTGCACAGCGGGCGAACCGGTTTCCCACCACCCGAGGATCAGCGGGACGAGCGGGGACAGATCGTCCTCGGGCAGCCGCGCCGCCCAGCGCAGCACCCGCTCGGGCAGCACCCCTCGGGAGGTCAGCTCCACGACGGCCGGGTGCCGGCCACCGCCCTCCCCGGGGTGGGCGTCGGGGTGGGCGGTGGCGTGGCCCTCCGGGTGCGCGAGGAGATCCAGGGCGGCGGTTTCCGGGAGCACGTCGACCCGGCCGCGCAGATACGCCCGCAGCACAGCGCGCGCCACCCCCGGCTCGGGCCGGTCGAGCAGAGCCCGCGCGGCGGCGGTCCGGCGCTCCGGCCCCTTCGCGTCCAGCATGGCCAGCAGCCGGGTCCGCTGGGCGGACGACCGGGGCTGGTCGAGATCGTCCGACCCCACGGGGCGCGACGAGGCGCCGGAGGCCCTGCTCGCCGCCCTGGCCTCGGCGATGGTCCACGCGGGTGCGTCGATCGGCTGGAGCTCGGTCATCCAGTCGACGAGCCGCCCGCGCACGTCGGGCGCGGCCTTCGGGTACGCCGCGAGAAGCGCGGAGAGCAGTTCCCGGGACTCGGTCGCGGCGGGGACGCGCCCGGCGCCGTCCGCACCGGCGGCGAGCCGGGGCCGGGCAACGGCGGCGACAGCGCGTCCCCGGAACTCCGCCAGCGCGTCGGGGGTCCGTACCGCCTCGGTCAACTCGGCACGCCAGGAGGCTGATGCATCGACGACCACCGGTTTCTCCGGTACGCCGAACGCCTCCCGGAGCACGGCGGGCGCGGCGCTCCAGGGGTCCGCGCCGAGGTGGGCGACGTCCAGGGCCCGGTCGAGATCGGCGCGGACGAGCACCGCGCCCAGCTGTCGGAGCAGCGTGAGGCCACAGGCGGCCGTCCCGGGCCGGGGCAGGCTGTCCGGGCCGGTGGGCGGCAGGGCGCGAAGTCCTTCGACGACGGTGAAACGCCCGGCGGCGGACAGGTGCGGTGCGACGGCGTGCAGAACCTCGATCAGCTCCCCCGCCGACCCGGCCGCCGGCCTCGCGGCGGTGGCGCGGGGAGACCCGTCCGCCGCTCCCCCGCCGGTGGCGGCGTCGAACGCGTCGGTCACCGTACCGGTGTGCCGGGCGAGCACCGTCACCTCGTCGGCGGACCACGGCCCCGGGCACAGGCGCAGGGCGCACCGCAGGAGGCGGCCGCGGAGCCCGGCCTCGGCCGTGCTGCCGGCCAGGCCCAGCCAGTGGCCCAACAGGGCGCGGGCGGCCGGGCGTTCGTGGGGGGCCACGGTGTCCGGGGGTGCGGGCCGCCGGGCGATGCGCAGGGCGAGCGCCGGGTCCCAGCCGGAGCGCAGCAGAGCCGTCACCTCGGGGTCGGCCCCGTCCGGGGGCCCGGCCGGGGCGGCGGGCGGCGTCGGCACACCGTGCCGGGCCAGTGGTTCCGCCAGGTCCTGGACGCAACCGGCGGCGAGTCGCACCCCGCCGTCGGCGACGAGCGCCAGCAGGGCGGGGACGACCGGCGATCCCCCCGCGTCGAGGGCGAGCACGGCGCGGGCGGTCACCTCGTGGTCGAGGGCGCGGAGCAGGAGGCGGCGGGTGCGCTCGTCGCGGGCCGCTTCGGCGGCGGCGAGGAGGGTCGCGGCGTGGGCGCGCCCCACGACGGCGCGCAGCGCCCGGGTCAGCGCGGACCGCAGCCCCGGGTTGTCGTCGCGGCCGAGCGCCCGCAGGAGGTGCGGGACGGCGGCCGGCGCGCCCGCGTCGAGGAGGGTGGCCGCCGCGGTCTTCCTGATGTTCATGTTCGGGTGGTGGAGACAGCCGGCGATCTCCTCGCCCGCCCAGCGGGCCCGGGCCGCGCCCAGCGCCGACAGGGCCGCGCGTACGGTGCGGATGTCCGGGTCGCGGGTGAGCGGGACGAGGGTCGCGGACAGGGCCCGCGCGTCCTCGCCCGAGGCGTCGTGGGCCAGCAGGGCGATGACGTGCTTGCGCACGTGCGGGTCGCGGTCGCGCAGCAGACGGTGCACCCGGGCCCGGGTGGACGGGGTCGCGGGGACCTGGAGCAACGCCTTGAGCAGCACCGCCCGTTCGCCCCCGGTGAGCCCGGGCCGCTCCAGCAGGCCGAGCACCGTCGCGGTGAGGAACGCGTGGCCCGCTCCGGTGTCGTCCGGTGCGTCGAGCAGACAGGCGGGCCTGATCCGCCGCCTCCTCCACAACCGGCTCCCGTGGGCGCGCATCGCCTCCGACACCTCGGGCGGCAGCTCCGGTTCGCCGTCCGGGCGGGCCGGTCCCGCGGGTGCGAGGCCGGGACCCGGGGCGTCCGCCCCCGGCCCGAGCCGGCCGGCGGCGAGGTCGCGCACGATGCGCAGGAGCAGGTCGGCCAGGGGGACGCCGTCCGGGGGCCCGGTTCCCGTTCCGGCGTGCGCCGCGATCCGGCAGAAGGCCGCCACGGGGGCGTCCACGTCCACGCGGGCCCGCAGAACGGCAAGTTCCCGCTCGTCGGGGGCTCCGAGGTCGGCCTCGATGTCGCGCGGGAGGTCCTGGGGGGCGAGCCGGGCGAGCAGGTCCTGCCGCTGCCCGGGCCTGCGGGTGAGGTGCCACAGGAGTGCCAGCGCCCGGTCACGTACCGGGCGCAGTTCGGGTGCGAGCGCAAGGCGTGGTGGACCGTCCGTGGCCGTGGGCGGTCCGTCCGCCGGGCCGCCGATGCCGAACGCGTGGGCCAGTGCCGATCGCGTACGGTCCCCGCCGATGGCCTCCAGGGCGTCCAGTGCGGCGGACGGGGCCGTGGGAAGCAGGGCCAGCACCGCTTCCTCGGCGGCCGGCGGTCGCAGGACGCGGATCGCGGCGAGGAACGGGCGCGGGGTGCGGGCGGCGGGGAGGAGCCGGGTGACGGCCTCGCCGATGGGGACGTCGGCGGCCCCCTGCCGTGACAGGGCGATGAGCAGTTCCAGGCGGCGGGGCCAGTCCGGGGCGGTGGGCGGAGCGTCGATGAGGGCGTCGAACAGCGGGCGACGGGAGGTGTAGAGGACCGTGGCGAGGTCCTCCGCCGGAAGCGTCCAGTCGGCGAGGGCGAGGGCGAGCAGCGGGCCGACGTCCGGGTCCGCCGGGAAGTGGCCGCGCCGGTGCAGTGCACGCAGACAGGTCAGCACGGGCCCGGCGAGCAGGAGGGGGTCCGTTGCGGCCAGGGCCACCAGGCGCCCGACATCGGCGCGTTCCGCCCGTTCGCCCAGGAGTTCCGCGGCCTGCCCGCGCAGGGCCGGAGCCTCGGCCGGATCCTCCGCCGTGCTCCACAGCACCGTGTGGTGACCGTGCCGGGCCGCGGCGACGAGAACGGCGGCCGCGCGTGCGGCCGACGCCCCGTCGCGGTCGGCGGACCGGCCGTCCAGGGCCCTCGCCGGGCGGGTCAGCGGTTGTGCGTCCACGGGGGTCACCGCCGCCCAGGGCTCGGCGAGTTCGCGCAGCGCGTCGGTCACGACGTCGGGGTCGGGCGAGTCGAGCAGCCGCACCAGCAGGCCGCGTACGAACGCCGGTGCGAGCAGTCCGGCGTGCAGCCCGTCGCGGGCCAGCCGCAGCGCCTCGGTCCCCAGGACCGGGTCCCCGGTGCCGACGAGTTCGGCCACGAGCCGGTCGGGGCGGTGTGCCTCGACGGCATCGCTCTCACGCACGGCCCGGTAGAGGAGCTCGCCCGCCGGTTCCGTACGGAGGACGGCCGGGTCACCGAGGAGGTCCGCCCGCAGCCAGGCGATCCGTACCCGGGCGGGCAGCTCGGCCGCACGCCAGTCGGGCAGCCGGTGCCGCGTCTTCCGCGCCCCGAGCCGGGCGTGGAGGCCCGCGAGCAGGAGGGACTCCTCGGGCGACGCCCCGGGGGAATCGGGCAACAGCCCGTCCACCGGGGCAAGATGACCTGCCCCGGTCACGTTTCCTCCCCCGCCCCCGGAGTCCGGGGTGTCCACGCGTTCGGCGAGGAGGGTGAGGCCGAGGTGCCGTATCCGGGGTGCGGGGTGGCGGACCATCCGGCCGAGCAGTTCCGGCGGACAGGTGCGCGCGTCGAGGCGCCGGGCGAGGAGAGCGGTGTCGGCCCGGTCGAGGGCGTCGATGATCGTTTCGTCCGGCGCGGTGGTCACCGACGGAGCGTAGACGGCCGGGTCGCCCGGTCGCCCCGGGTTTTCCGACGCCTGGTACCGCCCCGGCCCGTCCTGATCGATGATGTTGCCCTGGGCCGCCGCCCCGGCAGGAGCAACGGCCCTCGGGACGAAGGGGTTGTGATGCGGGAACTGCCACCGGACCCGACGACGACGGACGCACAGGAGACTCCCCGTACGGGAGTCGCGCGGGAGGAGTCCCGTACGGAAGACGCGCGGGAGGCGTCCCGTACGGGAGAGGACGCCCAGGTGATCGTGGTGGGGGCGGGCCCGGCCGGCTCCTCGGCCGCGTATCACCTGGCGCGGGCCGGAGTGGACGTGATCCTGCTGGAGAAGGCCCGTTTCCCCCGGGAGAAGGTGTGCGGCGACGGTCTCACCCCGCGCGCGGTGCATCAGCTCATCCGGATGGGCGTCGACATCACCGCACCGGGCTGGACGCGTTCGCGCGGTATGCGCTGGGTGGCCGGGGAGCACCGCGTGCATATCGACTGGCCCGCGCTGGGCCGCTATCCGGACTTCGGGCTCTCCCGCAGCCGGCACGACTTCGACGACATCCTGGCCCGGCACGCCGTGGCGGCCGGGGCCCGGCTGTACAGCGGCTGGAAGGCGGAGCGCCCGCTGACGGACCGGGCGGGCCGGGTCACGGGGGTCGCCGCGTCCTCGGATTCCCCGGAGACCCCGGAGCCGGTCGGCTTCCGCGCGCCGGTCGTCATCGCGGCCGACGGGGCGTCGGCCCGCCTCGCCCTGGCGCTGGGGCTGGAGCGGGACCCCCGGCGGCAGATCGCGACGGCCGCCCGGCGCTACTACCGCAGCCCCGAACGATCCCGGGAGGAGTACCTGGAACTGTGGGCCGACCTCCGCTTCCCGGACGGGGGCCCCTGCCTTCCCGGCTACGGCTGGATCTTCCCGATGGGCGACGGCCGGGTCAACGTCGGGCTCGGGGCGCTTCCCCACCGGCGGCACGGCAAGGCGGACCTGCGCGCCACCCTGGACCAGTGGCTGGCCCGGACCCCGGAGGACTGGGGGCTGCGCGAGGAGAACGCGGAGGGCCCGGTCCGCAGCGCCGCCCTGCCCCTCGGTTTCAACCGCCATCCGCTGTACGCGCGCGGGCTGCTGCTGGTCGGCGACTCCGGCGGGATGGTCAGCCCCTGGAACGGCGAGGGCATCGCCCAGGCGATGGAGGCGGGCGAGGTCGCCGCCGGGACCGCGGCCCTCGCCCTGGCCCACCCCCGAGGGCCCCGCCGCGAACAGGTGCTGCGCGGCTACCCGGTGGAGATGAACCGCCGCTGGGGCCGCTACTACCGCCTCGGCAACACCGCCGCCGACCTGGTCTTCAGCCGCTCGGGCTTCCAGCCGGTGCTCAACCGGTACGTCATGGGATCGCCGTTCCTCCTCAACACGCTGGCCCGGCTGCTCACCGACCTGACGGACAAGCCCTCGCGCGATGTGATCGACCACGTCCTCAACACGGCGTTCCGCCTCGTCCCGGCCCCGAGGCCGGGCCTGCGCGGCGGTCGGCCGGGCAAGCGCTGACAGCGGGCGGGGACGGACGTCGTGCGCGGCCCGCCGGCGCTCGGATCCTGTCGACTCGTCGACCGTCCGCCTCCCTGCGTCACCGACACGCCGTCAGTACCGCCGCCGCGCCTTCTCCGTACCGTCTCCGCACCGCATTCGGGTGAGCCCGGAGGCGGTGTCAGGGAGGTCGGCCGGGCGGCGTACGGTTCCGTCAGCCACGGGCACGAAGTGAGCAGTCACCGGAGGAACGGACCGATGGACGACGGCAGGGACATCACCGCGCGCGAACTCAACCGTTCGACGCTCGCCCGGCAGTTGCTGCTGCGGCGCGAGCCGCTGGACGCCGCCGAGGGGGTGCGGCGCGTGGTGGCGCTCCAGGCACAGCAGCCGGCCTCCCCCTACCTCGCCCTCTGGAACCGGCTCGCGGGATTCGATCCGGCCGGCCTCGACGCCGCGTTCACGGATCACGCCGTCGTGAAGGCGACGCTGATGCGGCTCACGCTCCATGCCGTGCACGCCGACGACCACCGGGTCTTCCGGGAGGCCATGCATCCCGTGGTGCGCGCCTCCCGGCTGGGCCCCCGCTTCACCGCCTCCGGGCTGACGGCCGAGGACGCCGACGCGCTGGTCCCCCGGCTGCTGGAGTTCGCGGACCGGCCCCGGACCACCGCCGAGTGCGAAGCGTGGCTGGGCGAGCGGCTGGGCGAACCGCCCGGGCCGGGCGCCTGGTGGGGGCTGCGGCAGTACACGCCGCTGCTCCACGCGCCCACCGCTCCGCCGTGGTCGTTCGGACACCGGCCCTCCTACATCGCGCCCCGGAACGGCTCTCCGGGAACGGAGCCGGCGGCGTCCGCCGCGTCCCTGCGGAAGCTGGTCGTGCGCTACCTCGAAGGGTTCGGGCCCGCGTCCGTCGCGGACGTGGCGCAGTTCGCCATGGTCCGGCGGACCGACGCGCGGGCCGCGCTCGCGGACCTCGCCGGGCGTCTGGAGCGGCTGACGGGCCCGGCGGGCGAGGAACTGTTCGACCTGCCGGGCTCCCTCCGCCCGGACGCGGCGACACCGGCGCCGCCCCGGCTGATGGCGATGTGGGACAGCGTTCTGCTGGCGTACGCGGATCGCGGCCGGGTCCTGCCGCCGTCCTACCGAAGGATCGTGATCCGCGCGAACGGGGACGTACTGCCGACGCTGCTGGTCGACGGGTACGTCGCCGGAGTGTGGCGGCCGGCCGCCGGCGGCATCGAGGCGACGGCGTTCCACCGGCTGCCCGAGGAGAGCTGGGAGGGGCTGGCCGCCGAGGCCCGCTCGCTGGTGGCGTTCCTCGCCGACCGTGAACCGGAGGTCTACCGGCGTTACGGGCACTGGTGGAGCCACCTCCCGGACGCCACCGTGCGACTGCTGCCCGGCGGTTGAGGGCGCCGTCCGATCACCGATCCCGGGGACGGTTGCTCTACAGTCCTGTAGATTGAGTGTGTCCGCCCGTCAGGGGTCGGGCCGGCTCCGTGTCCGCTCCGCCCCAGAGAAAGCAGCGACCATGTTCGGGATCGGCGAACTCACCATCCTTCTCCTGGTGATCGTGGCGGTGCTGGCCGTGAAGCGGCTGCCCGACCTCACGAGGTCGGCCGGGAAGGCCGCGCGCATCCTCAAGAGCGAGAAGCAGGCGCTCAAGGACGAGGACGGCGACGGCCCCCGGTCGTCCCCCCGCGTCATCCGCGGGGAGACGACCGAGCGGGACTCCTAGAACCCCTGGGCCGCGTTCCCGGGGGGTGCCGGCGGGTGCAGCAGCCGGGCGAGCAGGTCGTCCAGGCTCACCAGTCCGGTGAGCCCGCCCTCGCCGTCGCGTACGACGGCGATCGTGGCCCGCCGTTCGCGCAACTGCTCCACCGCGTGTGCCGCGGTCGCGTCCGGGGCCAGTTCCGGGACGGGACGGGCCAGGTCGCGGGCGAGGACGTCCCGGCCTCCGGCGCGGGCCACGAGGGCGTCCCGGGCGTGCACCGATCCGAGGATCTCCTCCCCGTCGCGTACCAGCAGGCGAGTGCGGTCGGCCTCGGCGGCAATGGCCAGGATCCGGTCGAGTCCGGCGTCCGCCGCAACCGTCGCGATCCGCTCCACGGGGGTCCTGAGCACGGAGACCGGGGTCCCCGGCTCGGTCAGGGACCTGGTCATCAGTCCGGAGTCGCCCTTGCTGATCAGCCCGAGGCGCTCGGACTCCTCGATCAGGTGGGTGAGCTGGTCGCGGTTGTGCACCGAGGTGAGTTCGTCGCGCGGGGTGACCCGGCACAGCCGCACCAGGGCGTTGCTGATCGCGTTCAGCAGCCGGATGAGCGGGCGTACGACGCCCACCACGGCGCGGAAGGCGGGGCTCAGCAGCATCGCGGAGCGCTCCGGGTGGGCGATGGCCCAGGATTTCGGGGCCATCTCGCCGACCACCATGTGCAGGAAGACGACGACGATCATCGCCAGCGCGAAGGCGATGCCGTAGCTGAGGGCCGCGGGCAGTCCGAGCCGCTCCAGCAGCGGGTCCAGCTCGTGGGAGATCGCGGGCTTGGACACGGAGCCCAGGCCCAGGGTGCAGATGGTGATGCCGAGCTGGGCTCCCGCGAGCATCAGCGACAGCTCGCGCATCCCGTCGAGCGCGGCCCTGGCCCCGCGCTGCCCCCGGGCGGCGGCCTGTTCCATGCGGTGCCGCTTGGAGGCGACCAGGGCGAATTCGGCGGCGACGAAGAATCCGCTGCCGATCAGGAGCAGGACCGTCACGAAGAGCGCCATGGGGAAGCTCATGCCTGCGGCTCCTGTTCGGTGGGTCCGGTGGGTTCGACGCTTCCGGTGGGTTCGGCGCGATCGGCGGGTTCGACGCGATCGGCGGGTTCGACGCGGACGTACTCGGCGACGTGCCGGTCGAGCGTGCGCACCTCGATCCGGACCGCGCCGACGGTCAGCCGGTCACCCACGGTGGGAAAGCGTCCGAGCCGGTCGATGATCAGCCCGGCCAGAGTGTCGTAGTCGTCGCTCTCCTGGGGCAGTGCGACGCCGGTGGCCTCCTCGATCTCGTCGAGGCGGCGGCCCGCGTCCACGATCCAGCCGGAGCCGTCGGCGACCGCGAGTTCGACGACGGTGTCGGACTCGTCGGCGATGTCCCCGACGAGTTCCTCGGCGATGTCCTCGTACGTGACGATCCCGGCCAGGCCGCCGTGCTCGTCGAGGACGACGGCGAACTCGTCGTCGCGCTCGCGCATCTGCGCGACCGCCGCCGGGAGCCGGAGAAGCTCCGGCAGCAGGAGGGGGCGGCGGGCCAGGGAGCCGACGGTGGTGCGCCCGACGTCGGCCGCGGGCAGCCGCATCAGCTCCCGCACGCCGAGGACTCCGGCGGGGTCGTCCGGGTGGTCGCCGAGCACCGGGTAGTTGGAGTGTCCGTGCCGGGCGATCAGCTCGACCGCCTCGGCGGCGAGGGCGTCCCGGCGGATGAACGCCACGTCGGCGCGCGGGATCATCACCTCCCCCAGGTTCCGCTCGGAGAACTCCAGCGCGTGGTCCATGAGTTCGGCCGTAGCCGCCGGGAGTTCGCCCTGTTCGTGGGATTCGCCGATGAGATGGCCCAGCTCCTCCAGGGTCGCACCGTGGTGGAGCTCCTCGACGGGTTCGATGCCGATGCGGCGCAGCAGCCGGTTGGCGACGCCGTCGAAGACGTGGACCACGGGGCCGACGATCCGCAGGTAGATCAGGGTGGAGGAGGCGAGGGACTTCGCCATGCTCTCGGGCACGGCCAGGGCGAGGTTCTTGGGGGCGAGTTCACCGAGCACCATCTGGATGACGGTCGCCACCACGAACGACAGCGCCACGGAGATGCCCGAGACGAGTCCGTCGGAGAGGCCCGTGCCGCTCAGGGCGGGCCGCAGGAGGGCCGAGACGGACGGTTCCGCGAGGAAGCCGACGACGAGCCCCGTGACGGTGATGCCGAGCTGCGCGCCGGACAGCATGAAGGAGAGCCGCTCCAGCACCTTCACGGCGCGGGCGGCCCTCTTGTCCCCGGCTGCGGCCTCCCGGGCGAGGGTCAGCCGGTCCGCGGAGACGTACGCGAACTCCTGGGCCACGAAGTAGCCGGTCCCGGCGGTGAGCACGAACACGGCCAGCAGGCCGAGCAGGGCGGAGGTCATCGGTCACCCGCCCCGCGCGGGAGGCGGCGGGCGGCCCTGCCCGGGGCCGCAGGTCGGTGACTGTGGGGGTCGGGCCCTGATGGGCCCGGACTGGCGGACAACGCGTGGCTCCTGTCCGGCTGGGTTCTCCAGCCATGGGAATCGAGTGGGACGCACTCCGGCGGGAGGTGAGCACCCGGGCATGATTCTGCATGCCGGGCGGGTGAAGAACCGCCGTCGACGGGGCCCGCGTTCCGCGGCTGCTGAACTCTACAACCCTGTAGCGACAGGCGTCGGGCCGGTCTTCGCGGCTCCGGACAGGGGGCTCGCCCGAGAGGCGCCCCGGCCGCGGGCTACAGCGGTGTCGCCGCCTCCAGGACGAGGAACAGCGCGACGGCCGCGTTCAGCGCGGACAGCGCGGAGACGGTCGTCCCGGCCGCGGCGACGAACGCGGCGACACCGGCCGGGGTGAGGGCGGGGGGCCAGCCCCGGTCCGGCGGCACCGGGCCCAGGAGCGCCGCCACCCGTCGCGGCACCGGCCCCACCGCGGCGAAGGCGGCGAAGGCCGCGCCGCCGGGCACCGGGCGGGAGGCGAGCGCCGCCTTGCCGACCGCGCGTGCGGTCAGCCGGCGGTCGCCGGTGACCCGGGCCGCCTCCTCGTCCGCCCAGCGCTCCGTGCTGTAGACCAGGGCCCCGAGCAGCGGCCACAGCAGCGGATTGACACAGCCGGCCAGCCGGGTCGCGAGCAGCAACCGGTGGTGGCGTCCCGCGAGATGGGCGCGTTCATGGGCGAACAGCGCCCGGTGCTCGGCCGGTTCGAGGGAGGCGAGCAGCGCCGTGGAGACCATCACCCGCCCCGGGGAGCCGGGGAGCGCGTAGGCGTACGGGACGTCGTCGGGCAGCACGGCGACGTCGCCGCCCGGCAGGCCCGCGAGCGTCCGGTGAGCCCGCGCCCGGAAGCGGTAGTGGCGGTGGACCGTGACCCCGCAGGCCGTCGTCACGACGACGAGCGCGAGGATGGAGGTTTTGCCCGCGAACGCGTCGTGCGGCACGGCCTCGCGGACCTCGGCGTCGGACCAGCCGTCGGGCAGCGGGTTGCCGGGCAGCTGGGCCGTGCCCACGACCACCAGCAGTCCAAGACACACCAGACTGCAGGCGGCGAGGATCACGGCGACGGTGGTCAGCAGCCGGGCGGCCCTGCGGGGGTGCAGGTGCTGTTCGGCCAGGCGCGCGATCGGCAACGCGGTCAGGGGCAGCACGAGGGGCAGGTAGACGAAGACGCCCATCGTCAGCGCTCCGGCCGGTCCGAGGGCGTTCCGGTGTCGTCGGGGCCGCTCTCGGCGAGCAGGGCCCGCAGGAGGTCCTCGTCGTGCGAGGAGAGGACGGAGACGAAGCTGGAGAGCACCGCGTCCCGGTCGCTCTGCTTGTCGAGGAGCCGGCGCATCCGCAGGGCCGCGAGCCCCGCCTCGTTCGCCACGGGCTCCCACAGGACGGGGCGGCCCCGTCCGGTGCGTGTGACCGCCTGCTTGGCGTGCAGACGCGTCAGGATCGTGATGACGGTGCTGTACGACAGTTCCGCGCCGAGCCGTTCCAGCACCCAGGCGGCGGTCACCGGCTCGCTCGCCCCGCCCAGCACCGACAGCACCTGGGCCTCCAGCTCACCCTGGCCACGCCTGCGGGCAGGCGATTCCCGCTCGCCACCGGCTCCTTCGGCGTCCACGGCCCGACCCCTCTCTCCGTCCGTCCGCCCGGCTTTCTCCGTTCGGCCGCCCGGCCGTGGCGTTGCGCCTGCCGGGTGTCGGGAAATCGTATCCAGCCGACGGAGGTACCGACGACCGGCCGGGACGGACCGAACACCTCCTGGCCCCGAAAATCTACAGTGCTGTAGATTTTTCTTGTAGTCGCAGAGTGTCCGCGCCGTCCTCCGTGGCGTGGCCGCCACCACGTGAAACCCGTCACCGCACAAGGGAGAACATCATGGGCGTGAGCCTCGCCAAGGGCGGAAATGTCTCGCTGAGCAAGGAGGCCCCGGGGCTGACCGCGATCCTCGTCGGTCTCGGCTGGGACGTCCGCACGACCACCGGCACGGACTACGACCTGGACGCGAGCGCGCTGCTCTGCGACGAGGCGGGCAAGGTGCTGTCCAACGAGCACTTCATCTTCTACAACAACCTCAAGAGCCCCGACGGGTCGGTCGAGCACACCGGCGACAACCTCACCGGTGAGGGCGAGGGCGACGACGAGATCGTCAAGGTCGACCTCGCCTCGGTGCCCGCGACCGTCGCGAAGATCGTGTTCCCGGTCTCGATCCACGACGCGGAGAGCCGGGGGCAGAGCTTCGGCCAGGTGCGCAACGCGTACATCCGGGTGGTGAACCAGGCGGGCGGCGCGGAGATCGCCCGCTACGACCTGAGCGAGGACGCCTCCACCGAGACCGCGATGGTCTTCGGCGAGCTGTACCGGCACGGCGCCGAGTGGAAGTTCCGCGCGGTCGGGCAGGGTTACGCATCCGGCCTCAGCGGCATCGTCGCCGATTTCGGCGTCAGTCTCTGAGCCGCCGGGACCGGACGCGCGAGCCCCTACCGAAGTCACCCCAGGCACCCAGTCACCGAAGGCGGAACGATGACGATCAACCTCACCAAGGGCCAGCAGGTCAGCCTCACCAAGTCCGGCGGCGGCGAGCTCGGCGTCGTACGGATGGGGCTGGGCTGGAAGTCCGCTCCCCGTAAGGGATTTCTGGCGCGGCTGACCGCCCGCGAGATCGACCTGGACGCCTCGGCCGTGCTCTTCGCGGGCCAGGCCCCGCAGGACGTGGTCTTCTTCCAGCACCTGACCAGTGACGACGGTTCGGTCCAGCACACCGGGGACAACCGGGTCGGCGGGGCGGGCCAGGGCGGTGACGACGAGTCGATCGTCGTCGACCTGCGGCGCGTGCCGGTCCATGTGGACCAGATCGTCTTCACGGTGAACTCCTTCACCGGCCAGACCTTCGAGGAGGTCGAGGCGGCCTTCTGCCGTCTGGTCGACGAGAGCAACGGCCAGGAGCTGGCCCGGTACACCCTGACCGGCGGCGGGCGGCACACCGCCCAGATCATGGCCAAGGTCCAGCGGTCCGGCTCGGGCTGGCAGATGACCGCGATCGGCGCGCCGGCGGACGGGCGGACCTTCCAGGACCTCATGCCCGCGGTCGCGCAGCACCTCTAGCCCCCTCCGGAACACCCTTCCAGAACGCTTCGAACGCCTCACCGGCCAAAACCGCGGGGGCGCGCACGCGGCACGTGCGCGCCCCTGCGGCGCGGTGGGCGGAACAGCCACCACACAGGTGTCGGCACACCTGTGCCGACCGAGGGACAGCATGGGCAGACCTATCCGGCTCGGGGACGAGGACAGCTCCGACTACGGACGCGCGCTCGACGAGGTGATCGCCTCCCCGGAGATCCAACGCCTGCTCGAACGCTCGGGAGTCCCCGGCGGCCGGCTGCGCGTCCGGGGCCTGGCGGCCGTGGCACGCACGACGCCCGCGGCCGACGCCGAGCACCGCCGCTACGCGGCCCTGCGGCGGCGTGCCCGGGGCGGGCGGCGGCACGCCGGAAGCCCGCCGCTCTCCGGACCGGGCGATCAGGAGCGGCCGGGGGCCGGGGTGCTGGCGGTCCTCGGGGTGCTGACTCCGGTGCTCGCCGCCGTGGCCGCGGCGACGTTCCTGCTGCTGGGCTACGGTCTGCGACTCGCCGAGGCCCTGCCCTCCCTGGCGGGCACCCTCGTCGGCGTCGGCTGGTTCAGTCTGGTGGTCGCGGCGGTCACGGGCCTGGTCAGCGTCGTCGCCCTGTACCGCACGGCGGCGAAGCAGTCGGGGGCGGACGCGGTGGCCGTGTCCGACCTGTCCGCTTCCCTCGACTCCCCCGCCCTCGCTCACGCCCGTGAGGCGTGGCTCGTGGCGCTGCGCGAGCGGGGGATCCGGCCGTTCCTCCTCCGGGAGATCGCCGAGGCGGCGGCGTCCGCGCCGGGTCCGGGCGAGGGCCCCGGCTCCCGTTTCAGCTCACCGGCGTTCGCGGGGCCCGACTTCTCCGGTCCGGGGGTCGAGGGCTCAGCGCCGCCCGCTCCCGGCCGCCCCGACCAGAGCGGCCATGACCCGGGTGTCCTCCCCCATCTCCGGGTGCCACTGCACACCGAGCACCAGGCTCCCGTGCCCGGGGAGTTCCAGGGCCTCCACGGTCCCGTCGGGTGCGTGGGCGGAGGCCACCAGGCCGCCGCCGAGCCGGTCGACCGCCTGGTGGTGGTAGGCGGGCACCACGGCGGTCTCCGGGACGGCGTCCGCGTACGCGGTGCCGGGCACGGGGGTCACCGGGTGGCTGCCGAAGACCCCGAGGCCGCCGGTGTGGTCGTCCAGGTGCTGGTGCAGGGTGCCGCCGAGGGCGACGTTCAGCAGCTGCATGCCCCGGCAGATGCCGAGCACGGGAACCTGCTGGTCGAGCGCCGCCCGGATCAACGCCAGCTCCCAGGCGTCGCGTTCGCGGGCCGGGGGGCCGGTACGGGGATCGGCGAGGGCCCCGTAGCGCACCGGTTCGACGTCCGCTCCCCCGGCGATCACCAGGCCGTCGAGGGCGGCGACGGTGTCCCGGGCCGCGTCCCGCGCGTCGTCGGGCGGCAGCAGCACGGCGAGCCCTCCCGCCGCCCGGACGAGGCGGGGATAGCCGGCGGGCAGCAGCACCGCGGGCATCTCCCACACCCCCCAGCGGGCCGGGTCCTGGTAGGTGCTGATGCCGATGACGGGCCGGGACATGGAACGGGCTCCTTCGGGTCGGGGTGATCGAGTGGTCGCGCTGCCGGCGGGCGGGCTCCCGCCCCGTACGCCTCCGCGGGGCGGGAGCCCGTCGCCCGGGCCGGTTCAGTCGCGGGCGAGTTCGGCCTCGGCCGCCGCCAGTGCGGCGAACTCCTCCTCCGGGGCGCCCGCGACCAGCCGGTGGCGGCTGTAGAGGGCGAAGTAGGCCAGCGCCACCGCGTACACGCCGAGGGCGATGAACGCCGCGTCGCGGTCCACCAGGAAGGTCGCCACCAGCGCCGAGCATGCCAGAACGAAGGCCACGGACGAGGTGAGCGCGCCGCCGGGGGTGCGGTAGGGGCGCGGCAGCTCCGGTTCGCGGCGGCGCAGCACCAGGTGGGAGAGGGCCATGAGGGCGTAGCTGATCGTGGCGCCGAAGACGGCGACGTTCAGCATCCGGCCGCCGTTGCCGCTCCAGGCGGCGAGCGCGAACCCGATGATTCCGGGGATCAGCAGGCCGAGGTAGGGGGACTTGCGGCGGTTGGTCAGCGAGAGGAAGCGCGGCAGGTAACCGGCCCGGGAGAGGGCGAACAGCTGGCGGGATCCGGCGAAGATCAGGGAGAAGAAGGAGGCCACCAGTCCGGCGAGGCCCGCGTAGTTCACGAAGCGGCTCAGGGCGGTCGGCTCACCGGTGCCCTGCAGGGCCACCACGAGCGGGTTCCCGGCTTCCTTGATGGCGTCGGCGCCCTGGGCGCCGGTGGCGGAGATGAAGGTGATGACGGCCAGGAAGACCAGCACGGCGAGCGAGATGGCCAGGGCCTTCGGCATCGAGCGGACCGGGTCCTTGGCCTCCTCGGCGGCGAGCGGCACGCCCTCCACCCCGAGGAAGAACCACATACCGAAGGGAAAGGCCGCCCAGATCCCGAGGAGTCCGAACGGCAGCCAGGAGGAGGAGCCGAAGGCGGAGGTGTCCGCCGGGATGTCGTTGAGGCGGCCCGCGTCGAATTCGGTGAACGCGCCGACGGCGAAGATCAGCAGCGCGGCCACCGCGATGGCGGTCACCACCAGGCTGAAGCGGAGCGCCTCGCCGACTCCCCAGAGGTGGATGCCGATGAAGATCGCGAAGCAGGCGAGGTAGACGGGCCAGCCGGAGGTGAGGCCGAACAGGCCGAGCGATTCGACGTAGTCGCCGATGAACAGCGCGATCGCGGTGGGTGCGAGGATGTACTCGATGAGGATGGCCGTGCCGGTGAGGAAGCCGCCCCAGGTGCCGAGCGCCCGCCGGGCGAATCCGTAACCGCCGCCCGCCGTGGGCAGGATGGCGGAGAGTTCGGCCAGCGCGAAGACCAGACACGCGTACATGACGCCCATCAGGACCATGGCGACGGCGAGTCCGCCGAAGCCTCCCTTGGACAGGCCGATGTTCCAGCCGGAGAAATCGCCGGAGACGACGTAGGCGACGCCGAGCCCGGTCAGCAGGAGCCAGCCGGCACTGCCCCGGCGCAGGGTCCTGCGGTGCAGATACGCGTCCGTGCCGGACACCCCCGGGCTCGCGTCACCGGGTGGTCCGGCGGGTGTTTCGGTTCCCTGAGCCATGAGGCGCTCCAGATGTGTGTCGACTTCATCGTTGGAACTGCTTCGATCAAAGGTTCGTCGGCACACCTTTGTGGAACGCGGGGGGAATCGCAAGGGGCGTGCGTTAAAGAGTGGTTACGGATTCGCCTCGCCGCCCGAAGGCCGCCGGGACCGGCTCAGGCGAGGAAGCCGCGCAGCAGGGCCGCCGTGCCTCCGCAGTGCTCGCGCATCATCTCGCGGGCCGCGTCCGCGTCCCGGTCGAGCACCGCCTCGACGACGGCCGCGTGCTGTTGCTGGGAGTGCTCCAGGTTGCGCACCAGCAGCGGGATGCAGTCGAGCAGTTCGTTGAGGGTGGCCCGGACCGCGGCGTACTGGGCGGCGAGCGTGCGGGAGCCGGAGAGTTCGGTGAGCGTGAGGTGGAGCAGGGTGTCCTGGCGGCGGTAGTCCTCCAGCCTGGCACCCTGCGTCGCGTCGAGCGCCGCCCGCAGCCGGGCCCCGCCGTCCGCCGGGAGCCCCTCGGCGCACAGGCCCGCCGCTCCGGCCTCCAGCACTTCACGGAAGCGCAGGGTGTCCTCCAGGTCGACGGCGGCGATGCGGCGGCGCAGTTCGTCGCTGCCGTCGGGGGCCGCGGTGCGCGGCAGGACGAACGTTCCTCCGTAGCGGCCCCGGCGGCTCTCGACCATGCTCTGGTCCTGGAGCACCTTGAGGACCTCACGCAGCGTCACCCGGCTGATCCTCAGGTGCTGGGACAACTCGCGTTCGGAGGGCAGCCGTTCGCCGGGGGGGACCAACCCCAGGCGCAGGAGCTGGAGGAGTTGCTCCAGCGCCTCCTCGAAGCCGTTGCCCGCGCGGACGGGCCGCAGCACGGAGGCCGGCCGGCCGATCACGGTCTCGCTCCCGTCCCCGGCGGCGTCGACCGCCGCCGCCACCCCGGTCGCGGCCACCGCCCCTACCGCCGGACGGGTGTCGTCCGCTCTTCTCCTCGTGGCCACTCGCGGATCCCCTTCCCAAGCAATGGTTCTCTGTCATACCTTAAACCTCCCGGTTCACCCAAGGAGGCATCCCGTGGCAGACCGCACACCCCCGCTCGGCGTCGACGAGCTCCGCTCACGGGTCGCGGACGGGTCGATAGACACCGTGGTGCTGGCCTTCCCCGACATGCAGGGCCGTCTCCAGGGGAAGCGGTTCGCGGCCGGGTTCTTCCTCGACGAGGTGCTGGAGCACGGCACCGAGGGCTGCAACTACCTCCTGGCCGTGGACACCGAGATGCGGACCGTCGACGGCTACGCGATGTCCTCGTGGGAGAACGGCTACGGCGACTTCGGCATGGTCCCCGATCCCGCCACCCTGCGCCCCGTCCCCTGGCACGAGGGGACCGCCCTGCTGATCGCGGACCTCGCCTGGCACGACGGCAGTCCGGTGGTGGCGGCCCCGCGCCAGATCCTGCGCCGCCAGCTCGACCGGCTGGCGGAGCTCGGATACACGGCGCAGGTCGGCACGGAGCTGGAGTTCATCGTCTTCCGGGACAGTTACGAGGAGGCCTGGGACCGCGACTACCGCGGGCTGACCCCGGCCAACCAGTACAACATCGACTACTCGATCCTCGGCACCGGCCGCATCGAGCCGCTGCTGCGCCGGATCCGCAACGAGATGCAGGAGGCCGGGCTGACCGTCGAGTCCGCCAAGGGCGAGTGCAATCCCGGCCAGCACGAGATCGTCTTCCGTTACGACGAGGCCCTCACCACCTGCGACCAGCACGCCGTGTACAAGACGGGCGCCAAGGAGATCGCGGCCCAGGAGGGCGTCTCGCTGACCTTCATGGCCAAGTACGACGAGCGTGAGGGCAACTCCTGCCACATCCACCTCTCGCTCACCGACGCGGACGGCGAGAACATGATGGCGGGTGACGGCGAGGGCGGCATGTCCGAGCTGATGCGCCACTTCCTGGCCGGCCAGCTCGCCGCCCTGCGCGACTTCTCCCTCCTCTACGCGCCCACCATCAACTCCTACAAGCGCTTCCAGCCCGGCTCCTTCGCCCCGACCGCCGTCGCCTGGGGCGTCGACAACCGCACCTGCGCCCTGCGGGTCGTCGGCCACGGGCGCTCGATGCGCTTCGAGAACCGGCTGCCCGGCGGCGACGTCAACCCGCACCTGGCCGTCGCCGGTCTGGTCGCCGCCGGACTCTACGGGGTCGAGCACCGGCTGGAGCTGCCCGAGGCCTGTACGGGCAACGCCTACACCGGGGAGTACGACCAGGTGCCGACGACCCTGCGCGAGGCCGCCGAGCTGTGGGAGGCCAGCCCCATCGCCAAGGAGGCGTTCGGCGAGGAGGTCGTCGCCCACTACCTGAACATGGCCCGCGTCGAACTGACCGCGTACGACTCCGCGGTGACCGACTGGGAGCTGCGCCGCTCCTTCGAACGCCTCTGACGGCAGCACACCCCTGACCACCACCCGCTTCCCTGATCGGGGTCCGTACGTGTCACAACCCACCCTGGACGTCCTGAACCCGGCGACCGCCGAGGTCATCGCCACCGTCCCGGCCGCCACCGCCGCCGATGTGGACGCCGCCGTCGTCCGCGCGGCGGCCGCCCAGCGCTCCTGGACCGCCGCCGCGCCCGCCGACCGGGCCCGACTGCTGCGCCGCTTCGCCGTCGTCGTCGACGAACACATCGAGGAACTGGCCCGGTTGGAGGTCCGCGAGGCAGGCCACACCATCGGCAACGCCCGGTGGGAGGCGGGCAACGTACGCGATCTCCTCGACTACGGCGCGGGCGGCGCCGAACGGCTGCTGGGCCGGCAGATCCCGGTGGCAGGCGGCATCGACTTCACGGTCCTGGAGCCGCTGGGCGTCGTCGGGGTCATCGCCCCGTGGAACTTCCCGATGCCGATCGCCGCCTGGGGTCTCGCCCCCGCCCTCGCGGCGGGCAACGCCGTCCTGCTCAAGCCTGCCGAGACGACACCGCTGACCGCTCTCCGGCTGGCCGAACTGGCCCTGGAGGCCGGGCTTCCCGAGGGGCTCTTCCAGGTGCTTCCCGGTGAGGGGCCGGTGGCCGGGAGCGCCCTGGTCGAGCACCCGGGCGTCGCGAAGATCGTGTTCACCGGCTCCACCCGGACCGGCAAGCACATCATGACCCGCTGCGCGGAACGGGTGAAGCGGCTCACCCTGGAGCTGGGTGGCAAGAGCCCCAACGTCGTCTTCGCCGACGCCGATGTGGAGGCCGCCGCGGCGGCGGCGCCGATGTCCTTCCTGGACAACGCCGGTCAGGACTGCTGCGCCCGCACCCGGATCCTGGTCGAGCGGTCCGTGTACGACCGCTTCCTGGAGCTGCTCGTCCCGGCCGTCGCCGCCGTGGTGGTGGGCGACCCGGCCGACGAGAAGACGCAGATGGGCCCGCTGATCTCGGCGCTCCAGCTCGACCGGGTACGGGGCTTCGTCGACGGTGACCGTGCCGTCGACGGCGTACGGACCATGCTCGGAACGGCCCCCGAGGGTCCCGGGTTCTGGTACCCGCCGACCGTCCTCACCGGGGTCTCGCCCGAGGCGCCGGTGGCGGTCGAGGAGGTCTTCGGGCCCGTCGCCGTGGTCCTGCCGTTCGAGGACGAACAGGACGCGCTGCGCCTCGCCAACGCCACCGACTACGGACTCGCCGGCTCGGTCTGGACCCGGGACGTCGGCCGCGCGCTGCGCGTGAGCCAGGGGCTGCGGGCGGGCAACCTCTCCGTCAACTCGCACTCCAGCGTGCGCTATTCGACCCCCTTCGGCGGCTACAAGCAGTCGGGTCTGGGCCGCGAGCTCGGCCCGGACGCGCTGGCCGCCTTCACCGAAACCAAGAACGTCTTCATCAGCACGGAGGCCTGAGCACCATGACCGACACTTCTTCCGTCTGCCGCCGCCTGGTCGGCCGCACCGCCGTCGTCACCGGAGCCGGCAGCGGCATCGGCCTGGCCACCGTCCGGCGGCTGGCCGCCGAGGGCGCGCACGTCGTCTGCGCCGATGTCGACGAGGAGAGCGGCAAGGCGGCCGCCGAGGAGGCGGGCGGGCTCTTCGTCCGTACCGACGTCACCGACGCCGAACAGGTGGACGCCCTCTTCAAGGCCGCGTCCGACACCTACGGTTCGGTCGACATCGCGTTCAACAACGCGGGGATCTCCCCGCCGGACGACGACTCCATCCTGGACACCGGCCTGGAGGCCTGGCGGCGGGTGCAGGAGGTCAACCTGACCTCGGTCTACCTCTGCTGCAAGGCGGCCATCCCCTACATGCGGGCACAGCGCAGGGGTTCGATCATCAACACGGCCTCGTTCGTGGCCCGGATGGGCGCGGCCACCTCGCAGATCTCGTACACCGCGTCCAAGGGCGGGGTGCTGGCGATGTCGCGCGAGCTGGGGGTGCAGTTCGCGCGCGACGGCATCCGGGTCAACGCCCTGTGCCCCGGCCCGGTCAACACTCCGCTGCTCCAGGAGCTGTTCGCCAAGGACCCGGAGCGGGCCGCCCGGCGTCTGGTACACATCCCGGTCGGCCGGTTCGCCGAGCCGACCGAGATCGCCGCCGCCGTCGCGTTCCTCGCGAGCGACGACTCCTCGTTCGTGAACGCCACGGACTTCCTGGTCGACGGCGGGATCGCCGGGGCGTACGTCACCCCGGTCTGATCCCGACGGTCCCGGCCGTCCCGGCACTCTGCCGGCGTCGCCGGCGGCCGGATGTTCGCGGACGTCCGGCCGCCCCGTTCAGCCCGCGGTGGCGGCCGGATCGCCCCGGAGGCGCCGGGCGCGGAGCACCAGGAGCATCTCGAAGCGCTGGTCCGGTTCGTCGATGGCGTCACCCCACAGCTCGCGGATCTGCCGCAGCCGGTAGCGGGCCGTCTGGGGGTGGATGCCGAGGCGGGCGGCCACCTCCGGGGCGCCGCCGGGGGTCTCGATCCAGGCGAGCAGCGTCTCGGCCAGGCGCCGGGCCTGGGTCGGGCTGAGGCCCTCCAGCGGGGCGAGGCAGCGGCGGGCCGACGCGTCGATCAGCTCCTGGGCGGGAAGCAGCAGCAGTTCCTCCGTCCGCTCGGTGCAGTACAGCACCTCGCCCTGCGGCAGCAGACCCTTCTTGATCAGCTGGACCGCGGTCTCCGCCCAGCGCAGCGAGGTCGCCGCGGCCGCCAGCGGGACCGCCGGGCCGATCGCCCCGGACCAGCCGGCCGTGGCGCGCCGCAGGATCTCCGCCCGGCCCGCCGTGTCCGGGTCCGGGATGACGATGCGCGGCTGCTCGCTCTCCATCTCCAGCAGAATGCCCTGGCCGACCGCCGGGGCCACGGCCTCGCGGGCCGGGCGCATGAGTACGCCCACGGCGATCGTCTCCGGGAGCTCCCAGCCGATGCGCGCGGCCCGCTCGGACAGGGCGACCGACACATCGCCCCGGTGTTCCACCAGGAGGAGCTCGATCAGCTGGCGCTGGAGGCGGAGCCGTTCGCTGGCGCGCCGGGCCGCCGCCTCGGCGTAGCCCCGTACCGACTGTTCCACGAGCCCGTCCAGATACTCGAATCCCGATTCGGCCAGCTCGTACATGGCGGGCGCGGGGATGTCGACCTGCTGGCCGATCTCGGCGAGCCTGCGCCAGGTGAGCCGGACCCCGAGGCGATAGATGGCCTGGAGCGCGTCGAGACTGCGGCCCTCAAGACCCTCGCCGCGCCCGAACTCCTGGAACATCTCCGGCGGCACCCGTGGGTGGGCGCCGGCGGTGAGGTTGTGGACGAAGCCTTCGATGGCGCGGCGGATGCCGACGAGGGCCAGCGGCTCCCCCGACTCGTCCTCGACCAGCTCCAGATAGGGATATTCCTGGCGGATCTGGAACAGGATGGACTGAGCGAGCTCGGGGGCCTCGGACCGGGCGATCGCCTCGAAACGGTCGAGCTTCGACCGGGGGACGTCCTGCCAGGCCGGGCGGGTCACGGAACCGCCGGAGCGGTGTCATAGCTGATCAGGGGCGTATTGGGCTGGTCGGGAGTGGCGTCGAGCAGTGCCACGACACCGACCGCCGCACCAACGGCGAGTGCGGCGGCCACCAGAACGGTGACAGCGGCGGCGATGAGTCTGCGCATGGTCGGGTCAGCTCCTTGCTGGAGGCGATCCCCACCCCGTCAGCCGGGCCCCTCCGGCTGGGACACAGTGTCGACAGCACATTGACATTCCGTCAAGGGCTTGCTTACTGTTCACGCCAATCAAGGGCTGACCGGCCCGGGCCCGTGCACCTCCGCGAAGAGATTCGACCCAGGAGTGCCCGGATGCGCCACAACGCTTCACCCCTGTCGCTTGTCCTGCTGGGGGCAGGGGTTTTCCTGCTCGTCCTCGCGCCGCTGCTCGTCTGGTACGTCCAGCCGCATGCCAAGCGCACCCCCATCGACATCGACACCACCACCGTCTTCACCGGGACGGGCAGCTATTTCGACACGTCCGAGGTGGAGACGGTCGAGGGCAGAACCATCACGATCACGCGGCAGGTGCGCGGGGACGTGGCCGACAGCGAGAAGAGCGGCAACGCCGTGTGGGATGTCTCCACCTCGGTGGACCACCAGGACACCCTGCCCGCCTCGGACCCCCGTGACGCCCTCCAGTGGACGCTGGAGCGTTGGGTGACCGACCGGGTCACGAACGAGCCGGTCCACTGCTGCGAGGAGTCCCCGGCGTTCGACGGGGAGGCCTATCTGAAGTTCCCCTTCGACGTCGAGAAGCGTTCCTACCGCTGGTGGGACAGCACGCTCGGCGGGGTCGTGCGGCTCTCCTACGCCGGTGAGCAGGAGGTTCAGGGCTACTCCGGCCTGCTCTTCAAGGGCGAGGTCGAGCCGACGAGGACCGGGGTGCGCCAGGTGCCCGGACTGCTCGTGGGGAAGAAGAAGATCACCCAGGTGCTGGCCGAGGAGTGGTATTCCAACAGCGGCATCGAGCTGGTGGCCGACAAGCGGACCGGCCGGATCATGAACGCGGCGATCGGCCCGAGGAAGACGCTGCGCGCCCCGGGCTCCAAGAAGGACGCCGTCGTGCTCCTGGAGAGCAAGCGGGTGGAGTTCACCGAGGAGACCCAGCTCAAGCAGGTCGAGCTGGCGTCGGCGGACAGCGACCGGCTGGCGATGCTCGGCACGACCGCGCCGGCCGGGGCTGCGGGGCTGGGCGGTGTGCTCGCCCTGGCGGGCGTCGTGCTCGTCGTCCGGGGCCGCCGGACGGAGCCGGAAGCACCGAATACTCACATGATGACGATTCCGCACACCTGAGTTACCCGCAAGTTGTTGCACCGGTGAGTAGCCGGGCGCGTACCCGTGCCGAAAACTGTCTATCCCCACCAGAGCACGGCCCCCCGGTCTCGTCCCGTCCGTCCTTCTCCTCTTCACTTCCTCATCACCGTCATCACGGCGTCCCTTTCTTCTCCCTCATCACCCTCTTCTCGATCTGTCTCTTATACAAATCT
>NZ_JAAXYC010000007.1 GCF_018619185.1 Streptomyces sp. McG3 | reverse complement strand
GAAGCACAACGGCCGTCTCGGTCTCGACCGCACAGGTCCTCGATGGCAGCGGGCCGTGCGGGAAGGCGTCCGGACGGAGCCTCGTACCGGGGTCCCTCCGGCGCCGGGCCGGGGCGGGGTCGGCTTCTCCCGTGGAACGGTCCCCCGGATGCGCACAGCGGAGGGGCTCCGGCGGCGGTCGCGCCGGGGCAGGTCGCGTTCAGGCCCGGTGACACGCCGCGGAGCACACGCGCTTCAGGTCGACATGACCTCGCGTCGTCAGGTGTGCGGAACGCTGCATGGCGCGCAACGTAGCCGGAACGGCGGAACCCGGTCAAACCGCTGACCGTATGGTGGACGGCCGTCTCATCAGGGCGTGTTGCCCGTCATTGCCGCACGTGACAGGCGTGTGGCGGGCACACGGCGGGCGTACGAAGCGGAGGCCCGGCGAGCCCCGCGGGGCGCGTAGGCCCGCCCTCCATCCCGACGACGCCGGGAATTAACCGATGATGCCTTGTCACGCCCTGTTCTACGCGCATAGCTTTTGCCCCTACTACTCAGTTCAGTTGGGGGCACCTCCCGTGCAGATACACAGATCCGGCTCCGTTCTGCTGACCGGCGCCGTCGCCGTCGCTCTCGCGGTGACCGCACTGCCCGCCGCCCAGGCGGCCCCGTCGGCCACCGCCGTCATCTCCGAGGTGTACGGCGGCGGGGGCAACTCCGGCGCGACGCTGACCCGGGACTTCGTCGAGCTGGCCAACGCCGGCTCCGCGCCCTTCGAGGTCGGCGGCCTCAGCGTCCAGTACCTGCCGGGCAGCCCGTCGGCCGGCTCGCAGTGGCAGGTCTCCGAGCTGTCCGGCTCGATCGCGCCCCGCGGCCGCTATCTGGTCGCCCAGGCCGCGGGCACCGGCGGAACCGTCGCGCTGCCCACCGCCGACACCACCGGCACCGTCGCCATGGCGGCGGGGAGCGGCACCGTGGCCCTGGTCTCCGGGACGGCCCCGCTCACCTGCAAGTCGGCGGCGGACTGTGCGGCGGACACCCGGATCGTCGACCTGGTCGGTTACGGTTCCGCGGTCGTCCGGGAGGGCGGCGGCCCGGTCCCCGGCGCGTCGGCCACCGCGTCCGTCGCGCGGGCCGCCTCGCTCGCCGACACCGACGACAACGCGGCCGACCTCGCCGCGGGCGCCCCGACGCCGGTCAACGCCAAGGGCGAGACGTCCGGCGGCGGGCAGGAGCCGGAGGAGCCCGGCCCCACCGAGCCCGGCGACGTGCGGATCCACGACATCCAGGGCACCACCCGGGTCTCCCCGCTCGACGGGAAGGCGGTGACCGGTGTCCCGGGCGTCGTCACCGGAGTGCGGGCCGGCGGCTCGCGGGGCTTCTGGATCCAGGACACGGCCCCCGACGGCGACCCGCGCACCGGCGAGGGCCTGTTCGTCTACACCGGATCCACCGCACCGGCCGTGAAGGCCGGCGACGCGGTCCTGGTCAGCGGCAAGGTGGCCGAGTACTACCCGGGCACCGGCACCCAGTCCCTCACCCAGATCACCGCGCCCCGCACCACCGTCCTGTCCTCCGGCAACGCACTGCCCGCCCCGGTCGTCCTCGACGCCCGTTCGGTGCCCGGCCGATACGTGCCCTCGGCGGACGGCGGGGCGATCGACGCGCTGCCCCTGAACCCGTCCCGGTACGCCCTGGACCTGTACGAGGCGCTGGAGGGCTCCCGGGTGGAGTTCGCCGACACCCGGGTGACCGGGGCGACGACCGCGTACGACGAGATCTGGGTGACCGTGAAGCCGAGGGAGAACCCGACCCGGCGCGGCGGCACGCTCTACGCCTCGTACGAGGACCAGAACACCGGGCGGCTCAAGGTGATGTCGCTGGACCCGGCGCGGCCGGTGCCGACGGCGAACGTCGGGGACGTGCTGAAGGGCCGCACCACCGGCGTGCTCGACTACGCGAGCTACGGCGGCTACAACGTACAGGCCACCGAGCTGGGCACGGTCGTCGACAAGAAGCTGCGGCGCGAGGTGACCCGCAAGCAGAAGAAGGACGAGTTGGCGGTCGCCACGTACAACGTGGAGAACCTCGACGCGGGCGACGACCAGGCGAAGTTCGACACCCTGGCCGAGGGCGTGGCGGTCAGCCTGTCCTCCCCCGACATCGTCTCGCTGGAGGAGATCCAGGACGACAACGGCGCGGTGAACGACGGCACGACGGGGTCCGAGGCGACGCTGAAGCGCTTCACCGACGCGATCGTCGCGAAGGGCGGGCCGCGCTACGCCTGGCGCTACATCGCCCCCGAGAACAACAAGGACGGCGGCGAGCCCGGCGGCAACATCCGCAACGTCCTTCTCTTCAACCCGAAGCGGGTCTCCTTCACCGACCGCGCGGGCGGCGACGCCACCACGCCGGTGCGGGCCGTCGACACCTGGAAGGGCGTCGAGCTCTCCGCGTCACCGGGCCGGATCAACCCGGCGAGCCCGGCGTGGGCGGACAGCCGCAAGCCGCTGGTGGGCGAGTTCGTCTTCCGCGGCAAGCCGGTCTTCGTCATCGGCAACCACTTCGCGTCCAAGGGCGGCGACCAGCCGCTGCACGGCCGCTACCAGGAGCCGACGCGCTCCTCGGAGACGAAGCGGATCCAGCAGGCCGCCGAGGTCAACACCTTCGTCGCCGCGCTGCTGAAGGCGGACAGGTCCGCCAAGGTCGTCGCGCTCGGGGACTTCAACGACTTCGAGTTCTCCCCGACGATGAAGGCGCTGACCCAGGGCAGGGCGCTCAAGCCGCTGATCACGACACTCCCCTCGTCGGAGCGGTACAGCTATGTCTTCGACGGCAACTCGCAGACGCTGGACCACATCCTGACCAGCCCCGGCATCAGGCGCCCCGACTACGACGTGGTGCACATCAACGCCGAGTTCGCCGACCAGGCGAGCGACCACGACCCGCAGGTGGTGCGGATCAAGGTCGGCGGTTTCTGGCACTGAGGTACCGGGACACCGACCCGGTGGGGCGGACCGGATCCCGGGTCCGCCCCGCCGGGGTCCCGTTCAGGTCCGCCCGGCCGGGGCGCCGGCCTGGCGCGGCAGGGTGACGGGGCCGGCCTCGTCGGCCACCGGCTCCCGCCCGGTGAAGAAGCGGGAGACCAGTGCGGCCACTTCGTCGGCCCGCTCCAGGACCACCCAGTGGTCGGACTCCCCGATCGTCAGGAACCGGCTGCCCTGGATCGTCGCGGCGAACTCCCGCTGCAGCGCGGGCGACGTCACCGTGTCGTGCTCGCCCGCGAAGACCAGCGCCGGTACGCCGGTGAGACCGCCGGAGAAGTCGGGCCGGTCGGCCAGCGCCCGGTACAGCGAATCCGCCGCGTGCGGCGAGTGGGTGAGCGCGTGCAGGAAGGATCGGCGGACATAGCGGCGGGCCAACTCCCTGCGATGCACGTGCCGTTCGGGGTCGAGGCACATCAGCGCGTCGGCCGCCGTCGCGGCGAATCCCTCGCGGTCGCCGGCTGCCAGCTGCTGCCGGGCCCGCTCCCAGGAGGCGACCTGGACCGCGTCGATGTGGACCGGGACGCCGCCGAGGGCCAGGCGTGCCACCCGCTCCCGATGGCGGCGGGCGAAGCCGAAGGCGATGGCGGTGCCGTAGGAGAAGCCGAAGATGTTCAGCCGGGGCGCGCCGATGTCGTCGGCGATGCCGAGCACGGCCCGGCGCAGCAGCTCGGCGCTGGGGCCGGGCGGGAGCGGGTCGGCGCCGCCCATACCGGGCAGGTCGGCGGTGACCACGTCGGTCGCCGGCCCCAGGTGGTCGTCCATCTGGGGCCAGCCGAACATGCCCTGGAGCGCGCCGCCGAGAATGAGCGCCGGTTCGGTGGCCGGGGGCTCGCCGGGGTGGGCGCCCGGCAGGACGCGGTAGCTGTAGCGCACTCCGTCGACCGACAGGGTCCGGATGATCTCCTCGGGCATGTGCTCCTGCGTTCCCTTCCGCTCAGGCCCTGGTGAGGACGAGTGCCGCGTTGTGGCCGCCGAAGCCGAGCGAGGTCTTGACGGCGCAGTCGAAGGAGGCGCCGCGGGCTTCCTTGGCGACCACGTCGATCGGGATCCGCGGGTCGGGGGCGTCCAGATTGACGGTGGGCGGCACCAGTTGCCGCTGGAGGGCCAGCACGGTGAGCGCGGTCTCGATGCCGCCCGCCGCACCGAGGGTGTGGCCGGTCATCGCCTTGGTGGAGGTCACCAGGGCGCTGTCGCCGAGGACCCGGCGGAGCATCGTCGCCTCGATCAGGTCGTTGGAGAGCGTCGAGGTGCCGTGCGCGTTGACGTGCCCGACGTCGGCCGGGGAGAGGCCGGCGTCGGCGAGCGCGGTACGCAGGGCGCGTTCGATGCCGAGGCCCTCGGGGTCGGGGGCGACGGCGGAGTGGGCGTCGCTGGAGGCGCCGTAGCCGCTCACATGGGCGCGGACGGCGGCGCCCCGGGCGCGGGCGTGGTCCGGGTGCTCCAGGACGATCAGCCCGGCGCCCTCGCCGACGACGAAGCCGTCCCGGTGGGTGTCGAAGGGACGGCAGGCGCTCGCGGGGTCCTCGCGGCGGGTGGAGACGGCCTTGAGGCTGCATGCGCTGGCGATGAGGAGGCGGGTGCAGGTGGATTCCGCGCCGCCCGCGATGACGATGTCGCAGGCCCCGGAGCGGAGCATCTGGTGGGCGGTGCCGATGGCGACGGTGCCCGAGGAGCAGGCGGTGGAGACGGCCTGACTGGGCCCGTGGACGCCGAGGTCGAGGCTGACGCTGCTGGCCGCGCCGTTGACTACGCTGAGCGGGGCGAGCTTCGGGGAGACCCGGCGGGGCCCGCGGCCGGTGAGCGCGGCGTGCTGCTCGTCGTAGAAGGGCAGCCCGCCGTGGGCGGAGCCGATGACGATGCCGACGCGGCCGCCGTCCCAGAGGGCCGGGTCGAGTCCGGCGTCGGCGACGGCCTCGCGGGCGGCGACGACGGCGAGCTGGGCGAACCGGTCCATCAGCCGCTGGGCGGCCACCCCGAGGATCGCTCCCGGGTCGCAGTCGGTGACGGAGTAGAAGAAGTCGCAGGGCAGGCCGTCGAGTTCGGGCCGGGGGCCGGCGGACGGCACGAGGCCCTCGGTGACACCGTGCCAGGCGGCGTCCGCTCCGGTACCGGCGGCGGTGACCAGACCGACACCGGTGACGGCGGCGGCGAACGGGGCGAGCGGCGCCCGCCGGTAGGGCCTGGCGGTGGCCGCGCTCACGCGGAGACCTTCCCGTGGACGGCCTCGACGAGGCGGCCGACGGTGTCGCGCGAGGTGAGCGCGACGTCCTCCAGGTCCACGTCCAGCCGGTCCTCGATGAGCAGCCGCAGCTCCTCCAGCGCGAGGGAGTCCAGCCGCAGCCGGTGCAGGGGAACATCGGGGCGGATGGCGCCGGGGTCGGTTCCGAACTTCGTCACCAGCAGCGTGCTGATCTCTTCCGAAGTGCTCATTCGGCTCTCCTGGGCTCGGTGACGCGGTGACGTCGGCCGCGTTGTGAGGGGAGGTGGGGGGAGGTGCCATCGGGGGACGCCGGCTGCTCCGGAAGGACCCTTTATACGCCTTCCCGGGCGGGTTCCCGGTCCGCGTTCCCCCGTGCGGTGGGAGGGCTGTCCAGGTGTACGAATCCCGGGTGCGTCTCGGGTGGATGCCAGGATGGGGGCACAGCCCGTACGGGACGGCACGAGAGAAGGAGAAACCATGACGGCCGAGCAGGACGGCAACGCGGAGGTCGCGCTGAGCCCCGCCGACTGGGTCGCCCGGCAGGCCGAGCTGTACGAGTCCTCCGGCGGCACGAAGGGCACCACCCAGCTGGGTGTGCCCTGCCTGCTGATGGACTACGTCGGCCGGCGCAGCGGGGCGGTGCGGCGCACGGTTCTGATGTACGGGCGGGACGGCGAGGACTATCTGATCGTGGCGTCCAACGGCGGCTCGGACCGCCCGCCGCTGTGGTACCTGAACCTCCAGGCCACCCCGGAGGTCGAGCTCCGCGTGAACACCGAGCGGTTCGGGGCCGTCGCGGCGACGCTCCCGGCCGAGGAGAAGGCGCGGGTCTGGCCGGGGCTGGTGGAGCTGTTCCCGCGCTACGGGGAGTACCAGGCGGGCACCGAGCGGGACATCCCGGTCGTCCGGCTGACGCGGCGCTGAGGCGTCGGGGCCGGACACCCCCTGGGCGCCGGTCCGTGCCGAGCGCCGGGTTCACCGCTCCGGGAGCAGGTGGGCCGGCAGCTTGATCAGCAGGACGGGGGCGAACCAGGCCGGCTCGCCGGGGACGGCCACCGAGGTCGTCGCGGCGGTGATCGCCAGGGCGGAGACGGCGAAGGCGACCGGTCGCCGGAGATCCGCGGGGGCGATCAGGACGCATACCGCCCCGGCGAGCGTGAGGGCGTGGACGACGCCGGCGGAGATCCAGCCGAACCCGGGGACGAGCAGGGCCAGGGCGAACGGCTGGACGTGGGCGGCCACGAACGCGAAGTGGTGGAGCCGGGAGCGCCCCGGCCGGTGGAACCGGCGCTTGGCGGACCGGGTGGCGTTGACGACCGTGCCGCCGAACAGATCGAAGGCCACCACGGCGATCACGGCCGGGGCCGGCCACGCGTACGGGTGCGCACGGCGAGGGCGGTCGCGGACACCGTGCCGGCGAGCGCCCCCGCGCAACAGGTGATCCGCTCGCCCCGTTCGGCGTCCGGGGCCACCAGCAGCGCGTCGAGCCGACGGGCCGCCGTGACCCCCGCGGCCCTCATTCCGCTCCCCCGCGGCGCAGCCCCGTGACGCACCTGTCGAGGAGAGGCGCCGTCAGCTCCGCGACATCGCACGCGGGAAGGGGAGACACCGGTTAAGGAGCCTGCCTAAACTCCGCGATCATGACCATGAAAACGGTTCAGGCCGACCCGTCCGCCCTCGGCGGCCCCGCTCTCTTCGACACCATGTCCACCATGCGCGCCATGCGGCGCCTCAAGCCGGACGCGGTGCCGGACGAGACGGTCGAGCAGCTGATACAGGCCGCCGTCTGGGGGCCCAGCGGCGGCAACATGCAGTGTTACGAGTACGTGGTGGTGACCGACCGCCAGGTGATGGCGCGGCTCGCCCCGCTGTGGAAGCGGTGCGTCGACGCGTATCTGGCGACGACCGGGAAGTACGCCCCCGCGGGCATGGACGAGGCGGCGTACGGCCGGATGGTCGCGGCGATCGAGCATCAGCGCGACCACTTCGCCGACACCCCGGTACTGATCGTGCCGTGCTACCGGTTCCCGGAGCCGCGCCTGGACGAGGAGGGCCTGGCCGCGTCGGCGCGGGCGCTCGGCCCGGCGGGCACGCAGCACATGATGGACACGCAGACGCGTTTCCAGGCGCTGGCCGAGGGCTCCTGCGTCTATCCGGGAGTGCAGAACCTGCTGCTCGCGGCCCGGGGGCTGGGGCTCGCGGCGAACATCACCATCTGGCACCTGATGCTGGAGCAGGAGTGGAAGCGGGAGCTGGGCATCCCGGACGACATGGCGACGTTCGCCGCCGTGCCGGTGGGGTGGCCCGCGGGCAACTTCGGCCCGGTCCGGCGACGCCCGGTGGCGGATGTCATCCACCGCGACCGCTGGTAGCGTCCGGCCCCGCGTCAACCCGCGCCGACACCCCTGTCGGGTGACACTCGACATCACCCGACAGGGCTAGCGCGGTGACCAACTCCCCTGATTTTGCAGGATGTTGCCAGCACAATCACCTCTTCAACTCTTTGTCATGCTCACCCCATCTCGATAGCCTGGCCGTGCTCGGCGTCCCTCTGGCCCACCCCGGGTCCGAGGGCTTTTCTCTTCCCCCCACATGCCCACCCCACAGAGCAGGAGCCCTCATGCCCCTCCGCACCGCCGCCCGAACCCGGGCCCGTGCCTGTGCCGTGGCGGCCCTCACGGCCACGGCCCTCCTCGCGACCGGGCACCCGGCGACCGCCGCCCCACGAGCGGACACGCCCGACCCGATGAACCGCGCGTTCGCCGAAGCGGCGGACGCGTACGGCGTGCCGCGCGATCTGCTGGCCGCCGTCGGCTACGGCGAGAGCCGTCTCGACGGCCACGCGGGCGCGCCCAGCCAGGCGAACGGCTACGGCGTGATGCATCTGGCGAGCAATCCGGCCAACCGCTCCCTGGAGAAGGCCGCCGAGCTGACCGGCGAGAGCGCGGCCCGGCTGCGCCGCGACACGACCGCCAACATCCTCGGCGGCGCGGCCGTGCTGCGCGACCACGCCGACGCGCTGGGCCTGGACGCCGCCGAGCGCCGGGACGTGAACTCCTGGTATCCGGCGGTGGCCCGCTACAGCGCCGCCGAGGGACCGGCCGCAGCGCTCTACGCGGACGCGGTCTTCACGTCCCTCGCCGAGGGCGTGTCCGCCACGGCGCCCGGCGGCGAGGAGGTGCTCGTGCCCTCCCGGCCGGTCGCCCCGGACAAGCGCGCGGTGTCGGCGTCCGACGTCTACGCCGCGAGCCCGGACTACCCCTCGGCGCGCTGGGTTCCCGCGTACTCCGGGAACTTCGTCGTGGGCCGCAAGGCCGCCATCGACAAGGTGGTCATCCACACCACCCAGGGGTCGTACGCCGGTTCCATCAGCTGGTACCAGAACCCGGCCTCGGAGGTCAGCGCGCACTACACGATCCGCTCCTCGGACGGTGAGGTCACCCAGTCGGTCCTGGAGAAGGACACCGCCTGGCACGCCGGCGGCACCAACTCCTCGTCCGTCGGGATCGAGCACGAGGGCTATGTCGACAACCCTGCCTGGTACACGGAAGCGATGTACCAGTCCTCGGCCGCGCTCACGAAGCACCTCGCGGCGCGGTACGGCATCCCGAAGAACCGGTCGCACATCATCGGCCACAGCGAGGCGCCCGGCGCCGACCACACGGACCCCGGCCCCAACTGGGACTGGAACCACTACATGGAGCTGATCGGCGGCGACCCGGGCAGCGGCGGCGACGGGCTGACCTTCCCCACGTACACGACCCAGCAGTCCGGCTCCACCGGCCCGCAGGTCAAGGCCGTGCAGACGCTGCTCAACGCCCAGGGTCACCAGGCGGGCGCGGCGGACGGCAGCTTCGGGCCCGCCACCAAGGGCGCGGTGCAGGCGTTCCAGCGGGCCCGCACGCTGGAGGCCGACGGAACGGTCGGCCCGAAGACCTGGACGGCCCTGCTGTCGGCCGGGACGACCCCGGCGCTGGCGAAAGGCGCGTCGGGCGACGCGGTGAAGCGGCTCCAGCGGTCGCTGACGGCGGCGCTCGGCACCACCGTCGGCGTGGACGGCAGTTTCGGCCCGGCCACGGAGACGGCGGTACGCAGCTACCAGACCAGCCGGAAGCTCTCGGTCGACGGCCGGGTGGGCCCGGCCACGTGGGAGGCCCTGCAGAGCGGGAAGTGAGCGGCGCCCGGGCGGACACTCCCCTGATCCGGAGGGCCCGCCCGGGCCTGCCGGGCCGCGACCGGGCCCGGTACCGTCGTCGTGTGTGCTTCTACGCGACGGTCCACTACAAGCTCCACTTCGCCTGCGTTCCCTGCCGCGTCAGCTTCAAGCGGCATCCCTCGGGCGGCCGGGAGCAGCCCTGCCCGAACTGCGGCGGCGCCCTCGTCTGCGCCGGACACGACTTCGCGCCCCCGCCGCGCCGTGACACCGCGGCCTGGAGTGCGGTCGCGGCCGTCCTGGGGGCGGGTCTGCGCTACGAGGGGCTGGAGCCGTGCGGCTGCGGCAAACGGCCGCGCTTCCGGCCCCGGAGGCGCGCGGAGGTCCGGGCCCGGCTGGCCGTGGCGGCCCGGACCGGTCTGCCGGTGGCCGAGGCACTGGCCCGCCGCGACCCGGCGACCCCGGAGGCGGACTGACCGCGGCGCCACCGGCACGCGGGCGCCCGGTGTCCCGGGCGACTACTCCCCCGTGCCGACCGGATACCCGATCTCCTTGACGTCCTCGGCCAGTTCGGCGGAGATCCGCTCGGGGGCGAGGGCGGCGATCACCTCGTCGGTCAGCGGTCGCAGCGCGTAGACGTGGCGTACGGCTTCGAGGTCGACGGAGACCTCGAAACAATCCTCGGCCCACTCCTGGTAGGACTCGGGGGTGCCCGTGACGAGGAGCTGGAAGAGCCAGTCGGCCCCGTCGGAGTCCTCACCGTCCTCCGGGAACTCGATGGCGCCCGCACGCCAGCGGTCGTCGTCGCTCGCGCGCCAGAAGCAGGCGGTGACGACGGGCATGCCGAACTCGTCGGTGAAGCGCGGCTCGTCGACGTAGCGGCGGAAGACGGCGGGCACCTCGTCGAGCACCCCGGGCCAGGGGCCGTCGTCCACGTACGGACTCATCGGCGACTCGTGGTCGAAGCCGCGCGCGTACACGCCGTCGGCGGAGAAGACCACGGAGTACTCCCCGCCCGAACCGTCCCGCATCGAGGCCATCGCCTCCGTCGGCGACCACTGCGCGTCGTAGCTGTGCCAGCGGTGGTCCCACTCGGGACACAGGATCGCGTCGAGCATCGCCAGGGAACGGCAGAGATCGGTGAGGGCGGATATGCCCGGCAGCCTGCGGGCCACGTCGTGAACGCTCATGGACTCATCCAACCGCACCGGCCGACGGCCGACGCACGTGGTCCCGCACCCCCTCGGGGGGTGCGGGACCACGTGCGTCAGGTCACTTCAGGCCGAAGGCCCGGATGATCTCCTGGTCGACGACGAGCCCGCCGGGGCCCTCCGCGTGCGCCTTGAGCGAGACCGAGGTCGCGCCCTTCGACGGGGTGCGGAACGTGGCGGTCCACTCGCCGGTCTTCTTCTTCCGGAGGTCCACCTTCGACCAGTGCTTGCCGTCGTCGTAACTGACCGACAGCGAGGCCTTGTCCGCCTTCACCGCGCCCGGCAGCCACTCCTGGGTGGTGGAGGAGAGGCCGATCTCCGTCGAGCGGCCGGCCCGGACGTCGCCCGCCAGGTCGGTGTCGACGGCGTAGTCCAGCTGGAGCATCGGGATGTCGGCCTGCTGCGGGCCGCCCTCGTCCAGCGCGCCGGAGACGAAGCCCCACTCGGAGTGGGTGCGCGTCGACGTCTTCCAGGTCTCCGCGTCCCGCTCCGAGTCGATGACCAGGCGGTACGGGAGCTTCTCCGCGGGGAGGTCCCAGACGTATCCGGCCCTGCCCGCGCCCTTCTTCAGCTGCTTGTCACCCTGGTAGACGGCGTAGGAGGTGGTGTCGTACTCGTTCTCGGGCATCGAGCCGGAGTGGCCCGCGCCCGCGTCCGTCCACGGAGTGATGTTGAACTGGACGTCGTTGTGGACCGTGCGGAACGGACCCCAGTACCCGGTGCCGAGACGGGGGCGGACCACCGGGGCGAACCACTCGGCGCGGTAGTCCTTGCCCGCCCGGTAGTCCAGCTCGGCGCTGCGCATCTCGTGCGCCGTGCCGGACTGCTCCGCGCCGAGGACCGCGTGGTTCTCGTACCAGAAGGAGTCGCCCGGCAGCGGGTTGACCCACTCCGTGCGGACGTCCGGGAACTGCTCGTACTCCTCGAAGCCCAGGCCGGGCCCGTAGTCCGGGATGTCGTAGCGGTAGCCGCCGCCGAGCGTCTTCTTGTGGCCGTAGAAGGTGTTCTCCACCTTCGCCAGCTGACGGGTCGAGGGGGCGAACGCCAGCGAGCGGTCCGGGATCGTGCCGTCGTGGCGGTCCACCAGGTCGTACAGGTAGTCCGCGAACTTCTTCTGGTCGACCTGGACCTTCTTGCCGCGCTGCGCCGCCCTGATCAGGCTCTCGCCGGCGGACGCCTGGACGGAGGCGACGGGGATGGTGGTCTCCTCGCCGTACGGGGTGTAACTCTCCATCGCCACGCCGCGCTCGTCGTTGACGACGAACAGGGCCTCGGCCCCGGCCGCCAGCGCCGCCGCGAGGCGTTCGGCGGGAGCGACGTCGGCGCTGCGGGTGATGACGACCGCCTTGCCGCGCGCGTTCACCCCCCGGTAGTCCGCCGGCGTGCCCTTGCCCGCGTACACCGCGTTCAGCTTTCGCCGGCTGTCCTCGGCGACCGCCGCGCCGCCTTGGACGAAGACCGGCACGTCACGGCCGTCGGCCTCGACGTCGATCAGCTCCTCGCCCTGTCGCCAGCGGGTCAGGAAGCTGAAGCTGCCCTGCGTGACCTTCTTGGTGGGGCTCGCCCACAACTGGTCGTACGTCAGCGGTATCTGGAAGGCGTCGCGCTGGACGGTGCCGTCCGGGGCGGTACGCGCCATGTCGTAACGGAGCTGGCGGGTCTCGGTCTCCTTGGGGGTGCGCACGCTGACCTTGCGGGCCTTGGAGGCGTCGAGGGTGAGCGTGGTGGCGCCGGTCAGGATCGTCTCGGGGGCCGCGAGGAACGCGACGGCCCGGGAGTCGGGGCGGTCGCCCTCGATGTCCACGGAGGCCCAGGCGGTGTAGTTGCCGGGCGGCAGGCGCAGGGTGGTCTCGCCGCCGCTGACTTGGACGAGACCGAGCTGCGTGTCGCCCAGCTCGGCGAGGACGACGAGGCCGTCCATCGGCTTGCCCGACCGGTCGCGGAGCTTCAGGGTCAGGTCGTGCAGCTCCCTCTCCTTGGTGAGCGCGAAGCCGGTGTGCGCGACCGTCGTGCCCGCCGCGTCGGTGGCGACGACCTGGCCGGAGAAGGTGGTGTCGTTGGCGGCCTTCGCCGGGTCCAGTGACAGGACCGCCTCGGCGGTGCCGCCGGCCGGGACGGTCAGCGTGTCGGTGGAGAGGGTGTACGCCGCCGCGTCCGTGTCGGTGGCCAGGTTCAGCGTGACGTCCGCGTCGCCCGAGTTGCGGTAGGTGATGGTGCGCTCGGCGACCGGGTCGGACGGGCTGTGCGGCCAGTCGTAGGAGGCGACCCGGACCGAGCCGGTGGCCTCGATCGTCGTGTCGATCGCCGCCTTCACGTCGAGCCGGCCGGTGCCCTGCTCGTACGGGGTGTACGCGTCGAGCTTCTTGGACGAGGTCATCAGCGCTTCCTTGATGCGCTGACCGGACCAGTCGGGGTGACGCTGCTTCAGGATGGCCGCAGCGCCCGCGACATGGGGCGTGGCCATCGAGGTGCCGGACATCGCCTGGTACATGCCCTCGATGCCGGGGATCGACTGCGAGGCCGCGGCGTTGATGCCGACGCCGGGGGCCGACAGGTCGGGCTTCAGGCCGTGGGAGCGGACCAGCGGTCCCATGGAGGAGAAGTTCGCGCGGCGGTCCTGCTTGTCGACGGCGGCGATGGTGAGCGCCTGCTCCGCGGAGCCGGGCGAGCCGATGGTGCCCGCCCCGTACGCGTTGCCGGCGGCGATCACGAAGAGCGGGCCGCCGTCCGCCGAGAGTGAGTTGACGGCCTGGGACATCGGGTCGGTGCCGTCGTCGGGCACCGGGGAGCCGAGGCTCATGGAGACGACGTCGGCGCCTTCGGCCTTGGCCCACTCCATGGCCTCGATGATCCCGGAGTCCGCGCCGGAGCCCTCGTCGCTGAGGACCTTGCCGACGAGCAGGTCGGCGGCCGGGGCGACGCCCTTGTTGGCGCCGTCGGAGGCGGCGCCGGATCCGGCGATGGTGGAGGCGACGTGCGTGCCGTGTCCGTTCTTGTCGTCGACCTCCTCGCCCGGGATGAAGCTGCGGGCGCCGACGACGCGGTCCTTGACGTCCGGGTGGTCGGCGTCGATGCCGGTGTCCAGGACGGCCACCTTGGCGCCCTTGCCGTCGAAGCCGTCGGCCCACGCCTGCGGGGCGCCCACCTGCGGCACCGACTCGGTCAGCAGCGCCTGGGAGCGGCCGTCCAGCCAGAGCTTCGCGATCCCGCCGTCGAGTGAACGGGCCTTCTCGTGACGGGTGATGGCGCTCCAGAACGTCCGCGCGTCGTCCTTGTCGGCCGTGAGGGCGGCCCCGTTGACGGATGCCAGGGTGCGGACCTTCTTCGCGCCGCGCGGCGCGGCGGGCAGGGCCTTGGCGCGGGCGGGCGGGTAGGTGGCGATGAGCGGGACGGAGCCGGTGCCCTCGTCGTCGTATCCCATCCGTACCAGGGCCGAGACGTTGAACAGCCGCCGGTCCAGGGCGCCGGACGCGATCAGCGTGGTGGCCTCGTCGGGCAGGACGTACACGTCCTCGCCCGCCTGCTGGATGCGGACGCCGCCGTCTGCGCCGTCGGGGCGGTCCACGGTGACGGTGTCCTGGTCTCCGGGACCGTCCACGTAGCGCACGACGTCACCGGTGATCAGGGTGACGGTGTGGCTCTCGGTGCGTACGTCGGAGCCGGGGGTCCCGTCGCGGGGTGCGGGGGCGGCGCCGGCGGTGCCCGCGAAGGGGACCAGCATGCCGCCCAGCAGGGCCGCCGAGGTCGCCAGGAGCAGGGCGCTGCGTCCTGGGCGAGCGGATCTCGCCCGGCCGGGAACGGAGGAGGGGGAAGAAGTCATGCAGCTGATCTACCGGTAAATCCGGGGCGACCGCTGCGTATCCGACGGGCGGGAAACCGCCGTGGCGGTAACCCGCCCGGGGTGGACGGGGTGTTGACGGGCGGTTCAGGCCACCGAGGCGAGCGGCTGTCCGCTGCTGTCGTGATGGATGGAGGTATGGGCCCCGGTGAGCGGTACGCCGCTGCCGCCGCGCCGGACCGCGACGATCTCGGCGGCGATGGACAGGGCCGTCTCCTCCGGCGTACGGGCGCCGAGGTCGAGGCCGATCGGCGAGTGCAGCCGGGCCAGTTCGCGGTCGGTGAGGCCGACCGCGCGCAGCCGGTCGTCGCGGTCCAGGTGGGTGCGGCGGGAGCCCATCGCGCCGACGTAGGCGACCGGGAGGCGCAGGGCGGCCTCCAGCAGCGGGATGTCGAACTTGGCGTCGTGGGTGAGGACGCAGAGCACGGTGCGCGCGTCGGTCGCGGTGGTGGCGAGGTAGCGGTGGGGCCAGTCGACGACGATCTCGTCGGCCTCGGGGAAGCGTGCCGCGGTGGCGAAGACCGGGCGGGCGTCACAGACGGTGACCCGGTAGCCGAGGAACTTCCCGGCGCGGACCAGCGCGGCGGCGAAGTCGATGGCGCCGAACACGATCATGCGGGGCGGCGGAACGCTGGACTCGACCAGCAACTCGATGGGCCGGCCGCAGCGGGAGCCCTCCGCGCCGATGGCGAGCGGGCCGGTGCGGCCCGCGTCCAGCAGTGCGCGGGCCTCGGCGGCGGCGGTCCGGTCGAGCGCCGGGTGGCCGCCGAGCCCGCCCTCGTGACTGCCGTCGGCGCGGACCAGGAGCGGGAGTCCGAGCAGTTCCCCGGGTCCGTCCGTGACCCGCGCCAGCGCGGCCGCCGTCCCCTCCGCGGCGGCCGCGAGCGCGGCGGCGAACACCGGGCGGGCGGGGTCGTCGTTGCGTACCGGTGTCACCAGGATGTCGATGACGCCGCCGCAGGTCAGACCGACCGCGAAGGCGTCCTCGTCGCTGTAGCCGAAGCGCTCGCGGACGGATTTCCCGTCCTCCAGGGCCTGTTGGCACAGTGCGTAGACGGCCCCCTCCACGCATCCGCCGGACACCGAACCGATGGCCGTGCCGTCGCGGTCGACGGCGAGGGCGGCACCTGGCTGCCGGGGCGCGCTGCCGCCGACCGCCACGACGGTGGCGACGGCGAACTCGCGTCCCTGCGAGACCCACCGGTGCAGCTCTTCGGCGATGTCCAGCATGGCGTATCTCCTTATGCGGGAAGGGGGCCCGGGCGTCAGTGGACGCCCAGCCAGCTCTCGATCGGGTTGAGGGCGAAGAAGACGATGAAGATCACCGTCAGCCCCCACATGAAGGCCCCGACCTCGCGGGCCCGGCCCTGGGCGAGCTTGATGGCGCTGTACGCGATGACACCCGCGGCGACACCGGTGGTGATGGTGTACGTGAAGGGCATCAGGACCACGGTCAGGAAGACCGGGATGGCGACCGAGCGGTCGCTCCAGTCCACGTGCCGGGCGTTCTGCATCATCATCGCGCCGATGACGACGAGGGCGGCGGAGGCCACCTCGGTCGGCACGATCGCGGTGAGCGGGGTGAAGAAGAGGCAGGCGGCGAAGAAGAGGCCGGTGACGGCGGAGGCGAGGCCGGTCCGGGCCCCTTCGCCGACGCCGGTGGCCGACTCCACGAAGACCGTCTGGCCGGAGCCCGAGGCGACACCGCCGATGACGCCGCCGGCGCCGTCGATGAACAGCGCCTTGGACAGACCCGGCATGCGGCCCTTCTCGTCGGCCAGCTTGGCCTCGGTGCCGACGCCGATGATGGTGGCCATCGCGTCGAAGAAGCCGGCCAGCACCAGGGTGAAGACGATCATGCCGACCGTCATCACACCGACGTCTCCCCAGCCGCCGAACTCCACGTTCCCGAAGAGCGAGAAGTCGGGGGCGGAGACCGCGCTGCCCTCCAGCTCCGGCGGGCCGCTGCTCCACGTCTTGGGGTCGATGTCGACGATCGCGTTGATGACGATCGCGACCACGGTGCCGACGGCGATGCCGATCAGGATCGCGCCGGGGATGTTGCGCGCCTGGAGCATGAAGATGAGCAGAAGCGTCACGCAGAAGATCAGGACGGGCCAGCCGGCGAGTTCACCGGCCGGGCCGAGCGATACCGGGGTCGCCTCGCCCTGGTGGACGAATCCGGCCTTGTAGAGGCCGATGAGGGCGATGAAGAGCCCGATGCCCATGGTGATGCCGTGCTTGAGCGCGAGCGGGATCGCGTTCATGATCATCTCGCGGAGGCCGGTGACCACCAGGAGGCAGATCACCACACCGTAGATCACGCACATGCCCATGGCCTGTGGCCAGGTCATGTTGGGCGCGACCTGCGAGGCGAGCACGCCGGAGACGCTGAGCCCGGCGGCGAGCGCCAGGGGCACCTTGCCGACGAAGCCCATGAGCAGGGTCGTCGCGGCCGCCGCGAAGGCGGTCGCGGTGATCAGGCCGGGCTGGCTGAGGAGGTTGCCGTTGACGTCCTCCCCGCCCAGGATCAGCGGGTTGAGCAGAAGGATGTACGCCATGGCCATGAAGGTCGTGACGCCGCCGCGCAGCTCGCGCGCGACCGTGGATCCTCGTTCGGATATGTGGAAGTACCGGTCGAGCCATGATCTTCCGGCGGGGACGCGCGAGCCGGGGCCCGCGCCTTCCGGACTGGTCTTCGGTTCCACTGACTGCTGGGTCATGATGCCTGACTCCCAAGGTTCACAGGGGCACCCGCGTGGAGATTCCTGAATGCGGGATTTGGGATGACTGCGTCGGCTGCACGACCCGGGGACGGCCGGGACGGACTGTTGAGGCAGAACGGATGTGCCGGCGGCACGGATGATCCGTGAGGCGCTGCCGTGCTGTCGGGCACGGCGGTGAAGAACCGCGAGCGGTGCGGTACTTGGTGCCTCCGGGCGGTGCGGTGCGGAAAAGTGTGACGTTCTCGGCGCCGCGCACCGCCCGGAGAGTTCGGAGGGGGACCGCTCGGAGGCTGCCGGGCGACGACCGGTGGGAGGCCGCCCGGCAGGTCTCTCAGGTGCTGGTGAGGTGTTCGGGCCGCACCGGTGTCCTGTTGAGCTCAAGACCCGTCGCGTTCCGGATCGCCGCGAGGACGGCCGGGGTGGACGACAGGGTGGGGGCCTCGCCGATGCCGCGGAGCCCGTACGGGGCGTTCTCGTCGGCGAGTTCGAGCACGTCGACGGGGATGGTCGGCGTGTCGAGGATGGTGGGCAGGAGGTAGTCCGTGAAGGACGGGTTGCGTACCTTCGCGGTCTTCGGGTCGACGATGATCTCCTCCATCACGGCGACGCCCATGCCCTGGAGGGTGCCGCCCTGGATCTGGCCGAGGACGGAGAGCGGGTTGAGCGCCTTGCCGACGTCCTGGGCGCAGGCCAGTTCGATGACCTTGACCAGGCCCAGTTCGGTGTCGACCTCGACGACCGCGCGGTGCGCGGCGAAGGAGTACTGGACGTGGCCGTTGCCCTGTCCGGTGCGCAGGTCGAACGCCTCGGTGGGCCGGTGGCGCCACTCCAGCTCGACGTCGATCGCCTCGTCCTCCAGGACGTCGGCGAGATCGGCCAGCACCTCGCCGCCGTCGGTGACGACCTTGCCGCCCTCCAGGAGGAGTTCGGCGGTGGCCCAGGCCGGGTGGTAGGTGCCGAACTTGGTGCGGCCCAGCTCCAGGACCTTCTCCCGTACGGCTTCGCAGGAGTTCTTGACCGCGCCGCCGGTGACGTACGTCTGGCGGGAGGCGGAGGTGGATCCGGCGGAGCCGACCCGGGTGTCGGCGGGGTGGATGGTGACCTGGTTGACGCCGAGTTCGGTACGGGCGATCTGGGCGTGGACGGTGACGCCGCCCTGGCCGACCTCGGCCATCGCGGTGTGCACGGTCGCGACCGGTTCGCCGTTGATGACCTCCATCCGGACCCGGGCGGTGGAGTAGTCGTCGAAGCCTTCGGAGAAGCCGACGTTCTTCAGGCCGACCGCGTAGCCGACACCCCGCACGACGCCTTCGCCGTGGGTGGTGTTGGAGAGCCCGCCGGGCAGCGCGCGGACGTCCACGGAGGTGCCCTCGCTGCCCGCCGCCAGCCACTGCTGCTCGGGCGGCAGCGGCCGGGACTTGACCCGGCGCAGCAGTTCGGCGACCGGGGCCGGCGAGTCGCAGGGCTGTCCGGTGGGCAGCAGGGTGCCCTGTTCCATGGCGTTGAGCTGCCGGAACTCCACCGGGTCCATGTCCAGCTTGGCGGCGAGCTTGTCCATCTGCGCCTCGTAGGCGAAGCACGCCTGGACCGCGCCGAAGCCGCGCATCGCACCACAGGGCGGGTTGTTGGTGTAGAGCGCGACCGCCTCGATGTCGACGTCCTCGATGACGTACGGGCCGACGGAGAGCGAGGAGGCGTTGCCGACGACCGCCGGGGAGGCGGAGGCGTAGGCCCCGCCGTCCAGGACGATGCGGCACTTCATGTGCGTGAGCTTGCCGTCCTTGGTGGCGCCGTGCTCGTAGTGGAGCTTCGCCGGGTGCCGGTGGACGTGTCCGAAGAAGGACTCGAACCGGTTGTAGACGATCTTGACGGGCTTGCCGGTGCGGAGCGCCAGCAGACAGGCGTGGATCTGCATCGAGATGTCCTCGCGGCCGCCGAAGGCACCGCCGACGCCGGAGAGCGTCATGCGGACCTTCTCCTCGGGCAGGCCGAGGACGGGGGCGATCTGGCCGAGGTCCGAGTGCAGCCACTGGGTGGCGACGTACAGCTCGACGCCGCCGTCCTCGGAGGGCACCGCGAGGCCGGACTCGGGGCCGAGGAAGGCCTGGTCCTGCATGCCGAAGGTGTAATCGCCCGTGACGATGACGTCGGCCCGCTTGGCCGCCTCGTCGGCGTCGCCGCGGATGATCGGCTGGCGGTGCACGATGTTGGGGTGCGGGACGTGACCGATGTGGTGGTCGTCGCGGCCCTCGTGGACGAGTACGGCGTCGGGAGCGGTCGCCGAGGCCTCGTCGGTGACGAGAGGCAGCTCGCGGTACTCGATCTTGATCTTGGCGGCGGCGCGGCGCGCGGTCTCCGGGTGGTCGGCGGCCACGATGGCGACCGGCTCACCGTGGTGACGGACCTTGCCGTGGGCGAGAACCGGGGTGTCCTGGATCTCCAGGCCGTAGTTCTTCATCGCGGCGGGCAGGTCGTCGTAGGTCATCACGGCGTAGACGCCGGACGTGGCCAGCGCCTCGGAGGTGTCGATGGAGACGATCTCGGCGTGCGCGACGGTGGAGCGCAGCGTCTGGCCCCACAGCATGTCCTCGTGCCACATGTCGGAGGAGTACGCGAACTCGCCGGTGACCTTGAGGGTGCCGTCGGGGCGGAGCGTGGACTCGCCGATGCCGCCCTTGGTGGGCGAACCCTGGGTGATCTTGGTGGGTGTGCCGGCCGGAACGGTCTGGGCCTTGGGGGGCGTCGTCATGACTGGACCGCCTCTTCCTGACGGGCGGCCGCGAGGCGGACCGCGTCGAGGATCTTCTCGTAACCCGTGCAGCGGCACAGGTTGCCGGAGAGCGCCTCACGGATGTCCTGGTCGGACGGCGAGGGGGTGTTCTCCAGCAGTTCGTCGGCCGCGACCAGCAGGCCGGGGGTGCAGAAGCCGCACTGGACGGCTCCGGCGTCGATGAACGCCTGCTGGATCGGGGAGAGTTCGACGGCCTCGCCGGTCTGGCCGTCGGTGGGCTTGGACTGCCAGCGCTTGGCGGCGTCCAGAGTGGTGCCGCAGGCGCCGGAGGCGCAGCCGCCACCGGGGTGGGCGTCCTCGCGGTGCTTGGCGTAGTCGGCCAGGCCCTCGACGGTGACGACCTCGCGGTCCTGGACCTGGCCGGCGGCGACGAGGCACGCGCAGACCGGGACGCCGTCGAGGCGGACGGTGCAGGATCCGCACTCGCCCTGCTCGCAGGCGTTCTTGGAGCCGGGCAGGCCCATGCGCTCACGCAGGACGTACAGGAGGGACTCCCCCTCCCACACGTCGTCGGCTTCCTGCTGACGGCCGTTGACCGTGAAATTGACTCGCATGGTTACGCAGCTCCTTCCAGCGTGCGGCCCGCGCCGCGGTACTGCTCCCAGGTCCAGCCGAGCGTGCGGCGGGCCATGATGCCGACCGCGTGCCTGCGGTACTTCGCCGTGCCGCGCACGTCGTCGATCGGGTTGCAGGCGCCGGACGCGAGGGCGGCGAACTGCTTGGCGATCGCGGGGGTGATGATCTTGCCGTTCTCCCAGAACCCGCCCTCGTCGAGCGCGGCGTTCAGGAACTCCTCGGCCTCCTTGGCCCGCACCGGGGTCGGGGCGGCGGAGCCGATGCCGGTGCGCACGGTGCGGGTCTCGGGGTGCAGGGCGATACCGAACGCGCAGACGGCGATGACCATGGCGTTGCGGGTGCCGACCTTGGAGTACTGCTGGGGTCCGTCGGCCTTCCTGATGTGCACGGCGCGGATCAGCTCGTCCGGCGCCAGGGCGTTGCGCTTGACCCCTGTGTAGAAAGCGTCGATGGGAATCAGCCGCGTTCCGCGTACGGATTCGGCCTCGACCTCGCAGTCGGCCGCGAGCAGGGCCGGGTGGGCGTCACCGGCCGGCGACGCGGTGCCGAGGTTGCCGCCGACACCGCCGCGGTTGCGGATCTGCGGGGAGGCGACGGTGTGCGAGGCGAGCGCCAGGCCGGGCAGCTCGGTGCGCAGGTGCTCCATGATGCTGCTGTACGGCACGGAGGCGCCGAGCCGCACGCTCTCCTGGCCCACCTCCCACTCGGACAGCTCACCGATGCGGTTCAGGTCCAGGAGGTACTCGGGCCGCCGGTGGTCGAAGTTGATCTCGACCATCACATCGGTGCCGCCCGCGATGGGCACAGCGGTGGGGTGCTCGGCCTTGGCGGCGAGCGCCTCCTCCCAGCTGGCGGGGCGAAGGAAGTCCATGAGTGGCTCTCTTCTTCTCAATCGGGTCGTTCGCTGGGGCTGGGGACGGCCGGCCCTCGACTGGCTCGTTCATATGGTGTTCACGTGGTGTGTGGCCCAGTACACAAGCCCTGCTCCTACCGGTGCAGTCACCGAAACACTGAAGGAGTTGGCTGGTGTCCGTCCTCGTCTTGTAGATTCGAACGAATGGCGGGAATCAGTAACCTCGCCGCAATCAACAGATACCCGTATCCCTCACGGCTCCCCCACCCCACGACCTCCTTCACCCACTTCCACCCCCACCTGCTCCTTCACGAACTTCACCTGCTCCCCTACGGAAAGATCGGCGGCGACGAGATGCGGCTGCGCGCACTGCTGGAGACCGACGCGCTGGGCCTGCGGCTGCTCGGCGGCGAGGACGAGCTGGACCGCTCGGTCCGCGGCGTCATGACGACCGACCTGCGCGATCCCAGCCGCTACCTCTCCGGCGGGGAGCTGGTGCTCACGGGCCTCGCCTGGCGCCGGGACGCGGCGGACTCCGAGCCGTTCGTCCGGATCCTGGCGGGCGCCGGGGTGGCCGGTCTCGCGGCCGGCGAGGCGGAGCTCGGCGACATCCCCGGCGATCTGGTCGAGGCGTGCCGGCAGCACCGCCTCCCGCTCTTCGCCGTGAACGAGACCGTTGCTTTCGCGACGATCACCGAGTACGTCGTCCGTCAGGTCTCCGGTGAGCGGGCGGGCGACCTGGCAGCCGTGGTGGACCGGCACCGGCGGCTGATGACCTCGGGCCCGGCGGGCGGCGGTCCCGAGGTGGTCCTGGACCTCCTCACCTCCGACCTGGACCTACGGGCCTGGGTCCTCTCCCCCACCGGCCGCCAGATCGCCGGGGCGGGCACCCCGCTGCCCGGACCGCTGGGCGCGGCGCTGGCCGGGCACCACCTGGCCGCGACCCGTACCGGCCGCCGGGGTCCGCACCGGGCCGCGGTCGCCGGCACGACGTATTCGCTCTTCCCGATCCGGAACACCGGCCGGGGCGCGGCGCCGGCCGCCCGCGATGTACGGGAATCGGTGCTCTCCGACTGGCTGCTGGCGGTCGAGGCCGACGCCGGGGACTGGCCCGCCGCCCGGCTCGACCTGCTCCAGGGCGTCACCCAGCTGATCGCGGTCGAGCGCGACCGCCGCGACGCGGCCCGTACGGTACGCCGCAGGCTCGCCCAGGAGGTCCTGGAACTGGTCCAGGCGGGTGCCGCCCCCGCCGAGATCGCGGCCAGGCTGCGGGTCGCCGCACCGGTCCTGCTGCCCGGCCTCGGCGTGGCCCCGCAGTGGCAGGTCGTGGTGGCCAGGGTCGACTGGAGCGGCGCGGGCCAGGCGGCCACCGCGGGCGACATCGCGAGCGGTCCGACGGCGCAGGCGCTGCTGGAGGAGATCCTCGTCGACCCGGCGGTCAGCGGCCCCGACTCGGCCGACCGGATCGCCGTCGCCCACACGGGCGAGGAGGCCATCGCCCTGGTGCCGCTGCCCACGCTCACCACCGTGGCCGCGGAGTCCGGGGAGGGCGCTCCGGGCGATGCCGCGCGGGCGGGCGTCGAGGACGCCGACGCCCTCGACGCGGATCCCGGACTGCACGCCGACGCGCTGCTCGCCTCGGTGCGCGAACCGCTCTCCGCGGGACTCGCCGACGACGGCCGGCTGACACTGGGTGTCAGCGCGGCCGTGCATTCCGCCGAAGGGCTGCGCGGCGCGCTGGAGGAGGCCCGGCACGCCCGCCGGGTGGCCGCGGCCCGTCCGGGGCGGGTCTGCGCGGCCGGTCACCACGAACTGGCCTCGCACGTGCTGCTGCTGCCGTTCGTCCCCGACGACGTCCGGCGCGCCTTCACCGCCCGGTTGCTGGACCCGCTGCGCGACTACGACCGTCGCCACCGGGCGGAGCTGATCGAGACGCTGGAGGCCTTCCTGGACTGCGACGGGTCCTGGACCCGCTGCGCCGCCCGGCTGCACCTGCACGTCAACACGTTGCGCTATCGCGTCGGACGGATCGAGCAGTTGACGGGGCGTGACCTTTCGCGCCTGGAGGACAAGCTCGACTTCTTCCTCGCCCTGCGCATGAGCTGATCTTCCGGCCGCGCACGGGGCCCGGCGGGGCCCCGTCGCGCTCCGGCCGATTGTGAAATCTTTCACCTGACATTGCCCGGACCCCTTGGCCCGGCGTGCCAATCCGTGCTGAGATGCGCCGTACCCAACAGCACAATGGCGCGCTCGGGGAGGGCAATGTGGCGCATACCGCCATGTCTGGTTCCGGAACGACAGCAGATGACGATCCTCCGCTCCAGACCGCGGTATGGCGGCTGCGCTCACGCGCCTGCTGGACGGACGCGGCCGCACTGCTGGAGCACGACGCGAGCACCGATCCGGCCGCCGCTCTCCAGCGCACCGCGCTGCTGACCGAGAGGTGTCTGTACACCGGACAGGGCTGGACCGACGCCGAGGACGCCCTGCGCACGGCGGAGGCCATCGCCCGCAGCGACGACGAGCGCGGGTCCGCCGCCTCCGAGCGGGGCCATCTGGCGTACGCCTCGACCCTCCTGGCGGTACGGGACCGGGCCGACGAGGCGAGCGTGGCGCTGAGCCGGTCGGCGGCGCTGCTGGCGCCCGCGTCCCCGGCCCGGCCGCTGCTGGACTTCCGGCGCGGGCTGATCGCCCAGAACATCGCGGAGTCGCCGCAGTCGGCGCGCGCCGCGTTCCGCCGGGCGCACGCCGGTGCGGCGAACCGGGGCGACGAGTTGCTCCTCTCGTCCACCTGGCGGCATCTGGCGGCGCTCGCGCTGCGCGAGGGGGAGCTGGCCGAGGCCCGGCACGGCTTCGCGGAGTCGCTGCGGATCCGGGAGGAGCTCGGGTTCCTGGTCGGTACGGCCCCGGCGCTGATCTCCCTCGCGGAGACGGAGGAGGAGCCGGAGGCGGCGCGGCTGCGCGCCGAGGCGGGCCGGCTGTTCCGGCTGCTGGGCGGAGTGCCCACCTGGCTGGCCCCCCACCTGGGCCCCCCGGCCCCGCGCACCGCCGAGGCGAGCTGAGGCAGGGGCGTCCGCGGCCCCCGGGCGCCGCGGGCACCGCCCCGGTCAGCCGTCGGCGCCGGCGAAGTGTTCGCGGACCAGGGCCTGGACGACGGCGAGGTCCTGGGAGACGAGGGCGTCGAGCAGGGCGGTGTGCTCGGAGGCGTCGGCCAGCAGGTCGGCCCGGCGGGTGGCGGGGCCCGAGACCAGCGGCCACTGGGAACGCCGGTGCAGTTCGTCGGCGACGGTCACGAGCTGCTCGTTGCCCGACAGCATGAGGACCGCGCGGTGGAAGGCCCGGTCCGACTCGGCGTAGGCGGCCCGGTCACCGACGGCCGCCGCCGTGACGGTGGCCTCCGCCAGCGGGCGCAGGCCGCTCCAGCGGTGCGCCGGAACCGTACGGGCCAGGCTCAGCATCACCGGGACCTCGATCAGCGCCCGCACCTCGGCCAGTTCGGCCAGTTCGCGGGGGCCGCGTTCGCTGACCCGGAAGCCGCGGTTCGGCACGACCTCGACGGCCCCCTCGACGGCCAGCCGCTGCATGGCCTCGCGCACCGGCGTCGCGGAGACCCCGAAGCGGGCGCCGAGCGCGGGGGCGGAGTACACCTGGCCGGGCACCAGCTCGCCGTCGACGAGGGCGGCGCGCAGGGCGTCCAGGATCTGGCCGCGGACGGAGTGGCGCTGGACGACGGCACGCGGCGCGGGAGGCTCGCCGTGGGTGTGCTCGCCCCGGGCGGCCTGTTCACCCTCGCCCGGCCGGCCGCCGGGTCGCTCGAATCCGGGCTGCCCGAATCCGGCCCGCTCACCCCGGGCCTGTTCCGGCACCCGGCACTCCGGCATCCGGCCTTCCGCCGGAGTACGCGGGAACGCTCCCAGGGCGTACGCCGGACGTGCGCTCTCGTGTGCGCTGCCCTGCTCCACCCGGACCTCCTCCGCCTGCCACGGGCCGACTCGCGTGCGCCGGGCCTCCTGTGCACGATAGAGGGAGGAGGCTGCGGTTCAAACATCGATGGCATCGGGTAAGGTAAGCCTTACCTGCAAACGATCCCGATTCGGTGGTCCCCTGCATGACCCTCTCCCCGCCGTTCACCGGCACCGCGACGTCCCCCGTGACCGCCGCGTACACCCGCCTGACCGAGGTGTTCCCCGGTCTGCGGGCCGATGTGCTCGACGGCGACGCCGTGGCCCCGTCCGGAGCGGGCTGGGTCGGCGCGGCGGAGCTCGCCTCCGGCGGTCACGCCGTGGACGCCTTCCTCGCCTGGGACAACGCCCAGGTGCTGCGCGACTACGGTCAGCAGGCCCGTCCGGACGTGGTGGCGAGCTTCGGTCTGCACCGGTACGCCTGGCCCGCCTGTCTGCTGGTGACGGTGCCCTGGTTCCTGCAGCGTCGGGTGCCACGGATCCCGGTCGAGGACGTGGCCTTCCAGCGGGCGCTGGGGCACCTGACCGTGCGGGTCCGGGAATTCGCCTGCCTGCCGGACGACCCGGCCGCCAACCTGCCCGGGGCCCGGGTCGTCGCGGACGAGGCGGCGCTGCGGGCCGAGGTCCTGGCCTCCCTGACCGAGCACCTCGGTCCCGTGCTGGAGGGATTCGGGCCGCGTATGCGGCGCGGGAAGCGGGCCCTGTGGGGGATGGCGACCGACGAGATCGTCGAGGGCCTCTGGTACATCGCGCATCTGCTGGGCGAGGAGCGCCGCGCGATGACCGAGCTGGAGCTGCTGCTCCCCGGCACGGCCAAGCCGTACGTCGGCACCGCCGGCTTCCGCGAGCTGACCGGACCCGACGGCCGGTCGCTGCCGACCCGGGACCGGGCGAGCTGCTGCCTCTTCTACACCCTGCGCCCCGAGGACACCTGTGTGACCTGTCCGCGCACCTGTGACGCGGACCGGGTGCGGAAGCTGAGGGCTGCCCCGTAATCCCCGGCGGGCGCACGAGGACAGCTACGGCACCTCGCCGCGTTGCCGCAACGCCCGAGTACATCCCGTACGCGGACATCCCTCCCCCTTGCGATGCGCCGCGTCCGACGCCGCACGCCGATCCACCGCGGATCACGGGACAGCCCCTAGCCGCAGCTTCCTGATCCACACCGCCCGTCCGGATGACGTGGAATCGAACACGACCAGGCCCGACCGGGTGACCGTTCGAGAAGATTCCACCCATCGATAGCCTCTCCCACCCCCATGGCGTGCTCTTGTCCCGAAACCACCGGAGCGGGACGGGAATTCCGTCACGATGGCGCACGAAACGCCCTACGTGACGCAAGGGACCGCGCATGAGACTGACCGACATATCGCTTGACTGGCTGCTTCCGGGCGCCGTACTGCTCGTGGGAGTCATGGCGGCGGTGACGGTGGTCGCACGCGGCAAGCGTGCCGCCGGCAAGGCCGCGGCCGACGACTCCTGGGAACGCAGCGAGGAGCGCCGCAGACGCAAGGAAGCGCTGTACGCCACCGCCAGTTACGTTCTGCTGTTCTGCTGCGCGGCGGTCGCCGCCGCGCTCTCCTTCCACGGGCTCGTCGGCTTCGGCCGGCAGAATCTGAACCTCACCGGAGGCTGGGAGTATCTGGTCCCGTTCGGACTGGACGGGGCCGCGATGTTCTGTTCCGTGCTGGCCGTACGGGAGGCGAGCCACGGAGACGCGGCGCTCGGCTCCCGGCTGCTGGTGTGGACCTTCGCCGGGGCCGCCGCCTGGTTCAACTGGGTGCACGCCCCCCGGGGCATGGACCACGCGGGCGCACCGCACTTCTTCGCGGGGATGTCCCTCTCGGCCGCGGTGCTCTTCGACCGCGCGCTGAAGCAGACCCGCCGCGCCGCGCTGCGCGAACAGGGCCTGGTGCCCCGTCCGTTGCCGCAGATCCGGATCGTCCGCTGGCTGCGGGCGCCCAGGGAGACCTTCGGCGCCTGGTCGCTGATGCTCCTGGAGGGCGTCCGCACCCTGGACGAGGCGGTGGACGAGGTGCGGGAGGACCGCAGGGAGCGTGAGCAGGACCGGCTCCGCCGACGCGACCAGGAGAAGCTGGACCGGGCCCGCATCAAGGCCCTGAACCGGCAGAACAGGGTCTGGGGACGCGGTGGACGGGGCGACCGGCAGGTGGACGTGCCCGCCCTCGCCGCGGCATCGGGCGGCGCGGCGCCGGCCGTCGCGGAGCCCGCCATAGCAGAGCCGGGTCAGCTGCCTCTGCGACCCCGGCCATCCCTGCAAGCCGTCGGCCCGAAGCAGGCGGACGGTTCGAGCTCTAAGAGCTTGGACGCTTCGAGCCAGGGTAGTGACCCGAGGACCGTCGACCTCACCGCCGAGGACGACACCCAGACACTCCCCCGGCTCGACTCGCTGGAACAGAAACTGAAGGATCTGGAGCAGCAGTTCGGCTGAGAGCGCCGCGCGGCGGAGGGCTCCTCATCACCCTCCGCCGTGCAGCTCGAACCAGACGACCTTCCCCAGGGCCTGTGCCTCCACGCCCCAGGCGTCGGCCAGGCTCCGGACCAGGATCAGGCCCCTGCCGTGCGTACCGTCGTCGGCGTTCGGTACGTACGGCGCGGGCAGATTCTCCGCGGCGAAGTCCTGCACCTCCACCCGCAGTCGGGCCGGCGTCGCCGTGGCGGTGACCACCGCCCCGTGCCGGGTGTGGATGAGCGCGTTGGTCACCAGCTCGCTCACCAGCAGCTCCGCCGCCTCGGTCCGCTCCTCGTCGGAGCTGTCCCGGAGGAACTCCCGTAGCTCCCGGCGCACTTCGCCCACCGCCGACCGTTCGGTGTGGCCCACCCTGCGGCGCATCCGGGTCGGCGGTGGCCCCTCGCCCGGTCTCCGGCCCCGGGGGCCACGCCCCTCGATGACCGCGGTCCTTCTCTGACGCTTCGCCATTTCCCCCGCCCGCACAGTGAACCGACCTCCTCTGATCCGGCCGCCCGTCGAACAGCCTCACGGGATGCATGCCCCTGTACGTACACGGTCACGCTTGTCGACTCATCAATAGGTGAACGGTCAGGAGCGGCGAGGGGCGCACGGAACATCCCACCCGCGCACGCCATCACCACATAGGCGCAGCTCTGGTTAACGTCCGGCGAACACAGCCGAGTTGACGTTGACTACCCAACTTCTACGCGCGTCATCATGGTGGCATGCGCATCCCCCCACGCATCACTCGGTTCGGCGGCTCGGCCGCCCTCCTGTCCGTCGTCCTCCTCGCCTCGGGCCCGGTCACGGCCCAGGCCGCCACCCCGCCTGCCGCCCCCACCGCCCACTCCGCATCCGCCTTCCGGGCTGCCGCGGTGGGCGGCATCTGCTACTCCGCCCTGCCGTCCCAGGCGCACGACACCCTGGATCTCATCGAGCAGGGCGGACCGTTCCCGTTCGAGCAGGACGGCACCGTCTTCCAGAACCGCGAGGGCCTGCTGCCCGGCCAGTCCACCGGCTACTACCACGAGTACACGGTCATCACGCCCGGCTCCGACACCCGCGGCGCCCGCCGGATCGTCACCGGCGAGCAGGTGGAGGAGGACTACTACACCGCCGACCACTACGCCTCCTTCGATCTGGTCGACCACGACTGCTGACCCCTCCGAGGGGTGTTCCGCACGCTCCCGGGGAAAGGGAACCCGAGCCACCCCGCCAGGGCCCCGCACCTTCCCGAGGAGCTGTGATGCACGACGACCGCACCCTGGTGGAGGGCCGCCTGGAGAGGGCCCTCCACCAGTTCATCCGCCCGTCCCAGTACGCCGCCCGTGCCCCGCTCGCCCTGTCGGTGTGGCACGTTCCGGGCGAGCCGGTGCCGGTGGCCGAGGCCCTCGGCGCGGACTTCGGGCCGTTCACGGCCGGTACGGAGTGGGGTAAACCCTGGTCCACCAGCTGGTTCCGGCTCCGGGGAGCGGTGCCCGATGAGTGGTCGGGGCGCCGGGTGGAAGTGGTCGTCGACCCGGGGTTCACCGGTCAGGGGCCGGGGTTCCAGGCGGAAGGCATGCTCTACGACCACCTGGGCGTCCCCCTCAAGGGTGTTCATCCCCGCAACCGGCATCTGGCGCTCGCGCACCCGGCGGTGGGCGGGGAGCCGGTCGATCTGCTCCTGGAGGCGGCGGCCAATCCGGCGGTCCTGGAGCACGGTTTCGAGCCGACGCCGCTCGGCGACGTCCTGACCTCCGGCGACCGCCCCCTCTACCGCTTCGCCTCCGCCGACCTCGCGGTGCTCGACGAGGAGGTCTGGCATCTCGTCCTGGACGTCGAGGTGCTGTCCGAGCTGATGCGGGAGCTGCCCCCCGACCGGTCGCGGCGGCACGAGATCCTCCGGGCGCTGGAGTCGATGCTCGACGCGCTGGACCTGCACGACGTCTCCGGCACCGCGGCGGCGGGCCGGGCGGCGCTGGCCGGGGTACTGGCGCGGCCCGCCTCCGCGAGCGCACACCGGATCTCCGCGTCGGGGCACGCGCACATCGACTCGGCGTGGCTGTGGCCGTTGCGCGAGACCGTCCGCAAGGCCTCGCGTACGTTCGCCAACGTCACCGCCCTCGCGAAGGACTACCCGGAGCTGGTCTTCGCCTGTTCGCAGGCCCAGCAGTACGCCTGGGTGAAGGAGCACCAGCCGCACATCTGGGCCCGGATCGAGGAGGCGGTGGCGGCGGGTCAGTGGTCCCCCGTCGGCTCGATGTGGGTGGAGTCGGACGCCAATCTGCCGGGCGGCGAGGCACTGGCCCGTCAACTCGTGCACGGCAAGAGGTTCTTCCGGGAGGAGCTGGGCATCGAGACGGAGGAGATCTGGCTACCGGACTCCTTCGGCTACACCGCCGCCTTCCCCCAACTGGCGCGGCTGGCGGGGGTGCGCTGGTTCCTCACCCAGAAGCTGTCGTGGAACCAGCACAACAGGATGCCGCACCACACCTTCTGGTGGGAGGGCATCGACGGCACCCGGGTCTTCACCCACTTCCCGCCGGTCGACACCTACAACGCCCAGCTGCACGCCGCTGAGTTGGCGCACGCGGAGAAGAACTTCGCGGACAAGGGCCGGGCCACCCGCTCGCTGGTTCCGTTCGGCTGGGGAGACGGCGGGGGCGGCCCGACCCGGGAGATGCTGGAGCGGGCCCGCCGGCTGCGCGATCTGGAGGGTTCGCCCCGGGTGACGGTCGAGAAGCCCTCGGCGTTCTTCGCGGCGGCCGAGGAGGAGTACGGGGAGCAGGCGCCCGTCTGGTCGGGCGAGCTGTATCTGGAGCTGCACCGGGCGACGTACACCACCCAGGCGAAGACGAAGCAGGGCAACCGGCGGAGCGAACACCTCCTGCGGGAGGCGGAGTTGTGGGCTACGACAGCCGCCCTGCGCTCTCCCTCCTACCGCTATCCGTACGAGCGCCTCGACCGGGTGTGGAAGACGGTGCTGCTGCACCAGTTCCACGACATCCTGCCCGGGTCGTCGATCGCCTGGGTGCACCGCGAGGCCCGGGACACCTATGAGGAGGTGCGCGCCGAACTGGCGGACGTGATGGCCGAGGCGGTGGCTTCGCTCGGAGCGCCCGAGGGCATGGTGGCGCTCAACTCCTCCCCCTACGACCGCGTTCAGGTGATCGAGCTCGACGCCGAGGTGGCCGGGGCGCTGCCGCCCGGGGCGCACGTCCAGGAGCTGGGCGAGGGCCGCGCGGCGGTGGTGGCGAGGAGCCCCGGGCTCGGGGCAGGCCCGCTGGACGGGTCGGCGGTCCCGGAGCGTCCGGTGACGGCAAAGACCTCGGAGGCGGGCGGCGTCGTCCTCGCCAACGGGCTGCTGCGGATCACCGTGGACGCCGACGGGCTGGTCCCCTCGGTCCACGATCTGGTCGCCGGGCGCGAGGTGCTGGTCCCGGGCGCCCGCGCCAGTCTCCTCCAGCTGCACCCGGACCATCCCAACCACTGGGATGCCTGGGACATCGACGGGCACTACCGCCGCACCCGCACCGATCTGACCGCCGCGGACTCCGTTTCGCTGGTCGAGGACGGGCCGCTGCGGGCGGCCGTGCGCGTGGTGCGCTCCTTCGGGAGGTCGACCGTCGTGCAGGAGTTGCGGCTCGCGGCGGGGAGCCGGCAGCTCGACATCGAAACCGAGGTCGACTGGCAGGAGTCGGAGAAGGTCCTCAAGGCCGCCTTCCCTCTCGACGTCCATGCCGAACGCTCCGCCGCCGAGATCCAGTTCGGTCATGTCCACCGGCCGACGCACGACAACACGTCCTGGGACGCGGCCCGTTTCGAGATCTGCGCCCACCGCTGGCTGCGGGTCGCGGAACCCGGCTACGGCGTCGCGCTGCTCAACGACTCGACGTACGGCCACGATGTGACGCGCACCCCGCACCCGGACGGCCTCGGCACCACGGTCCGGCTCACGCTGTTGCGCGCCCCGCACAGCCCGGACCCGCACACGGACCTGGGCGTGCACCGCTTCCGCTACGCGCTGGCACCCGGCGCGGAGGTGACGGACGCCGTACGGGAGGGCCTGGCGCTGAATCTGCCGCTGCGGGCGGCCGCGGCCCCGGTGGTGCCCGCGCTGGTGTCGACGGGGCATCCGGCGGTGACGGTCGAGTCGGTCAAGCTCGCCGACGACCGGAGCGGGGATGTGATCGTACGGCTCTACGAGTCGGCGGGCGGCCGGGCGCGGACCCGGCTGACGGTGCCCTTCCCGGTCATGGGGGCGCACCTAGCCGACCTGCTGGAACGGCCGCTGCACACGGCGGAGACGGACGCGGACGGGCTGGTCCTCGCGCTGCGGCCGTTCCAGATCCTGACGTTGCGCCTGACCCCGGCCTGATCCGGACGAGAGGCTTCAGGTCCTGTCGTCACACCCTCACGCGGGGGTGCGTGCGCCACCGAGGAAGGCCGCGAGCCCCGCACCGAAGTCCATGGCGGACGGAACGAACAGGACGGTCCGGTCCGGTGCGACGTACACCTTGCCGCCGCCGGGCCCGGCCTGTACGACACACACGCCCGCGCCGTCCGCCAGCTCGACGACGTTCACCCCCGCGCCCGGTGCGAGACCGAGGAACGTCGCTCCGGTCTCGGTCAGTTGTTCGGTACTGCCCCTCGGCGGCGAGGGGGGAGGAGGCAGGTCGGTCACGCATGCCTTCAGGTCCCGGGCCCTGCAGCCGCACCCGCCGGGCAGCCAGGCCTGTGAGCTCGCCGCCCCCTGCTCGGGGAAGCAGACCTCCTCGTTGCTGTGCACGTGGATCTGCCCCAGGCAGGGCGGGCCGCCGAACATCGGCGGCCGGCACACGACCTCACGCCGACAGTGCGCACACCGCATGACTTCTCCTCGTCCCCCGGTCGCTCCCACGCCCGCCTCTCAGCTGTCCTCGACGCCGCCGACCGCGAAGGGCTCCTATTCTGCCCGGCTCGCGACCAGTGTGCCGTCATCCACGGCCCCGTGCCGGTCAGCCGATCGCGCGCAGAGCCATCCGGACGACCGCCATGAAACCCCGCGCGATCCATCCGAGCAGACCCACCTCTGTGGCCAGCTCGGCGGCATCCATCGCGGTCTCCCCCTTGTCCGCCTTGTCCGCCACCCCGGAACGGCACCGGGAGCAGGAACGAGGCCAACGGTGCTTCCGGGCACCGCACTTCTTGCACGTAGCCATGCCGTCCATTCTTCTCGCAGCCGCTTCCGAGGACCCCCCGCACACGCGACGACGGCCCGGCAAGCAGGACGCCGCCGGACCTCGGTGCGGTTGCCGTGGAATCCCGGTGACTGCGCCTTTGCCCGACGACCGCCTCTGACCTCCGACAGCGAAGGCTGACCGTTGGCCAACGAAGTTGGACTGAGGGTGGTTTGTATCCCCGAAGATGGACCGCCGCAGGTCAGCAGGATGGAGGCGATTGCGACGGTGGAAGCGGGCGAAAAGCTGACACATATCACATATCGCCGAAATGCAAGCCAAAGGGGCAATCGACGGATCTTGAGCGCGGCAAGCTCCAGGTCACGGCCGTAGGTCTCTCGCAGGTTTCTGAGCGGAACCGTGTTCTCCCTACTTGGGCTTCCCACCCTCAACCAACCGGTGGCGTGTGCTCAGGGTATGCGGCGCACGACCAGCCGTGGCTGGATCAGCCCTCAGTGGGCGACAACTACAGGGATCAGGCGCCCTCGCAACGTAATGTCGCCTGCACGATCCCGGCATGCTCAACACGGTTGCCCCATAACTGAGTTGAGAACATACATGGCATGCCCTATTCAGAAGGAGCTGCACATGAGCGCGCCTCCCACGCCCCCGCCACCCTCCACTCCGCCCAGCACTGACCCGCCCACTCCGCCTCAGCCCAGACGCCTCAGCGAGTGGGCCGCCGTGCTGTCAGCGGTGACCGGTGTGGTGGGCCTGCTGTTCGGGTTCTTCGGGTTGCCGGTGGTGATCAACTCACCCACAGCGCGAACCCCCGCACCGATAGCGCAGCCCACTGTCTCGGCGACGGTGTCACAAACACCTCCTGCTTCCGCCACTTCACCGTCGGCCGAAACGGGAACCGGCAACCCTGTAACCAAGACCGACATCAAGATGCCCGCCGACTACGGCATCGTCCTTTCGGACGACCCGATCGAGCTCCGCGAGGGAGTGGGCTACGACCTGACCTACGACAGCTTCAACGGCCTCCAGTCCAAGGGGCGGATGGTCAAACTGGATTCCGGACAGGAAGGGTCCTTGGAGGTGTGCCGGTCGGACACGAGGTACACCGACATCATCAGAAACTCAGCCCTGACCAAAGGCACGCGCATCTGCGTGCAGCGGAGCGACCGCATCGGCCTTGTGACGGTTAAGGAGGCTCCGCAGATCCGCGACGAGAGCAAGTACGTAACGCTCGACATAATTGTCTGGCCCTGAACCGCTCACCGGCGACGAGAACCTACCGCCCTGATCCACTGATTGCCCCATTGGTTCACATCTCGGCAACACCCGCATCTGGGCTAGCACGCTCACCGGAGTGCTGAATCTTGAGCCGACAGCGCTGCTGGCAGGCTCTACGCTCCTGACCTGCGGCGGTCCATCTTCGTCGTCACGAAATGACGTTGGCCCATCTTCGGTGGCGATCAGTCCAGGTTCGCTGTCACAGGTCAGCCTCCAGGAACTCGCCGGACGGAACTGGGGTGCAGGGCTTTCAGGCGCTGATAGCGCCGTTCTCGGTGCCGTGGGCGCGCCGCTCGGTGACGTAGCGGTACATGGCACCGAGCGCGAAGGCCTGGACGATGGCACCGATCGGAATCGCGATCAGGCCCACGGGGCCGGTGAAGGGGACCAGCAGCGAGGTCGGGGCGGTCACCAGGAAGGCCCACACTCCGGCGAAGCTTGCGTCTCCGGAGGAGGAGGCGAAGACGGTGTCCGCGGCGACCCACAGGCACACCGCGAGGACAACGCCCAGGTATCCCAGAGCCAGAGGGTTCGCCAGGTGGTGGCGGAGGTTCTGCGGCATCGAACGCGCGGTCTTGGCCATGTTGGATCTCCTGGTAACGCCGGTGTGCCCGGTGCGGTGATTGTTCTGCTGACGTCCTCGACAATGCCGTCCGCCGGGAGTCGCCACATGAGCACCCGTACTCACGTTCGCATGCGTGGCTCGCGCTCCGTAAGGCTCCGGCAGCGCATCGCGTGGAGGGTCATCAAGGCACCGGCCGACCACAGGCCTGGTCTTCTGAACAGAGTTCCTTACGCAGAGGGCTAGGGCATGTCCGGCGGATCAGGACCGGGTCCACGACGCACGGCACGGCACTTCGCGGCGTTGCCGAGACGCCCGAATCGCTCCGCGATGAGGACGTTCCAGCGCCTTGCGATGCGCCGCACCAGGCGCCGCGGCCTGTCCGGCCCTCATCCGCCGGACACGCCCTAGGGGCGCGGCACGTTGCGGATGTTGGAGCGGGCCATCTGGAGCATGCGGCCCACTCCGCCGTCGAGCACGATCTTGCTGGCGGAGAGGGCGAAGCCGGTGACCATGTCGGCGCTGATCTTCGGCGGGATGGAGAGTGCGTTCGGGTCGGTGACCACGTCGACGAGCGCGGGGCCCTTGTGCTTGAAGGCGTCCTTGAGCGCGCCCTGCAACTGCTTGGGCTTCTCCACGCGTACGCCGTAGGCGCCGGCCGCACGGGCGATGGCGGCGTAGTCGGTGTTCGCGTTGTTCGTCCCGTACGACGGCAGGCCCGCCACCAGCATCTCCAACTCGACCATGCCGAGAGAGGAGTTGTTGAACAGGACGACCTTCACCGGCAGGTCGTGCTGGACCAGGGTGAGGAAGTCGCCCATCAGCATGGAGAATCCGCCGTCGCCGGACATCGCGACGACCTGCCGGTTCAGGTCGGTGAACTGGGCACCGATCGCCTGCGGCAGGGCGTTGGCCATCGAGCCGTGGCTGAACGAACCGATCACCCGCCGCTTGCCGTTGGGTGTCAGATAGCGGGCGGCCCACACGTTGTTCATGCCGGTGTCGACGGTGAACACGGCGTCCTCGTCGGCCAGCTCGTCCAGCACGGAAGCGACGTACTCGGGGTGGATCGGAACGTGCTTGTCGACCTTGCGGGTGTAGGCCTTGACCACGCCCTCCAGGGCGTTCGCGTGCTTCTTCAGCATCCGGTCGAGGAACTTGCGGTCGGACTTGGGCTTCACCCGGGGCGTCAGGCAGCGCAGGGTCTCGCGCACATCGCCCCAGACCGCGAGGTCCAGCTTGGAGCGGCGGCCGAGGTGCTCGGGGCGCACGTCGACCTGGACGATCTTCACGTCGTCCGGGAGGAAGGCGTTGTACGGGAAGTCCGTGCCGAGCAGGACGAGGAGGTCGCACTCGTGGGTCGCCTCGTACGCGGCGCCGTAGCCGAGCAGCCCGCTCATCCCGACGTCGTACGGGTTGTCGTACTGGATCCACTCCTTGCCGCGCAGCGCGTGCCCGACCGGGGACTTGATCTTCTCGGCGAACTCCATGACCTCGGCGTGCGCCCCGGCCGTGCCGCTGCCGCAGAACAACGTCACCCGTCTGGCCTCGTCCACCATGCGGCAGAGCTTGTCGATCTCGTCGTCACCGGGCCGCACGGTCGGCCGCGTGGTGACGAGGGCGTGCTCGATGCTCTTCTCGGGGGCGGGCCTGGACGCGATGTCGCCCGGCATCGAGACGACGCTGACGCCGCCGCGCCCGATGGCGTGCTGGATCGCCGTCTGGAGCAGCCTCGGCATCTGCTCAGGGTTGGAGATCATCTCGTTGTAGTGGCTGCACTCCTGGAACAGCAGCTCCGGATGGGTCTCCTGGAAGTAGCCGAGGCCGATCTCGCTGGAGGGGATGTGCGAGGCGAGGGCCAGCACCGGGGCCATCGAGCGGTGCGCGTCGTACAGGCCGTTGATGAGATGCAGGTTGCCCGGCCCGCAGGAGCCGGCGCAGGCCGCGAGCGAGCCGGTGATCTGTGCTTCGGCTCCGGCGGCGAAGGCCGCGGTCTCCTCGTGGCGGACGTGGATCCAGTCCATGGCCGGGTTACGCCGGATGGCGTCCACGACGGGGTTCAGGCTGTCGCCGACGACGCCGTACAGGCGCTTGACGCCCGCCCTGGCGAGGATGTCGACGAACTGCTCCGCCACGTTCTGCTTGGCCATGGGTGCGCACCCTTCCTTGCCCGTGCTCCGTGCACTTCGGCTGTCCGGACTCCGGAGCCCGTGACACCGTTCCGTCCGGCTCCGGAATCCATCAACCCACGACGTGCCCGGTTACGCCTCCCAGACGGCGGCGCAGGTGCGGTCGTCGGCGTACCCCTTGATCCGGAGCTGGGTGTCGGCGAGGAAGGCGGGCAGTCCGGGCGGTCCGGCGCTCCCCCACCGCTGGGCGAGCTCGCCGGGGAGCGCCGGCTCGCCGCGCATCGGCTCGGCGAGTCCGTTGCTGCACAGCAGCAGCGTGTCGCCCGGGCGCGCCACGGAGGCCCGGAAACGGAAGGCCTCGGCGGGCTGCCGGGCGGGGCCGTCGGCGTTCGGGGACGGCGGTGCGGCGATCTGGAGGTCCATGGTCAGCCGGTCCCCGTCCGGGCCCTCCTCCTGCTCGTCGCCCGCCCGCGGGCCGCCGCCCTGCGGGATGAAGGGCTCCAGGTCCTGCCAGAGTCCGTCGCGGAGGCGGAAGAGGCCGCCGCTGCCGACGCCGAAGAAGACCCGGGTGCGGCAGTCGGGGTCGGCGGAGAGCAGGAGGCACCGGAGGCTCGCGGTGTACGCGTCCGGTGCGACGCCGAGTTCGGCGGCGCGGGCGCGCAGCTTGCCGTACGTACGGTCGGTGAGCCGGTGCAGTCCGGCCTTCAGGTCGCCCCGGCGGCCCGCCCTTATGTCCTCGGAGAGCCGGATGTGGCTGCGGGCGACGGCCCCGCCGATCCAGCGGCAGGCGTCGGCCGCGGCGAGGTGCGCCGCTTCGCCGGCCCGGTTGCCGCCGGCCACGGCGACGAGGACGAGGGCGCTCTCGGCCGCTCCGAAGCGGGCGGTGAGCAGCCCGTCGCGCCGGGGTTCTCCGCGGAAGCGGGCGGAGTCGCCGCGTACGGAGGCGGTGCGCAGGGTGTAGGTCCCGTACCGCGCGCCGTCGAGGACGGTGTCGGGGGCGAGGCCGTCGAGATTCTCCGAGGTGGCGGAGGGCAGGGCGGCGGGCTCGGCGTCGTAGGTGGGCGGCCGGTCCCCGAGGTGCCCGACGGACGGCCGTCCTTCGGCCGCGTCCTCGTCGGCGGGATCCGGCAGAAGTGTGTGCGGGGCGCTCGGGTCGGGCGCGAGGGCGGACTCGGGCGCTTCCGGCACCCGCGGCGCGGCGAACGTCCGGGGCCCCGGCTGCCCGGCGGGCGCCTCCCAGGGGGCGGGGAAGACAGTGGTGCGGAGGGCGGCCGGCTCCGGCCCGACGGGCGCGGCCCACTCGGGCACCGGATTCCTCTCCGGCACCACCACCGGCTTCGACTCCGGCACCGCAGTCCGCTCCGGCTCCGGAATGCGCTCCGGTACGGCATCAACGGCCCGCTCCGGCTGCCCGTCGTGCTTCGCATACGGGTCCCAGGCCGACCGGGGGTCGGGCATGAGCTCCGGAGCCGCTTCAGAGTCCGGGACGGGGTCCGGGACGGGGTCCGGGACGGGGTCCGGGACGGGCTCACGCTGCGCCACCACGGACCGGCTCCGCTCGGGCGGCGGCCGGTACGCATCCGCGTACGGGTCCGCGGAGCGGTCCGCGTCCGGGTCCTCGTGACGGTCGGCGTAGGGGTCCTCGTACGCGTCGCCGTACGGGTCCCGGACGGCCTCGCGCACGGTGTCCCGGTGGTCGCCCACCGGGCTGCTCACCGTGTCCGACACGGAGTCGAAGCGGTCGTCGAGACTGTCGGCCGCACGGCCGGGACCGGTGTCGTGCGCGGTCTCGTCGTACAGCTTGCGCCACCAGTCGTCCTCATGGGCGGCGGGCTTCTCCCCCTGCTGACTCATGCCCATATTGTCCACCGCGAAGGCGGCCCGAAAACGGGACATCGGGAAAATGTGGCGCGCACATGGGTCCGCCGGGCGACCCCACCCCCCACGGGAAGGACGCCCGGCGGACCGGTCGGAGTGAGCGGCGTCCCGGCGTCACGGCCGTTCGTACGATCGGCCGATCACCGGTTCAGCGGCTCATGAGCTGCCCACCGCTTCAGCGCACGACGTACGCGTCGTTGACGGTCTGCACCACGGAGTTGCCGTTCGCGTCGCTCAGTTCCGTCCGCAGCGTGACGGACTTCCCTGTCGCGTCCGCGTGGTCGACGGTCGCGGTCCAGCGGCCGGCCCGCTGCGCGGTGGTGGCCGCGTGCCAGGTCTTGCCTCCGTCGTAGCTGAAGGAGACCTTCGCGCCGGTGAGTTCGCCGGGGGCGTACCCCGCGTGCCCGGTCGCGTCGAGCCCGATCTTCTGGCCGTTCCCGGCGGGCACGGTCTTCATCCCGTCCGACGGCACGTCGTAGCGCGGGAAGAGCAGCGGGAGCCCCTGCGAGGCCACGTCCGGCTTCCGCTCGGAACGGAACGCCCAGGTGGTCTCCGTCCGCGTGGACCGCTTCCAGACCGCCGCGGGCGAGCCGATCTTCGTGGTCGTCATGGTGAGTTCGTACGCGGCGTCCCCGGCCGGCACGGTGAAGACACCGAACGGATAGCCGCTGCTGCCGACGAGTTCGCCCTCGCGTTCGAGCAGCATTCCGCCGATGTCACCGAACGAGCCCTGCTGGCCGATGTGTTCGGAGTCGGTCATGAACGCCGGAGCGACACCGATCCGATCGTCCTGTCGTTCGCCCGCGATCCCCTCCGCGCCCGCCGCGTCGCGCGGTGCGCCGGGAACCAGCAGGCCCCGGTACCACTCCTCCGTCGTGGCCCGACCCGCTTGGTACGTACGGGCGTCGCCCGTCATCTGCTCGCCCCAGGGGAAGCTGGAGGAGAGCATCTTCTGCCAGACGGTGTCCCCCGCCGTGTAGTACTCGGTGCGCTTCCCGGGGGCGGCGACCACGGCGAGCGAGGACGCGCCGAAGGTCGCGCCGTAGGGCCGGGAGACCAGGAGCGTGTCGACGAAGTCGGCTGCCACGCCCATGGACTCATGGGTGGAGACGACCGAGCCGAGCTTCTTGTCACGGACCTTGTAGGTGCGGTCCGAGGTGATCTGCCCGTTCTCCGGGAACGACAGGTTGTACACGAACGGGCTGACGGCCGTGGCGCTCCAGGAGACCTCCGTCCTCCCCTTGTCGAGAGCCGTCCTCAGCGCGGCGGCCTCGTCCGCCCGCAGTCCGAGGACCGGAAGGGGCGCGGCCCCGTAGCCGACGGACGGCTTCCAGTCGCCGGCCGAGGGACGGTGCACCAGGAGCGCCTTCGCCCCGGCGGTCTGCGCCGCCCGCGCCTGGACCAGGACGTTCGACGCGTCGTCGCCCACCTTCACCAGGGCGATCCGGCCTTTCGCTCCGGCGGCCTCCAGTTCGGCGGCGCTGCCCGCACCGGCGTCGACGACCTCGGCGCGACCGGTGCCGTCCAGGTTGACCGAGCCCGTGGTGGCGGGCCGGGGGTGCAGGTCCGCTCCGCCGACCAGGGAGAACTTCCCGAGCTGCGGGGCGTAGGCGCGCCAGACGGAGGCGAACTCGAAGTCCCCGTCACGTGCCGTGCCCTGGACGTCGACCAGGTAGTCCTTGATCAGCCCGGTGCCGGCGATGGACCCGGAGTGCAGCCAGGTGTCGTCCCACGAGCGCCCGAACGCGAGGGTCGCACCGCGTGTCTCGGCGGCCCGGTCCTCGGTGTTCACCTTCAGGCGGTGGGCCTTGCGGGCATCCAGGACGAGCGTGGTGTCCTTCGTGACGTTCAGCTGGGGCCGCGCCAGGTAACCGACGGATCCGACGAGTTGACCGGTCGCGTCCGTGGTGTCGGGCGTGGCGATGAAGCTGGAGACGAAGTACGCGCCGGGGCGGACCCGGAAGGTCTGGTCGGTGGCGCCCTCGTTGAAGCGGCGTTCACCGGACGCGGTGTCGGTGCCGATGAGGTCGAGGGAGGAGACGCCGTCGGCGGGCTTGCCGGTGCCGTCGACGAGCTTGACGCGCAGGGTCACCGTCTCCGGAGCCACGTACAGGGAGAACGGAGTGGATATCCTCACTCCCCCGGCCCCGGTGGCGAGCACCCGGCCGGTGACGTCACCGTACTGGGCGGCGGTCAGCCGGGCGTCGGGAGCCAGCGCGAGGGGCACCTCGACCGTTGCCCCGGCGGGCACGGTGACGGACTTCCGGCCGAGGGATGCGATCGTGGAGCGGACGGTCGAGCCGTCGTTCCCGGTGACGCCCGCGACCTTCAGCGAGAGGGTGACCGGCTTGCCGCTCGTGTTGGTGTAGGGCACGGCGACGGCGGTGCGGTCGCTCTTGTCCTGCGGCCAGTTGAAGGTGCCGCCCTGCACGGCCGGTGCGCCGAGCACGGGCGTACGGATCGCGCGGTCGACGTCGAGACGGCCGCCTCCGGTCTCGCGTACGTCGCCGGGGACGGCGCTCCGTGCCGAGGAGACGAGGGCCGCCTTGATCTGCTGGGCGGTCCAGTCGGGGTGACGCTGGCTCACCACGGCGGCGGCGCCGGCGACATGCGGAGTCGCCATCGACGTACCCGACAGGGACCGGTACGCGTCCGGGCCCCGGCCGCCCGCGGCCGCGGCGGAGATCGCCACGCCGGGCGCGGCGATCTCGGGCTTGAGGGTGTGCGAGACGATCGCGGGGCCGCGGCTGGAGAAGTTCGCGGTGGTGTCGTCGCGGTCGACCGCTCCGACGGTCAGCACACCGGGTGCGCAGCCGGGCGAGGAGACGGTGTTCAGGGACGGGCCGAGGTTTCCCGCGGCGACCACGAAGAGGGTGTCCTTGTTCTTGCCGAGTTCCTCGGCGGCCAGGCTCATCGGGTCGGTGCAGTCGGTGGGTTCGGCGCTGCCGAGGCTCATGGAGACGACGTCGGCCTTGCTGTCGACCGCCCACTGCATGCCCGCGATGATCCAGGAGGCCGCGCCGGATCCGCTGTCGTTCAGGACCTTGCCGACCATCAGGTCGGCGCCGGGCGCGACGCCCTTGTTCTTTCCTCCGCTCGCCACGCCGGAGCCGCCGACGGTGGACGCGACATGGGTGCCGTGGCCCTGGCGGTCGTCGGTGGTGTCGGAGTCGGTGAAGTTCTCCGATGCGGTGATCCGGCCCTGGAGGTCGGGGTGTTCGGCATCCGCCCCGGTGTCCAGGACGGCGACCTTGGCGCCGGTCCCGTCGTAGCCGGCGGCCCAGGCGAGGTCGGCGCCGACCTGTTTCGTCGACTTGTCGAGACTGGCCTGAACCTTGCGGTCGAGCCAGAGCTTCTTGAGCCCGGCCCCCGAACGGGAGCGGGGTGCGGTGAGGTCGGCCCAGAACTCGGCGGCCCGCTTCTTGTCGGCCTTCAGGGCGAGTCCGTCGATGACGTCGAGAGCCACTCCGCGCTCGGCCCCGCGCGGGGTGAGCGGGGCGCGGCGGGCGGTGTCGCCGGTGTAGGTGGCGATCAGCGGGACGGCGTCGGCGTGGCTGTCGTCGTAACCCTGGCGGATCAGCCCGGTGACGTTGAACAGCTCCTCGTCCACGGTGCCCGCGGCGAGCGCGGACACGGCGGATTCGGGGTAGACGTACAGGTCCGGGCCGGACTGCCGGGTCTGTACGAGCGGCACGCTGCCGTCCGCGCGGGGCAGGGCGGTGGCGGCGGACGCCCCCGAGGCGTCCGTGGTCACCAGCACCGTGTCACCGGTGACGAGCGTCAGGGTGACGGGCTTCGGGGCATCGGCGGCGGTGGCCGCGCTCCCGGTGATCGGTCTGTTCGGGTCCCGCTCGTCCGGTGGCGCGGCCACCGACGGCGCGATCACCGTGACGGCGAGCACGGCGGCGGTCGCCGCTCCGAGTGCCGTACGCGATATCGGGCGCATCGCTCTCCCCAGGTCAATCCGGAACGAAGCAGCCCAATAGGCCGCATCCCGGAGGTTGTTGGTGCTGCGGTGGCGCCACAGTGGCAGAGGGGCCGGGGGTACAGGGGATGATGTGGGCGGCGGGTTTACGCCGTGGCCTCTTCCCGCCACCCGGGACCCGTCGCAGGGGCGCCTCGATGCGCGATCACCACACCCGGGGAGGTCGGAGAATGCTGGGGGCCATAGGTCTCGACGAGAGACAGGAAACCGCGTACCGCGCGCTCGTCGCGGCGGGAGCCGCGGAGCTCGCCGATCTCGCGCACCGGCTGGCGCTGCCCGAGGCGGACGCCGAACGGGTGCTGCGGCGGCTGGAGCAGCAGGGCCTGGCCGCACAGTCCTCGGCCCGCCCGGGCCGCTGGGTGGCGGCGCCGCCCGGCGTGGCGCTCGGCGCGCTGCTGATCCAGCAGCGGCACGAGCTGGAGCAGGCGGAGCTGGCGTCCGCGCTGCTCGCCGAGGAGTACCGGGCCGAGGCGAGCGAACCGGCGGTGCACGACCTGGTGGAGGTGGTGACGGGGGCGAGCGCCGTCGCCCAGCGCTTCCACCAGTTGCAGCTGGGAGCGGTGTCGGAGGTGTGCGCCCTGGTGACGGGCAAGCCGATCGCGGTGACCGGGATGGAGAACGAGTCCGAGGAGCGGGCGACCTCGCGCGGGGTGAGCTACCGGGTGGTGGTCGAGCGTGAGGTGTTGTCGACGCCGTTCGGGATCCTGGAGCTGTCGGCGGCGCTGAGCCGGGACGAGCAGTGCCGGGTGGTGGACCGGGTGCCGACGAAGCTGGTGGTGGCCGACGGGAGCCTCGCGATGGTCCCGCTGACCGCCCGGGGCGCGGAGCCCGCCGCTCTGGTCGTGCACGCCAGCGGTCTGCTGGAGTCGCTGATGGGCCTCTTCGAGGCGGTGTGGCGGGAGGCGATGCCACTGCGGCTGGGCGAGGGCGGCGGCGTGCGCGAGGACGGGGTCGGGCCGGATCCGACGGATCTGGAGATCCTGTCGTTGCTGCTGGCGGGGCTGACGGACGCCAGCGTGGCCAAGCAGCTGGATCTGGGGCTGCGGACCGTGCAGCGCCGCGTCAAGGGCCTGATGGAGCTCACGGGGGTCTCGACCCGCCTCCAGCTGGGCTGGCATGCGTACGAGCGGGGCTGGGTGGCCCGTACCGAGTCGGCCTGACCTCGCATCGGCGCAGGTCGCCGCAGGTGGCCGGGGGTCCGCTGACGGGCGGAGCGGGGCACTCTCCGGCAGGCTGGTCAGATGAGTGTGTGGCAGCTCGTCGCCGTGGGCCTGGTCATGCTGCTGGGCCTGGTCGGGGTGCTGGTGCCGGGCGTGCCGGGTCAGGCGATCGTCTGGGCGGCGGTGCTGTGGTGGGCGCTGACGGACATGACGCCGGCCGCCTGGGGCGTCCTGATCGGCTCGACGGCCCTGTTGCTGCTGAACCAGGCCCTCAAACCGCTGCTGCCACCGCGCCACCCGGGCGAGTCCGGGGCGCCTCGCCGGACCTTGATGATCGGCGGGGTCGCCGGGATCGTCGGCTTCTTCGTCGTGCCCGTGGTCGGCGGGATCCTCGGGTACGTGGGAGCCATCTTCGGCGCCGAGCGGCTGCGGCTGGGGAGCCGCGGCGCGGGCTGGGCGTCGGTGCGCTCGGTCATGCGGGCGACGGGCTACGCGGTGCTGGTGGAGCTGTTCTGCTGCCTGCTGGTGGCGGGCGCCTGGCTGGGCGCGGTGCTCTGGGGCTGACCGGACCACCCCGGGGCCCGGTCAGCCGGGAACCGCCGCCCCCGCCGCTTCCGCTTCCGCTTCCAGATGACGTACCGCGTAGGAGCGCCAGGGCCGCCACCGCTCCGCGCCCGGCGTTCCGTACGGGTCCACGTCGGGGTCGCCGAGCGCCCGCATCCGGATCAGGGCGGCGGTGCGGCGGCCGATCCCGGGCAGCGTCAGCAGCGCCCGTTCCGCCTCGTCGCGGTCGGCCCCGGCGTCCAGCCGCACCCCGCCGTCGGCGAGCGCGGCGGCCAGCGCCGCGAGGGCCGGGTCCTCGGCGGAACCGGCGAGCACGTCCGGATCCGGGAACACATGGGTGAGCCCGCCGCACGGCACGTCCAGGGCCTTCCCGTACCGCTCGACCAGCTCCCCGGCGGCTTGGCGCCCCACCAGGGTCCGCACCGCCTCCTCCTCCGGGTCGGCGGCGCCCGGCGACCGCAGCCCGGGGCGGGCGGCGACCAGCGGGGCGAGCCGGGGGTCGGCGGCCAGCGCCTCGTCCACGGCGTACGGGTCGGCGTCCAGGTCGAACAGGCGGCGCACCCGCTGGACGGCGGTGGTCAGGTCGCGGAGGTCGGTGAGCTGGATCCGGGCCTCCAGCCAGGGGCCGCCGGGCGGGGCCTCGTCGACCGCGACGAGGCCGGCCCCGTACGGCAGTCGCAGGGTGCGGCGGTAGGTGCGGTGGCCGGGCGGGCCCGTCACCTCCTCGACCCGGGGAACCGCTCCCGCGGCCAGCAGGTCGAACAGGGCGGCGGTGGCGTACGGGCCACGGTGGGCGAGCCGCAGCGGGATCCCGGCCCTGGTCCCCTCGCGGCGTCCGCCGCCGAGCCCCGTACCGGCCTCGGTGCGCAGGGCGCTGGGCGTGCGGGCGTAGATCTGGCGGATGGTGTCGTTGAACTGCCGGACGCTGGCGAACCCCGCGGCGAAGGCGATCTCGGTGACCGGCAGCCCGGTGGTCTGGAGGAGCACCCGGGCGGTGTGGGAGCGCTGGGCCCGGGCGAGCGCGACGGGTCCCGCGCCCAGCTCGGCGTTGAGCTGGCGCTGGACCTGCCGGGCGCTGTAGCCGAGCCGCCCGGCGAGTCCGGGGACGCCCTCGCGGTCCACCACGCCGTCGCCGATCAGGCGCACGGCCCGGCCGACGACGTCCGCGCGGACGTTCCACTCGGCGGAGCCGGGCACGGCGTCCGGCCGGCAGCGGCGGCAGGCCCGGAAGCCGCCGGCCTGGGCCGCCGCCGCGGTGGGGTAGAAGCGCACGTTGGCGCGTTTGGGCGTGACGGCGGGGCAGCTCGGCCGGCAGTAGATGCCGGTGGTCACGACGGCGAAGAAGAACGCGCCGTCGAACCGCGCGTCGCGGCTGCTGACCGCCTCGTACCTGGTCCGTTCGTCCATCACACCGTCCAGTGTGCGGCAGCCGCGGCCGCCGCACTCGCGGTTTTCGGACGTCGAACCGGTCGCCCCGGGCTACCGCACCCGGCCGCGCTTGGCCTGCATGGCCGCGCGCCCCTCCGCGCCCTTGCGCTTCCAGTCCCGCAGGATCTCGGAGCGCACCCGGGCATCGGTCTTGGCGACGATCCGCTGATTCTCGCGGATCAGTTTGCGGTAGCTGTCGAGCCGCCGCTCGGGCAGGACCCCGTCCTCCAGCGCGCCGAGGACGGCGCACCCCGGTTCGGCCTCGTGGGCGCAGTCGTGGAACCGGCATCGGGTGGCCAGCTCCGCGATCTCGGAGAACACCTCGCCGACCCCGGTCCCGGCGTCGTACAGGCCCACTCCGCGCAGCCCGGGGGTGTCGATGAGGACGCCCCCGTGCGGCAGGACGAGCAGGTTGCGGGTCGTCGTGGTGTGCCGGCCCTTGCCGTCGACGTCCCGGGCGGCCTGTACGTCCATGACGTCCCTCCCGAGCAGGGTGTTGGCCAGGGTCGACTTGCCCGCGCCGGAGATGCCGAGGAGCACGCTCGTACCACCGGAGACGACGGCGCCGAAGACGTCGAGCCCCTCGCCCGTGGTGGAGCTGACGGGCAGCACCTGGACACCGGGGGCGATCGCCTCGACGTCCTGGACGAGGTGGGACAGCGTGGCCGCGTCGGGCACCAGGTCCGCCTTGGTGAGCAGCACGATCGGTTCGGGGCCGTGACCCGCGTCCTGACCGTCACCGAGCAGGGCGGCGCCGCCGGCACTGGAGAGGGCGAGCGCGAGGAAGCGCTCCAGGCGGCCGAGGTCCAGCTCGACGGCGAGCGAGACGCAGATGGCGATGTGGTCGATATTGGTGGCGAGCACCTGCCCCTCGGACCGCTGGGAGGAGGTGGAGCGGACGAAAGCGGTGCGACGGGGCAGCAGCGTACGGACGAAGCGCGGATCGCCGTCGGCGTCGAGCGCCACCCAGTCGCCGGTGCAGACGATCCGCATCGGGTCACGGGGCACGACGAACGCGGTGTCGGCGCGCACGGGCCCGTCGACGGTGATCACGTCGCACTGGCCGCGGTCCACCCGCACGACGCGCCCCGGCACGAGCCCCTGCTCGGCGTACGGGGAGAAAGCTGCCGCCCAGTCCTCGTCCCAGCCGTACGGAGTCAGCGGGTGCGAGGAGGAAGGAGCGGTGAGGAACGAGAAAGACAAGGGAAACCCTTCACAGGGTGGCCCCGGCACGCGCGCTCGGCGCGGGAATGCGGGAAGTCGGTCAGCCGGTGGCCACGGGGATGAGGACGATGCTCTTCCGGTTGTGGGCAGTGCCCATCGCAACGACAGTCATCAATGTCCTCACCTCCTGGTTCTTTCCGTTTCCGTGCCGCGGGCGTCAGGGCGACGCCCGGAACAGGGGCCAGATTAGCCGGGCCCCCGGGAGCGGCGTCAACAGCTTTTCCGCGCACCTCCGATGGAGGCGGCCGGACCGGGGCGTTCGCCGGAGTTGGTAGCAGATCTCCCTCGATCGGGTGATACGCATGCATAGAGCCTGGTCCGGGGCCGTTAGGGTGCCGAGCATGACCACACCCCAGGCCTCCACCGGCACGTTCACCCAGGCCCAGTTGGGCACGCAGATCCTGATCGGCTGGAGCGGCCGGCAGCCCGACGCCGACCAGGACACCGCCTTCCTCCTCGCCTACTCGCTGGGCGACGGGCAGGACGGTCCGGAGGTCGGCCGCGAGGCCATGCGCGCCATGCTGGAGCGCGCGGGCCTCCGCGTCGGCGGCCCGATCCAGGACGCGGGCGAGACCCCGGCCATCCAGGCGAAGCTCCTCGTCCAGGCGGGGCAGGCCGTCCTGACGCTTCCTCACCTCTCGGCGCAGTACCCCGCCCCCGCGGAGTGGCTGGCCGCCGCGCAGGCACAGGGCCAGGTGTACGGGATGTTCGCCACCAGCCCGTGGCCGGACGCCGTGCCCGGGCAGCCGGTCAGCGAGGACCGGCTGCGGGCCTTCGCCACCGATGTGGAAGTCGTCCGCACCGCCGCCCACTGTCTGCTCCCGGTCCGTTCCCTGGGCTGAGGAGCCGTTCCGCCCGCCGCCCCCGACCTACGACGAGGCCCACCACCCCCCGTGGAGTGGTGGGCCTCACCCGTGCGGTGTGCGGCGCGCGACGGGGCCGTTGGCGCGAAACGAGGACGGGCGGCCCGGAGTGTGATCTCCGGACCGCCCGCACTCAACACCTCAGACTGTGGTGCGTCAGTTGTTGCCGACGCCGTTGCCCGAGAGGACCGGGATGTCGTCCAGGATGTGCGACAGCGGCTCGTCGCCCTTGGCCTGGGTGGAGTTGTCGGCGCACTGCTGGTTCTGCGGGTTGGACAGGACGTTGACGTCCTGGACCGCGATCGGCACGATGCCGATGAGCGAACCGACGTTGGCCTTGAGGGGCAGGCCGACGCAGAGCTTGTTCAGGGTGCCCTGGACGAGCTGGTTCTGCGGGCTCCAGTTGCCCTCCGTCTCGGCGTTGCCGATCTCCGACTCGGCACCGTTGCCGTTGACGGTGGTGGTGCCACCGTCGTTGCCGATCGCCATGGCCGTGGGAGCCGCGACTGCGGACAGACCGAGCAGGGACACGGCCACTGCAGCGCCGGCCATCATCTTCTTCATCAACTTCACCTTTCGGAGCGTCCCGTTGTGGAACGTACTGATCAACTGCCACCACCCCTGATCGGTTGCGCAGCACCACTCAAATGGGTTCGTTCCGGCGCAAGGTCGACGTAACTTCTCCGTGCTCAGGGGCCTCACCCTCCAGGGGCCTCGGGCCCGGAACCCTCGTCCGAGGTGCGCGCCGCCGGCACGAAACCGCCGCATCGGGGCGCCCGGTCCCGGTGCGGCTCCGGGAGGGGGTGACCGCCTCCGGCCGCCTGCCACTCGGCGACGAGCCGGTCGTAGATCGGTGTGCCGCCCGACGCGGGCGACCGCTCTCCGCCCTGTGGGGTCTGACTGTCGTACGGATCCATACGGAGGCCCTACCCGGCCCGGCCCGGATCGTCAGCCGGTGCTACGGCATCCGGCCCAACCGGACAACCCGGCCGGAGGCGGGTGACGGCACACGACGAAGGGCCAGTCCGTCCGGTCCGGCGAAGAACGATCGCCGTACGGATGGACTGGCCCCACGCGGGTCGGCAGGAGCGGACCCGGGCTACCCGGTCTCAGTTGTTGCCGGCGCCGTTGCCGGAGAGGATCGGGATGTCGTTCAGCAGGTGCGACAGAGCCTCGTCACCCTTGGCCTGGGTGGAGTTCTCGGTGCACTGCTGGTTCTGCGGGGAGGACAGGACGTTGATGTCCTGGAGCGAGATCGGCACGACGCCGATGAGGGAGCCGAGGTTCGCCTTGGCCGGGAGGGCGATGCAGGGCTTGTTCAGCGAACCCTGGATGAGCGCGAACTGCGGGCTCCAGTCACCGTGGGTCTCGGAGTTGCCGTACGCCTGCGAGGCGCCGTTGCCGTTGACCGTGGTGGTGCCGCCGTCGTTGGCGATGGCCATGGCGGACGGGGCGGCAGCGGCGGAGATGCCGACGACCGAGGCGGCGACGGCAGCCGAGGCCATGATCTTCTTGAACATGAAAGAGCCCTTCTGGGGAGTAGTGCGGATCGGTGAAAGCACCAGGTGGAACGGTCGTGCAGCGACGATCAGCCGCCGAGGGGAACACCGCCGAGCAGCGGAGCGGCGCCTTCGGCCACACCGGTTGCCTGGCCCGCCAGCTTGCCGACCGTGCCGTCCTTCGAGACCGTCTCGGCGGTCTCGGCGACCGTGCCCACCACCGGGTCCACGACCTGCGGGGCACTGGCCATCACCTGGTTGAGGCCGCTGTCGAGGCTGAAGTTGGGGGCCGTGGGCGTAGTAGCGGCGAAGGCGGGAGCGGCCGCTCCGAGGGCAGCCACGGAACCGGCAACGAGGGCGGCGGTCTTCGCGTACTTCACTTTTCTGGTTCCCTTCTGCGCGGCATCTGTTTCGGTCACGTTCCCGTGCCGCACACAAGCTTTCTTTACCTGTGACTTCTGCCGCTTTCTCCCTGATCAACGACCCGGCCGCATTCGGGAAACTGTGGAGCGGCGGTTTTCTCCGGCGCCTTCCGCGGTTGCGACCCCCGGGCCGCGAAAAGGCCCCGGACGGCATCCGCCGCCCGGGGCCCACCGGTTACGGGCACGGGGCCCGGCCGGTCAGAGGGTCACTTGTTGATGCAGGTGTTGCCGAACGCCGGGTTCAGCGCACCGATCACGTTGACGGTGTTGCCGCAGACGTTGACCGGAATGTGGATCGGGGCCTGGAGGACGTTGCCGGACAGCACGCCCGGGGAGTGCGCGGCAATGGCCTCGGCACCCGAGTCGGCCATGGCCGGCGCGGCGGCACCCATCGCCATGAGCGTACCGGCGGCGACTGCGGCAACCTTGGTGAACTTCACTGTTTGTCCCTTTCCTAGGCGGAGTCCGGTGCGGTCACGTCTTTCGTGCCCGCCCGAGCCGTTTCCTGATCGCTCGCGACTCCGGCGCTGTCCTACGTAACGATGAACGCCCGGGATGGGAACTGTTCGACGGGCGGATTCCCGGATATCCGCCCGAATGCCGCAATGCCCTTGGGACCGCGGCGGGCAACGCGGGCGAGGGAACCGTGAGTGCGTCCCGGAACGGCGACGGGCCCGAGCCGCCCGGTGGAGGAACGCCGAGGGCTCGGGCCCGAGTAGGGCGGACGCGGATCAGTTGTTGCCGACGCCGTTGCCGGAGAGGATCGGGATGTCCTCCAGGATGTGCGACAGAGCCTCGTCACCCTTGGCCTGGGTGGAGTTCTCGGTGCACTGCTGGTTCTGCGGGGAGGACAGGACGTTGATGTCCTGGACCGCGATCGGCACGACGCCGATGAGGGAGCCGAGGTTCGCCTTGGCCGGGAGGGCGATGCAGGGCTTGTTCAGCGAACCCTGGACGAGCGCGAACTGCGGGCTCCAGTCACCGTGGGTCTCGGAGTTGCCGTAGGACTGCGAAGCACCGTTGCCGTTGACCGAGGTGGTGCCGCCGTCGTTGGCGATGGCCATGGCCTGCGTCGTGCCGAGACCGAGGATGGAGGCGGCGACAGCGCCCGTAGCCAGAACCTTCTTGATCACGATTAACCCTTCTCGTACCGATCGCCCCGTAGCGGAGCCCCCTGGTCAACTCGCCGCCCGGCATTAGGTTCTGCCCATTCACCCGAATGCCGGACACGGGGGCCGACCCTTACCTCGGTTCGTACGGCCGCCTGTTCGTGAAGCAATTACGCACGCCCTTCCGACGCTCCTCGCCCGAACGGGTGGACGAGGACGGACGAGCCCGAGGCCGTGATCCATGCAGGAGAGGACACTTCTCTCCGTCAACGCCACTGACCACCCATACAGTTGACGGCAAATCGTTTCTCTCCATCTGCGACCCGGGATGCTCCGGGTTCGATGGAGCCACCCGTTCGGGTGATTACACAATTTCCACGCACATCCGAGTTTCCCGCCTGAACCTGCCTCGTTATGGCAGTCGTCCAGCGCGCACGTCTTCATCACTTCTCACCATGGCTCCGCCGCAGGAACCGGCTGTGCCGCGGCTCCCCCCGACGGCTGCCCGTCTCCGCGCGCGAAGCACCCACGCGAAGTCTTCGCGAATGTCCTAAGAAGGGGCAAGTAATGCGACAGGTCTTGAACAAAAGCATTATCGTCATGGCGGCCGCATCGGGCCTCCTGGCGGCGGTCGGCGGCACCGCTCACGCCGACGCGTCGGCAGAGGGCGCGGCCGTCGGTTCGCCGGGGGTCGGTTCGGGCAACGCGGTGCAGGTGCCGGTGCACGTTCCGGTCAACGTGTGCGGCAACACCGTCAATGTGATCGCTCTGCTGAACCCGGCCTTCGGCAACAAGTGCGTGAACGCCGACGGCCCGAAGCACAACCACCCGCCGGTCGACGAACCGCCGGTCGACGAACCGCCCGTGGATGAGCCGCCGGTGGACGAGCCCCCCGTGGATGAGCCGCCCGTCGACGAGCCGCCGGTGGACGAGCCCCCGGTCGACGAACCGCCCGTGGACGAACCGCCCGTCGACGAGCCGCCGGTGGACGAGCCCCCGGTCGACGAGCCCCCGGTCGACGAACCGCCGGTGGACGAGCCCCCCGTGGACCAGCCGCCCGTCGACGAGCCGCCGACCGACACGCCCGGTACCGACACCCCCGGCTCGGGCACGCCCGGCTCCGGTACGCCCGGGTCCGACGCCCCGGGCGCGCACCTGGCCGACACCGGTGCCGCCGACCTGGGCCTGGCCGCCGGCGCGAGCGCCGCGCTGCTGCTCGGCGGTGCGGTGCTGATGCGCCGCACCCGCAGCGCGCGGGACTGATAGACCTCCTGCGGGAGAACGAGGTCCGGCCGGACAGCGGGGACTGTCCGGCCGGACCTTCTGCGTGCGCGACGGGAAGGGGCGGACGTGACGGCGGCGTTGCGCATCGGGGGGATCGGCGGAAGCATCGCGGGGTGCGCGGCAGCCGTCGCCGGCCGAAGGGCCGGGGCGGAGGCACTGGGCACGAGCGGAGCGGCGCCGAGCTCCAGGAGCGGGGGTCGGCATCGTGGTCCCGCCGCCGCTGCACGCGGAGTTGGCCGGGTCGGGGCATCCGGACGCGGCGGTGCCGACGGCTCCGGTGGGGAAGCGGGTCTGGCCGACGCGGCACCCGCGTGGCCGACGTGATGACCCGTCTCCGCAGGGGCGCCGGCACGACACTCCGGAGTATGGTTCTGTCCTGCCAGACGGATGCGGTACGGGAGGCTCGTTCGTGCGAAGAGGCGACCGCAGACGGAGCCCGCTGCGAGTACGGACTGGCTCCGCCGCAGCGCTCTCCCGACACCGTCGACGTGCGGCATCGGCCGACCGGTTCGTGATTCGCGACCACCTGGCCTGGCTCAACGAGGCGAGTGGGTGGATCGGGACCACCCTCGATCTGGAGCGCACCGCACAGGAGCTGGTCGAGTTCACCGTGCCCCGGTTGGCGGACGGCGGGGCCGTCGATCTGCTCGAATCGGTGCTCCGGGGCGAGGAGGGGGCGCCGGCGAACACCACACAGCCGACCGTCACCCGGGCCATCGCCGTGGCCGTCGTCGACGCGCTGGCGAATCTGGAGCCGGACCCGGTCGGGGAGATCTCCTCGTACCAGGAGAGAGCGGTGGACCGCTGTCTGACCCAGCGGGAGCCCGTGCTGATCACTCGGCTGGGCGCCGACGACTACGCCCGGGTGGCAGCCACCCCCAGAGCAGCGGCCCTGCTGCGCGACGCGGGGGTGCACAGCTACCTGGCCGTGCCACTGGTCTCCCGGGGAGTCCTGCTGGGGGCGGCCGATTTCATTCGCGCGGGCGACCGGCCCCCCTTCACCGAAACCGACCTCGCGCTCGCGATGCAGCTCGCCTCACGGGCCGCGGTCTTCGTGGACAACGCACGCCTGTACGGGCAGGAGCGGGAGCGCCTCGTCGCCCTCCAGCGCAGCATGCTCCCGCGCGCCATGCCGAGCACACCGAGCCTGGACGTCGCCGCCCACTACGCCCCGCCGACGGACACGAGCGGCGTCGGCGGGGACTGGTACGACGTGGTGGCTCTGCCGGGCGGCCGGAGCGCCCTGATCGTCGGTGACGTCATGAACCACGGCCTGTCGGCCGCGGCGACCATGGGGCGGCTGCGTACGGTGGCGCGCACCCTCATGGCCCTGGACATAGCTCCCGAACGCACCCTCGCCCGGATGGACCTGGCCGCCCGCGACCTGGACGACGACCAGGTCGCCACCTGCCTGTGCGCGGTCTACGACCCTGCCACCAGGGAGTACACCCTTGCCAGTGCGGGACATCCGCCACCCCTGCTGGTCGATGAGGCGGGGCGGGCCACGCACGTCGACGTGCCGCCGGGCGCTCCGCTCGGCACCGGCGTCATCCCGTACACCTCGGTCCGTCTGCCGGCCCCCGCCGGGAGCCGCCTCGTGCTCTACACCGACGGACTGTTCAAGAACCGCACGGATGACGTGGACACGCAGCTGGAGAGGCTGCGCGACACGGTGTCACGGATGGATTCGACGCTCCTGAGCACGCTGGTGTCGTCCGGGACAGGACCCGGCACCCGCTTCGACGAAGCCGTCCTGCTGATGGCCACCAGCCGTACCGTCTCCGGCGCGGCCGACATCGTCGTCTGGGAGCTGCCGTCCGACGCCGGCGCCGCGTCCGTCGCCCGCCGGCTGGTCAGGGAGCAGCTCGATCGGTGGAACCTGGGCGGGCTTGTCGACACCACCGAGCTCGTCGTGAGCGAGCTGGTCGGCAACGCCCTGCGTTACGGGGGCGGCCCCGGGCAACTGCGGCTGCTACGGCACGACCGGGTGACGGTCGAGGTCACCGATACAGGGGCGGATCTTCCCCACATTCAGCCTCCGACGCTCAGCGATGAGGGCGGCCGGGGCCTGCAACTCATCAACATGCTGTGCCGCCGCTGGGGTTCCTGCCGGACGCCCACCGGCAAACTGGTCTGGGCCGAGCAGGACATCCCCCTCTCCGCCACCGACTGATCGGGGCGAGCGTCGAACACGCCCTGGGGCCTCTCGTTCGGATCATGCCGGGTCCCGCGAGCCCGGCATGATCCAAACGAAAGACCCTAGACGCGTTCGAAGACCGCGGCGAGGCCCTGGCCGCCGCCGATGCACATCGTCTCCAGGCCGTACCGGCCCTCGCGGCGGTGGAGTTCACGGGTGAGGGTGGCGAGGATGCGGGCTCCGGTGGCGCCGACCGGGTGGCCCAGCGAGATGCCCGAGCCGTTGACGTTGATCCGCTCGTCGTGGTCCTTCTCGCCGAGGCCCAACTCCCTGGTGCAGGCGAGCACCTGGGCGGCGAACGCCTCGTTCAGCTCGATCAGGTCGAGGTCGGCGAGTGTGAGGCCCGCCCGGTCGAGCGCGGTGCGGGTGGCGGCGACGGGGGCGATGCCCATCGTCGCGGCGGGGACCCCGGCGCGGGCGAAGGAGACGAGGCGGACCAGCGGGGTGAGGCCCAGGCGTTCGGCGGTCGCCGCGCTGGTGACCAGGCAGGCGGCGGCCGCGTCGTTCTGGCCGCTGGCGTTGCCCGCGGTGACCGTGGCGTCCGGGTCGGACTTCGCCATCACCGGCCGGAGCGCGGCGAGTTGTTCGGCGGTGGTGTCGGGCCGGGGGTGCTCGTCGGCGGTGACGGTCGTCTCGCCCTTGCGGGTGCGTACGGTGACGGGCATGGTCTCCGCGGCGTAGCGGCCCTCGGCGGCGGCGCGGGCGGCGCGCTGCTGGGAGCGCAGGGCCAGGGCGTCCTGGTCGGCGCGGCTGATCCCGTACTCCCGGCGCAGGTTCTCCGCCGTCTCGATCATGCCGCCGGGGACCGGGTGGTTGACGCCGCCGGCGGTGACGCGGCCCCGGGCGAGTGCGTCGTGGAGCTGGAGGCCGGGGCCCTTGATGCCCCAGCGTCCGTCGTGGGTGTAGTAGGGGGCGGCGCTCATCACGTCGACGCCGCCCGCGATCACCACGTCGCTGAATCCGGCCCGGATCTGCATCGCCGCGTCCAGCACCGCCTGGAGTCCGGAGCCGCAGCGGCGGTCGGTCTGGGAGCCGGTGACCGTGGTGGGCAGTCCGGCGTCCAGGGCGGCGACCCGGCCGATGGCGGGGGCCTCGCTGGTGGGGTAGGCGTGACCCAGGATCACCTCGTCGACCCGGGCGGGGTCGATGCCGGTGCGGGCGACGATCTCCGCGATGACGTGTGCGGCCAGCGCGGCCGGGGTCTGCTGGGCGAAGGCCCCGCCGAACCGGCCGATGGGGGTGCGCAGGGGTTCGCAGATGACGACGTCGAGCGGCACGGCGGGGCCTTTCCTTCAGGGCGACAAGGGCGACCGGGATGACGGGTGGAGAGCGGGTGGTGGGGTGACCTTCGCATCCGGTGACTGAGCGGGTCCAATACCGGATGTGCCCCCTTTTCGGAGGCCCGGCGTCTCAATCGGTCCTCCGGCCGGTCCGCGTACGGGGGTCGGCAGGGCGTCCCGGGCTACGGCGAGGACGGCGTGCAGGGCGGCGGAGGGGTTGTCGGCACGCCAGGCGAGGGCCGCCTGGCGGCGGATGGGCGGTCCGGTGAGGGGCCGGTAGACGAGTCCGCTCTGCTGGATGTGGCGTACGGAGGTGACGGTGAGGGTGACGCCGACCCCGGCCGCGACGAGCGCCATGATCGTGTACGAGTCGGGGGCCTCCTGGACGACGCGCGGGGTGAACCCGGCGCTCTCGCAGGCCTCGGTCATGGCGTCGCGCACGGTGGAGCCGGAGTTGGCGGGGAAGGAGACGAACGGTTCGTCCGCCAGCTCGGCGAGCGACACCGCCTCGTGCCGGGCGAGCGGGTGATCGAACGGCAGGGCGCACAGCAGCTCCTCCTCGTCGATCACCCGGTGCTCCACTCCGGGCCGGTTCACCGGCAGCCGGACGAAGCCCAGGTCGAGGGAGCCGTCGGCGACCCGGGACAGCGCGACGTTGGCGTACGTCTGGCCGGTCATGACCAGTTCGAGGCCGGGGTGTGCGGCGCGCACGGCGCGGGTGAGGCGGGGCAGCGTCTCGTGGCTGGACGCTCCGGCGAAGCCGATGGTCACCCGGCCGTACTCGCCCCGGCCCGCCGAGCGGGCGGCCCGGACGGCGGTGTCGAGGTCGTCGAGGACGGTCCGTACGGGGTCGAGGAAGGTCTCCCCCGCGCCGGTGAGCCGGACGGAGCGGGTGTTGCGGCGGAACAGCTGGACGCCGAGTTCCTTCTCCAGCTGCCGGATCTGCTGGCTCAGGGGCGGCTGTGCCATCTGGAGGCGTTTGGCGGCCCGGCCGAAGTGCAGCTCCTCGGCCACGGCGAGGAAGGCCTTCAGGTGGCGCAGTTCCATGGGGGCACCCCCTCACGTCATTGATATGCCCCGGGTCTTGATCCGACCTTAATTCGGTATTGGACAGCCATCAATGGGTGCTGACACCGTGGGGTCCGCGTATGCGGACGATGAGGAGAACCGTGGACCGTACGGCGGGCAAGGTCATGTCGATGAGGGAGGCCGTCGCCGCCTTCGTCCGCGACGGGGACACCGTGAGCCTCGAAGGGTTCACCCATCTCATCCCGACCGCCGCAGGTCACGAGATCATCCGGCAGGGCCGCCGGAATCTCACGGTCGTCCGGATGACGGCGGACATCGTGGTGGACCAGATGCTGGCGGCCGGGTGCGTGACGCGGCTGGTCTCCTCCTTCGTGGGGAACTCCTCCGCCGGTTCGCTCGGGGAGCTGCGGCGGCGGATCGAGCACGGCGACCCGGAGCCGCTGGCGTTCGAGGAGTACAGCCACTACGGGATGGTGTGCCGCTATCTCGCGGGGGCGCAGCGGCTGCCGTTCTACCCGCTGCGCTCGTACGCGGGCAGCGACCTGCCGTCCGTCAACCCGGGCATCCGCAAGGTCGTCTCGCCCTACCCGGCCCCCGACGGGGGAGCCGAGCAGATCTACGTCGTACCGCCCGTCAACCCGGACGTGACGATCGTCCACGCGCAGCGGGCCGACCGCCGGGGGAACACCCAGGTCTGGGGGCTGACCGGCGTCCAGGCCGAGGCGGTGTACGCGGCGGAGAAGGCGGTCGTGGTGGTGGAGGAGCTGGTGGCGGACGAGGTGGTCCGCTCGGACCCGAACCGCACGCTCATTCCGGCCCACGCGGTCGACGCGGTGGTGGTCTGCCCGCGCGGGGCGCACCCCTCGTTCGCGCAGGGCTACTACGACCGGGACAACGCCTTCTACCGCTCCTGGTCCGCGATCAGCAAGGACCCGGCCCGGCTGCGGGAGTGGCTGGAGGAGTGGGTGTACGGCACCGCCGACCACGCGGAGTACGTGGCGAGGCTGGGCGAGGGGTTCTGGGCGGGGCTGGCGGTCGGCGAGGCGCTGAGCGAGCCGGTGAACTACGGGAGGCGGCTGTGAGCGAGCAGGACCAGGGAGCCACCCGGCCCGTCACCTCCTCGGAGTTGCTGTCGGTCGTCGCCTCGCGTGAACTGGCCGGTAGACGCGCGGTGTTCGCGGGGATCGGGCTGCCGACGCTGGCGGCCGAGCTGGCGCGGCTGACCGTCGCGCCGGGCATCGAGGTGGTGTACGAGTCCGGGGTCTGCGGAGCGCACCCCTCCCGGCTGCCGGAGACCATCGCGGACGCCGTCCTGATCACCGGGGCCGAGGCGGTGGTGTCGATGCCCACCCTGTTCGGATCGGTGCTCCAGGGCGGGCACATCGACGTGGGTTTCCTGGGGGCCGCGCAGATCGACCGGTGGGGCAGCCTCAACACCTCGGTCATCGGGGACTGGGACCGCCCGTCGGTGCGGCTGCCGGGTTCCGGTGGGGCGGTCGAGGTGATGGCGAACGCCCGGGAGGTGTTCGTGGTGATGCGCCGCCACACACCGCGTTCCTTCGCCGGCGTCCTCGACTTCTGCACCACGCCGGGGCCGGACCGGGCGCTGGCGGACGGGATCCGCCCGTTGGGCGTCGGCGTCACCCGGGTCGTCACCGAACTGGGCGTCCTCGCCCGGGAGGGTGTCGGCGACGAGCTGCGGCTGGTCGCCGTCCATCCCGGGGTCACCGTCGAACAGGTGCGGGCCGCGACCGGCTGGGACCTGATGACGGCCCGCACGGTGGCGACGACGGCCCCGCCGACCGCCGCCGAGCTGCGGCTCCTGCGGGACGATGTCGACCCCGACCGCGTCTACCTCCGCTGATGACCACGTCCGCCCCCGTGGAAGAACCGCCTCCGTCCCCGCCCGTCGAAGAACCGTCTCCGTCTCCGTTGAGAACCGTCTCCGTCTCCGCTGAAAGGGCCCCCAACGCCATGCGTATCAGGATCGTCGGAGCCGGGGCCATGGGCCGCGGCATCGCCCAGTGGGCGGCGAGCGCCGGTCACACCGTCGAGCTCGGGGACGTACGGCCCGAGGCGGTGACGGAGGCCCTGGACTTCGTCGCCTCGATGCTGGACCGGGCCGTCGCCAAGGGCCGGATGCCGGCCGCCGAGCGGGACGGGGCCGTGGCCCGGCTGGTGCCGCTCGCCGAGCCGTGGGCGGCGGGCCCGGAGGTGGAGCTGGTGATCGAGGCCGTACGGGAGGACCTGGCGACCAAGGCCGAGGTGTTCGGGAAGCTGGAGCGGGCGCTGCCCTCCTCCGCCGTCTTCGCGACCAACACCTCCTCCCTGTCGGTGACCCGGATCGCGGCGACGCTCCAGGACCCCTCGCGCCTGGCCGGGCTGCACTTCTTCAACCCGGTGCCGCTGATGAGGATCGTCGAGGTGGTGCCGGGCGCGGCCACCCGCCCGGAGATCCCGGCCCTGCTGACCGGGCTGGTGGAGGGGTGCGGGCACCGGGCGGTGACCGTCGCCGACACCCCCGGCTTCCTGGTCAACCACGCCGGGCGGGGGCTGGTGACCGAGGCGCTCGCGCTGCTGGAGGAGTCGGTGGCGGGCCCGGCGGAGATCGACCGGATCGCCCGGGACGTGCTGGGGCTGCGGATGGGCCCCTTCGAGTTGATGGACCTGACCGGTCTCGACGTGACGGCCGCGGTGATCGACTCGATCTGGGAGGGCTTCCGGTACGAGGACCGGCTGCGCCCGTCGTTCCTGACGCCGAACCGGGTGGTGGCGGGGCTGCACGGCCGTAAGACGGGCCGGGGCTGGTACGCGTACGGCGACGGGGCGTCCGGCCCCGTGCCGGAGAGCGCGGTCACCGGGGACGCGGAGCGCCCGGTGTTCCTGGTTCCGGGCGGGCGGCCGGAGACCGTCGCGTACGAGGAGGCCCTGGCGGGGTCCCTGGAGGCGGCGGGGGTCCGGGTCGAGCAGGGCGCGGGGCCGTCCGCGCGGGCCGTGGTGCTGGTGCCAGTCTGGGGGACGCCGGTGTCGGCGGCGGTCGCGGAGGGCGGGTTGCCCCGCGAGCGTACGTTCGGCGTGGAGGTGCTGCCCCCCGCGGGGCGGCGGCGGGTCCTCGCGGTGACGGCGGCCGGTGATCCGGTGGCCGCCCGGGACGCGCGGGCGGTGCTGGCGCGGGCCGCCGGGGGCGACGCCCCGTACGCGGTGTCGGTGGTGCGGGACACCGCGGGCACGGTCGCGCAGCGGCTGCTGTCCTCCGTCGTCGCGGTCGGCTGCTCGATCGCGGAGCGCTCGCTCGCCGCGCCCGCCGACATCGACCTGGCGGTGACCACGGGGCTCGGCTATCCGTACGGGCCGCTGGCCTGGGGCGAGCGGGTCGGGGCGGCGAGGCTGCTGGAGCTCCAAAGGTCGCTGCACGCGACGACGGGCGACCCGCGCCACCGTCCGACGCGGTGGATCACGGAGCGGGCCGCCCTGGGCCTGGCCGTGACCGACCCGGGGACCTCTCCGGCCGACTGCCTGGGGTGAGGGCCCGCTGCTCCGAGCGCCCGGCCACAGGTTCGGGCCGCGGCGGCCGGGCGGCGGCGCACCGGCGCGGCGACGGCCGGAGGGCTGTGGGTCTCGGGGGAGCTTCATCGGCACCTCACCTTTCCCGAGGCGCCCGGGGCGTTCACGTGGCTGTCGCCCGGCTTCTGGTCCGAGGGGGTGCAGGCGTGGTCGACCATCGATTCAGAAGCTGCTGGAACAAGAGCACAGGTCACCTCTCCCGGGTGGGAAGAGAAGGAACAGGGGGAGGAACGTCGTCACATGATCGGGCCCCGGGGCCTCGGCACCAAAGGCTTCGCGCTCTCGTCGGGTACGTCGTAGTAGCCGGAGATCTTCGACACGCCGACCTGGGCGCCGAGGCAGTGGACAGGAGCGCGACCGGTCTCACGACGCGGAGGAGATCTCCAGCCGGGCGACCGATTCGTACAAGACCGCCGGGGCGCCGCGTGCGTACGGTCGGGGCATGACTCCACGACTTGACGCGATCAGCATCATCACGGCGGACCTGGCGGCCTCGCTCGCCTTCTACCGCAGGCTCGGCCTCGACATCCCCGAAGGGGCGGAGTCCGCACCGCATGTCGAAGTGACCCTGACGGGCGGGCAGCGGCTGCTCTGGGACACGGAGGAGGTCATCGCCTCGTTCGACCCGGGGTGGCAGCGGCCCTCGGGCGGCGAGCGGCTCGGTCTGGCGTTCGTCTGCGACAGCCCGGCGGAGGTGGACGCGGTGTACGCGGACCTCGTCGAAGCCGGGTACACGGGCCATGCGAAGCCCTGGGACGCGGTGTGGGGGCAGCGCTACGCGGTCGTCCTGGACCCGGACGGCTGCGGGGTGTCGCTGTTCGCCTCCGCGTCACCCGCCGAGAAGTAGGCCCCGAGCGTCGTCCCGGCGAGGGCGCGCATCTCGCGGGCCAGGTGCGCCTGGTCGACGCAGCCCGCCGCGCCGGCCGCCTCCGCGTACGGCAGGCCCGCGCGGACGAGGGACAGGGCGCGCTGGAGGCGGAGGATCCGGGCCAGGGTCTTGGGGCCGTAGCCGAAGGCGGCCAGGGAGCGGCGGTGCAGTTGGCGGGCCCCCAGGCCGACCTCGGCGGCCGTCGCCGCGACGGAGCCGCCGCGCCGCAGCCGGTCGGCGACGGCCGCCGTGAGCGGGTCCGGGGGGCCGGTCTCGGCGGCCAGGCCCAGGGCGTAGTCCTCCAGGGCGGCCGCGGGGTCGGCGGCCCGGTCGATCCGGTCGACGAGCCCGCGGACGGTGGCACGGGACCAGAGGTCGGCGAGCTCGACCCGGTGGTCGCGCAGTTCGTCGGCCGGTACGCCGAGGAGCCCGGGGGCGGTTCCGGGCGGGAAGCGGATCGCGGCGCAGGAGGCGCGGTTGCGGGGGTCGACCCAAAAGGCGTGGGTGTCGGGTCCGGCGACGACCAGGCGGCCGGCGGTCCAGATCAGGTCCATGCAGCCGTCGGGAAGGACGGACCGGGCGGGGCCCGGCGGTCCGGGCGGGACGTCCAGGGTCCAGACGACGGCCCCGGGCAGCCGGGAGGGCCGTTCCTGGTACCGCTGGTGTTCCCGGGGCATGCTTCCACGCTAGCGCGCGTGCGGATCCTCGGCGTCCCTGGGCTCCTTTGCCTCCTTCGGGTCCCTGGGGTCCTTCTCCCAGGTCGCGTGCAGCCGGGACTTCACGTCGTCGGGCGGCAGGAAGCGGGACCAGCGCTCGGGGAATTCGGAGGGCATGTAGGCGGGGCCGTCGTCCTCGTCATCGTCGTCGTCCGCTCCGGCGTAGGCGGCCGAGCGGGTGCGGGCGACGAACTCGGCGGCCTGCGCGGCCCGGACGCGTTCGGTGGCCTCGCGGGCGGCGGCCGTGGCGAGCGAGGGCCACACCCGGTCGATGGCCGCGTTGACCGCGGCGCCGACCAGGACCGCGAAAGCGGAGATGCCGATCCACAGCAGGACGGCGATCGGCGCCGCCAGGGAGCCGTAGATGGTGGGGCCCTCGACCGTGTTGGTGAGGTAGATCCGGAGCAGGAAACTGCCGAGGACCCACATGCCGAGCGCCATCAGGGCCCCGGGGACGTCCTCGATCCAGGGCGAACGCACCGGCACGGACACGTGGTAGAGCGTCGTGAGGAACGCGACGCCCAGCAGTATCACGAGCGGCCAGTACAGGACGGCTATGACCTCGGTGCCCCACGGCACCAGTTCGACCACCCGGTCCGGGCCGACGACCAGCAGCGGCAGCACCACCGCACCGATCAGCAGGGCGACGACGTACAGGAGGAAGGCGAGCAGCCGGGTCTTGACGATGCCGCGGTGGCCGTCGAGTCCGTACATGACGGTGATGGTGTCGATGAAGACGTTCACCGCGCGGGAGCCGGACCACAGGGCGATGGCGAAGCCGAGGGAGATGATGTCGGGGCGGGCCCCGGTCGTGACGTCGGCGAGCAGCGGTTTGGCGAAGTCGTTGACCCCGCGCTCGGACAGCACCGTCTGGGCGGCGGAGAGGATGTTGCGCTCGATGGAGGCGACGGTGGTGGTCGTCGTCCACTCGTCGACGTAACCGAGCAGTCCGATCATGCCGAGCAGCAGCGGGGGCAGCGAGAGCAGGGTGAAGAACGCCGCCTCGGCCGCGAGCCCCAGAATGCGGTACTCGATGCACGAGTTGACGGTGTCCTTGAGCAAGTGCCACGCCATCCTCCGTTTGGAGACGTTGCGGTAGAGCACTCGCGCCCGGTGGAGCCGGCCCGGTGGCCGCTCGGGTGTTTCCTTTGCTGCCTGCACCTCCTTACCGTATCGGCATGGCAGCCACCACCCACACCGTGACCAATCAGGTTCCACCGCTGGTCGGCCATGACGTCTTCGCCGCCGACCGGGCCCTGTCCGAGGCCGTCGCACGGCATGTCCCGCCCGGGGTCCTGCCCGTGGCGCTGGAGGAGCTCGGCGAGCTCGGCCGGGCCGCGGGCTCCGCCCAGGTCCAGGAGTGGGGTGCGCGGGCGAACACGCATCCGCCCGTACTGCGCACCCATGACCGTTATGGGCATCGGATCGACGAAGTGGAGTTCCATCCGTCCTGGCACCGGCTGCTGGGCCATGCGGTGTCGGCCGGGCTGACGGACGCCTGGGGGCGTCCGGCCGGTCATGTCCGGCGCGCGGCGGGGTTCCTGGTCTGGACGCAGGCCGAGGCGGGGCACGGCTGTCCGCTGTCGATGACGCATGCCGCGGTGCCCGCGCTGCGGACCGATCCGGCGCTGGCCGCCGAGTGGGAGCCGCTGCTGACCTCACACACGTACGTGGAGGGGCTGCGGCCCCCGCTGGAGAAGACCGGGGTGCTCCTCGGGATGGGCATGACCGAGAAGCAGGGCGGCACGGACGTGCGGTCCAACACCACGCGGGCGGTGCCGTCGGCCGACGGGGGCGCATATCTGCTCACCGGTCACAAGTGGTTCTGCTCGGCGCCGATGTCGGACGGCTTCCTCGTGCTGGCTCAGGCGCCGGGCGGGCTGAGCTGCTTCCTGGTGCCGAGGGTGCTCCCGGACGGCACGCGCAACGTGTTCGCGATCCAGCGGCTGAAGGACAAGCTGGGCAACCGGTCCAACGCGTCCGCCGAGGTCGAGTTCGACGGGACCTGGGCCCGCCGGGTCGGCGAGGAGGGGCGCGGGGTGCGCACCATCATCGAGATGGTGGCGGCCACCCGGCTGGACTGCGTGGTGGGTTCGGCGGCGCTGATGCGGCAGGCGGTGGCCCAGGCGGTCCATCACAGCGCGTACCGCCGTGCGTTCGGCGGTCTCCTGATCGACAAGCCCCTGATGCGCAACGTGCTGGCGGACCTGGCGCTGGAGTCGGAGGCGGCGACGGTGCTGGCGATGCGGCTGGCCTCCGCGTACGACACGGACACGGCCGAGGAGCGGGCCTTCCTGCGGCTCGCGGTGCCCGCCGCGAAGTACTGGGTCACCAAACGCTGCTCCGCCGTGGTGGGCGAGGCGCTGGAGTGCCTGGGCGGCAACGGGTACGTGGAGGAGTCGGGGATGCCCCGGCTGCTGCGCGAGGCGCCGCTCAACTCGATCTGGGAGGGCTCGGGCAATGTGCAGGCGCTGGACGTGCTGCGGGCGTTGCAGCGGGAGCCGGGGGCTCTGGACGCGTTCCTGCGCGAGGTCGGCCTCGCGCGCGGGGCGGATCACCGGCTGGACGCGGCGATCAGGGGCCTGCTGACGGAGCTGGCCGACCTGGAGGGCATCGAGGCGCGGGCGCGTCGCGTGGTGGAGCGGATCGCGCTGGTGCCCCAGGGTTCGCTGCTGGTGCGCTGGGCCCCGCCGGAGGTGTCCGACGCGTTCTGCGCCTCGCGGCTCGGCGGGGACTGGGGCTCGGCGTTCGGGACGCTGCCGCACAGTCTGGACCTGGCGTCGGTGGTGACACGGGCCCGGCCGGACGGCGCCTAGCGAAGGAGGGCGGGGCAGCGACGGAGGGTGGTGCTGCGCCGACACGGCACCACCCTCCACGCTTCTGCACCACCGGGCGGCCGGGACAGACCCGGCGCACAGTGTTCTGCCACTCTGGTACGGAGCCGCGGGACCTCGCCAGAGTTGCAAAGGGTTGCAACCATTGTGTGGACTGATCGGCGGTCCGGCCAGGTGACCGGCAGGATGGGCCGGGCGGGGAAGCGTTCGGGGGGAACGGGGACCATGACGGAGACAGGTTCTGCGGGAGTGGTGCGGGTGACGGGCCAGGGGGCGGGCCGCCAGGCGACCCGGTCGCTCCACCGGGCGCGGGAGGCGCGGCTGGCGGGGACCCGGTCCGAGGTCGCGCCCCGGGCGGAGATCGACGCCTCCTGGGACCGGGTGGTGCGCAGCGGCATCGACCCCGGACAGTCGCCGGAGAGCGAGCTGCTGCGGGCGGACGAGATCGAGCACCGACGCCACAGCACGGCGCTCGGCGAGCTGATGCCGTTACTGCGGTCGGGGCTGGCCTCGATAGCGGATGCCGCGCAGCAGATCCTGGTGGTGACCGACACCGAGGGCCGGGTGCTGTGGCGGCAGGGCAATACGGGGGTGCTGCGCCGGGCCCACGCCATCTGCCTGGAGGAAGGGGCGGACTGGGCCGAGAAGGCGACCGGAACGAACGCGATCGGGACGGCGCTGGCCGCCCGGGTCCCCGTCCAGGTCCACTCGGCCGAGCACTTCATCCGGGCCCTGCACGGCTGGACCTGTGCGGCGGCCCCGGTCCGGGATCCGCGCGACGGCCGGCTGATCGGGATCGTGGACATCAGCGGTCCGGCGTCCACGTTCCACCCGGCGACGCTGGCCCTGGTCGACTCGGTGGCCCGGCTCGCCGAGGGTGAGATCCGCACCCGTCATCTGGCGGAGATCGAGCGGCTGCGCGCGGTGGCCGCGCCGATCCTGTGCCGGATCGGCGGGCGGGCGCTGGCGGTGGACGTGCACGGGCGGCTGGCGGCGGTGACCGGGATGGCTCCTGTGGACCGGCTGCCGCTGCCGAAGGCGCTGGGGCCGGGTCCGGTGTGGCTGCCCTCGCTCGGGATGTGCCGGGTCGAGCCGCTGCCGGGCGGCTGGCTGGTGCAGGTGGACGACGGCGGCACGGAGGGGGCACCGCGACGGGTGGTGCTGGACCTGAGCCGGCCCCGGGCGCTCGCCGTGCATGTGACCGGGCCGCTGGGGAGCCGCACGCAGCGGCTCTCGCCGCGTCACGCGGAGCTGCTGTACGCCCTGGCGGTGCACCGGCAGGGGCGGTCGGCCTCGGAGCTGGCGGGGGACATCTTCGGGGACGGGACCCGGACGGTGACGGTCCGGGCCGAGGTCTCCCGGCTGCGGCGTCAGCTGGCGGAGGTCCTGGCCCACCGCCCGTACCGCTTCGGGGACGGGGTGGAGGTGGAAGTGATCCACCCGGAGGACCGCGCGGATCTGCTGCCGCACTCCAGGGCGCCCGTGGTGGCGGAGGCCCGCGGGGCGGCTCCGACCGCCTGAGAGGGGCGGCCCCGGGGGGCGCGACCTTCCCGGGCGGGGGCCGCCGCGCGGGGGCGGGTGGCGGCATGGTTCTCTGGCCGTCATGAGCGATACCCCGCAGCCCGCAGCCCCGACCACCGAGGTGACCGTCTGGTCGCTGGAGCAGACCTCACCCGACGATCTCCGGTCCGCCGCCGTACCGGAGGGCGATCTGCGTATCGTCCGGTCCGAGGTGGTGCTGCCGGAGTTCAGCCGGTTCCTCTACTCCGCCGTGGGCGGCGACATCCACTGGACCGACCGGCTGGGCATGACGTACGCCCAGTGGCAGGAGGCCCTGGAGCGGCCGGGGGCGGAGACCTGGGTGGCGTACGAGAACGGGACGCCGGCCGGGTACGTCGAGCTGAATCCGCACGACGACGGCGTGGTCGAGATCATGTACTTCGGGCTGATCCCGGCGTTCCGGGGGCGGCGGATCGGCGGTCATCTCCTCAGTCACGGGGTGGCGCGCGCCTGGGACCTGGCGGAGCGCTGGCCGGAGCGGCCGGCGACGAAGCGGGTGTGGCTGCACACCTGCTCGAAGGACGGCCCGCACGCGATGGACAACTATCTCCGGCGCGGCTTCCGTCTCTGCGACACGAAGACCGAGGTGGAGCCGGACGTGGCGACGCCCGGTCCGTGGCCCGGGGCGTACGCCTCCTGATCACCCGTAGCCAATTGGCGGCGTCGAGGGCGGTGGAGCGGTCGCTCCACCGCCCTCGACGCTGCCAGGTGGGCGTTTTGTCACCAATGCCAGTGCCGTGATCCGTGATCAGCGCCACATCGTCCCACCTATCGAGACTCAGCCGTCCACATAGCGGATAGTGGTGGACTGCCCCGAGATGCGCGTGACACGCTTCCGTCATGTCTGGAACTGGAATTGCCTTGGTGAGTCGACGCCACGTCGACCTCTGCCGCATGTCCAGCGCCATCTGTCCGGCGAGCTGAGAGTCCCAGCACCGCCGCACCCTCTTCCCTCTGAACCGCCCCGCGCACCGCCGCGCCTCAGCGCGAGTGTGCCGCTCAGAGCCGCCCTCCCGCAGTCCCGAAGGACGTATTGTCATGGCCGCTACCCCGGAACAGCCTGCGACCACCACGCCCCGCCGCAAGGCCGGACGCCACCGTGGCGAGGGTCAGTGGGCCGTGGGCCACCACACCCCCCTGAACGGGAACGAGCAGTTCAAGAAGGACGACGACGGTCTCAACGTACGGACACGTATTGAGACGATCTACTCCAAGCGCGGCTTCGACTCCATCGACCCGAACGACCTGCGCGGACGCATGCGCTGGTGGGGGCTGTACACCCAGCGCAAGCCCGGCATCGACGGCGGCAAGACGGCCGTGCTGGAGCCGGAGGAGCTGGACGACGAGTACTTCATGCTGCGGGTCCGCATCGACGGCGGCCGGCTGACCACGCAGCAGCTGCGGGTGATCGGGGAGATCTCCCAGGAGTTCGCGCGCGGCACCGCCGACCTCACCGACCGGCAGAACGTGCAGTACCACTGGATCCGCATCGAGGACGTACCGGAGATCTGGCGGCGGCTCGAAGAGGTGGGCCTGTCCACCACCGAGGCCTGCGGTGACACCCCCCGCGTGATCCTCGGCTCCCCGGTCGCGGGCATCGCCGAGAACGAGATCATCGACGGCACGCCGGCGATCGACGAGATCCAGCGCCGGTTCATCGGCAACCCCGACTTCTCCAACCTGCCCCGCAAGTTCAAGTCGGCGGTCTCGGGCTCCCCGCAGCTGGACGTGGCGCACGAGATCAACGACATCGCCTTCGTCGGCGTGAACCACCCGGAGCACGGCCCCGGCTTCGACCTCTGGGTCGGCGGCGGCCTCTCCACCAACCCCAAGCTCGGGGTGCGGCTCGGCGCCTGGGTGCCGCTGGACGAGGTGCCCGACGTGTACGGCGGGGTCATCTCGATCTTCCGCGACTACGGCTACCGGCGGCTGCGCACCCGCGCCCGCCTGAAGTTCCTGGTCGCGGACTGGGGCCCGGAGAAGTTCCGCCGGATCCTTCAGGACGAGTACCTGAAGCGCGAGCTGATCGACGGCCCCGCGCCCGAGCAGCCCACCCAGACCTGGCGCGACCACCTCGGAGTGCACCGGCAGAAGGACGGCCGTTTCTACGTCGGCTTCGCCGCGCGGGTCGGCCGGGTCGACGGCTCCACGCTCACCAAGATCGCCGAGCTGGCCGACGCCCACGGCTCCGGCCGGGTGCGGACCACCGCCGAGCAGAAGATGATCGTGCTCGACGTGGCCGAGGAGCAGGTGGAATCCCTGGTCTCCGGCCTGGAGGCGCTCGACCTCAAGGTCACCCCGTCCCCGTTCCGGCGCGGCACGATGGCCTGCACCGGCATCGAGTTCTGCAAGCTGGCGATCGTCGAGACGAAGGCCCGCGGGGCCGCCCTCATCGACGAACTGGAGCGCCGCATCCCGGAGTTCGACCACCCGATCACCATCAACATCAACGGCTGCCCGAACGCCTGCGCCCGTATCCAGGTCGCGGACATCGGCCTCAAGGGTCAGTTGATGCTGGACGAGAGCGGCAACCAGGTCGAGGGCTACCAGGTGCACCTCGGCGGGGCGCTCGGCCTGGAGGCCGGGTTCGGTCGCAAGGTCCGTGGCCTGAAGGTCACTTCGGCCGAACTGCCCGACTACGTCGAGCGGGTGCTCGGCCGCTTCCAGGAGGAGCGCGAGGACGGCGAGCGCTTCGCGACCTGGGCGGCCCGGGCCAGTGCGGAGTCGCTGTCATGAGCGAGCGAGCCGCGCCGTTCTACTGCCCGTACTGCGGCGACGAGGACCTGCGTCCCAACGAGACCGGTCACGGCGCCTGGGAATGTGCTTCCTGCAACCGTGCGTTCCAGCTGAAGTTCCTGGGTCTGCTGACCCGGGGCGTTCAGCGCAACGACGGTGAAGGGGACGGAATATGACGGACACTCTGCTGAGCGGCGAGCTGACGGACAGCGAGCTTCAGGAGCTGGCCGAGCGGGCCGGACGGGAGCTGGAGGACGCCTCCGCCACCGAGATCCTGAAGTGGGCGACCGACACCTTCGGGCCGCGCTTCTGCGTCACCTCCTCGATGGAGGACGCCGTGGTCGCGCATCTCGCGGCGCGGGTGATGCCGGGCGTGGACGTGGTCTTCCTGGACACCGGCTACCACTTCCCGGAGACCATCGGGACCCGGGACGCGGTGGACGCGGTGATGGACGTCAACGTCATCACGATCACCCCCCGGCGGACCGTGGCCGAACAGGACGCCGAGCACGGCGAGAAGCTGCACGACCGCGACCCCGACCTGTGCTGCGCGCTGCGCAAGGTGAAGCCGTTGGAGGACGGCCTGACCGCCTACGCCGCGTGGGCGACGGGCCTGCGCCGCGACGAGTCCCCGACCCGGGCGAACACCCCGGTCGTCGGCTGGGACGCCAAGCGCCGCAAGGTGAAGGTCTCCCCCATCGCCCGCTGGACCCAGGACGACGTGGACGCCTACGTCGCCGAGCACGGGGTGCTCACCAACCCGCTGCTGATGGACGGCTACGCCTCCGTCGGCTGCGCGCCCTGCACCCGCCGGGTGCTGGAGGGCGAGGACGCACGGGCCGGCCGCTGGGCCGGACGGGGCAAGACCGAATGCGGGCTGCACGGCTGATGACGACTGATCAGGAGACTTCGATGAGCGTGACGGAGACGGGAGCCACGATCTGGCTGACCGGTCTGCCGAGCGCGGGCAAGACCACCATCGCGTACGAGCTGGCGGGCCGGCTGCGGACCGGGGGACACCGGGTGGAGGTGCTCGACGGCGACGAGATCCGCGAGTTCCTCTCCGCGGGCCTCGGCTTCTCCCGCGAGGACCGGCACACCAACGTGGCCCGGATCGGCTTCGTCGCCGAACTGCTCGCCGCCAACGGCGTGAAGGTGCTGGTCCCCGTCATCGCCCCGTTCGCCGACAGCCGCGAGGCCGTCCGCAAGCGGCACGCCACCGAGTCCACCACCTATCTGGAGGTGCACGTCGCGACCCCCGTCGAGGTGTGCTCCGTACGCGATGTGAAGGGGCTGTACGCCAAGCAGGCGGCCGGCGAGATCAGCGGTCTCACCGGGGTCGACGACCCCTACGAGGCGCCCGAATCGCCCGACCTGCGGATCGAGTCGCACCAGCAGACCGTGCAGGAGTCCGCAGCGGCGCTCCACGCGCTGCTCACCGAGAGGGGCCTGGCGTGAGCACCGTCGCCACCGTGCCGGAAGGCACCGTCAACCCGTACGCGCTCAGCCACCTGGACTCCCTGGAGTCGGAGGCGGTCCACATCTTCCGTGAGGTGGCGGGCGAGTTCGAGCGGCCGGTGATCCTGTTCTCCGGCGGCAAGGACTCCATCGTGATGCTGCACCTGGCGCTCAAGGCGTTCGCGCCCGCGCCGGTGCCGTTCACCCTGCTGCACGTGGACACCGGACACAACTTCCCCGAGGTCCTGGAGTACCGCGACCGCACGGTGAAGAAACACGGGCTGCGGCTGCACGTCGCCTCCGTGCAGGAGTACATCGACGCCGGGAAGCTCCGCGAGCGCCCCGACGGCACCCGCAACCCGCTCCAGACGGTCCCGCTGACCGAGGCGATCCAGCAGCACCGCTTCGACGCGGTGTTCGGCGGCGGGCGGCGCGACGAGGAGAAGGCGCGCGCCAAGGAGCGGGTCTTCTCGCTGCGCGACGAGTTCTCGCAGTGGGACCCGCGCCGCCAGCGGCCCGAACTGTGGCAGCTGTACAACGGCCGGCACGCCCCGGGCGAACACGTGCGGGTCTTCCCGATCTCCAACTGGACCGAGCTGGACGTCTGGCAGTACATCGAGCGGGAGGGGATCGAGCTCCCGGAGATCTACTTCGCCCATGAGCGCGAGGTCTTCGACCGCAACGGCATGTGGCTGACCGCCGGGCACTGGGGCGGTCCCAAGGAGCACGAGTCCACCGAGACCCGACTGGTCCGCTACCGCACGGTCGGCGACATGTCCTGCACCGGTGCCGTCGACTCCGACGCCACCACGCTGGAGGGCGTGATCACCGAGATCGCCGCCTCCCGGCTCACCGAACGGGGCGCGACCCGTGCCGACGACAAGATGTCCGAGGCCGCGATGGAAGACCGCAAGCGCGAGGGGTATTTCTAAGATGACCACGACCACCGAGCAGCTCGCCGACGTGTCGGCCACCACCCTGCTGCGGTTCGCCACCGCCGGGTCGGTCGACGACGGCAAGTCCACCCTCGTGGGACGCCTGCTGCACGACTCCAAGTCGATCCTCACGGACCAGCTGGAGGCCGTCGAGCAGGCGTCGCTGAGCCGCGGCCAGAACGCTCCGGACCTGGCGCTGCTGACCGACGGGCTGCGGGCCGAGCGCGAGCAGGGCATCACCATCGACGTTGCCTACCGCTACTTCGCCACCGCCCGCCGCCGGTTCATCCTCGCCGACACCCCGGGCCATGTGCAGTACACCCGCAACATGGTGACCGGGGCCTCCACGGCGGAGCTGGCCGTGGTCCTGGTCGACGCCCGCAACGGGGTCGTCGAGCAGACCCGCCGGCACGCCGCCGTCGCCGCGCTGCTGCGCGTCCCGCACGTGGTGCTGGCCGTCAACAAGATGGACCTGGTCGACTACGCGGAGCCCGTGTTCGCCGCGATAGCCGAGGAGTTCACCGCGTACGCCGCGTCGCTCGGCGTCCCGGAGATCACCGCGATCCCGATCTCGGCACTGGCCGGGGACAACGTGGTGGAGCCGTCCGCGCACATGGACTGGTACGGCGGGCCGACCGTCCTGGAGCACCTGGAGACGGTGCCGGTCAGCCACGACCTCACCGCCTGCCACGCGCGCTTCCCCGTGCAGTACGTGATCCGCCCGCAGAGCGCCGAGCACCGCGACTACCGGGGCTACGCCGGTCAGATCGCGGCCGGGGTGTTCCGGGTCGGCGAGGCCGTCTCCGTACTCCCCTCGGGGCGCACCACCACGATCACGGGCATCGACGCGCTCGGGGAGAGCGTCGACATCGCCTGGGCCCCGCAGTCGGTGACGCTCCGGCTGGCCGACGACATCGACATCTCGCGCGGTGACCTGATCGCCCCGGCCGACGACTCCCCCGCCGTCACGCAGGACGTAGAGGCGACCGTCTGCCACGTCGCCGACCAGCCGCTCTCGGTGGGCCAGCGGGTGCTGATCAAGCACACCACCCGCACGGTCAAGGCGATCGTCAAGGACATCCCCTCCCGGCTCACCCTGGACGACCTCTCCCAGCACCCGGCCCCCGGGCAGCTGGTCGCCAACGACATCGGCCGGGTCGTCGTGCGCACCGCCGAGCCGCTCGCGCTCGACGCCTACGCGGACTCCCGGCGCACCGGTTCGTTCCTCCTGATCGACCCGGCGGACGGTACGACGCTGAGCGCCGGCATGGCGGGCGCCTCGTTCGCCGCGGTCGCCGAGGCCGCCACCCCGGCCGCCGACGACGACGCCGAGTGGGACTTCTGATGGCCACCGACTTCTTCTCCTCCTTCGCGAAGGAGGGCGGCCGGGTGGGCAGCGGCGCCCTCGGCAGCGGCCAGGGCGGGGTCGGGCGATGTGCGTGATGACGTACGCGCACCGCTCGCGCGCCCTGAACCCCCCGCACCCGTACCGCCGAAGACCTGCCGACCTCCCGGCCACGCCCGCCTGACCAGACAGCGGGACGTGAGCGCCGGGCCAACGAGAGGAAAGCCTCCCGTGCCTGCCCCCCGTTCCACCGTTCGCCGCTCCATCGCCGCCGTCGCGGCGCTGCCGCTGCTCGCCCTGGCGGCCACCGCCTGCGGCTACGGCTCCGAGGCCAAGGACGACGACGCCAAGAAGGCGAACGTCTCCGCCGGAGGGAAGAAGCTCTCCACGGACACCGTGAAGATCGGGTACTTCCCGAACCTCACGCACGCCACCGCCCTGGTCGGTATCCAGGAAGGCACCATCCAGAAGGAACTGGGCGGCACCAAGGTCGAGTCCACGACCTTCAACGCGGGCCCCTCCGAGATCGAGGCGCTGAACGCCGGGTCCATCGACATCGGGTTCATCGGCCCCTCCCCGTCCATCAACGGCTTCAGCAAGTCCCAGGGCAAGGGGCTGCGGATCATCTCCGGTTCGGCCTCCGGCGGGGTGAAGCTGGTCGTCAACCCGGACAAGATCAAGACCCTGGACGACCTCAAGGGCAAGAAGATCGCCACCCCGCAGCTCGGCAACACCCAGGACGTGGCCTTCCTCAACTGGATCTCCGAGAAGGGCTGGAAGGTCGACGCCCAGAGCGGCAAGGGCGACGTCTCCGTCGTCCGCTCGGACAACAAGGTGACACCCGACGCCTACAAGTCCGGTGATCTGGACGGCGCCTGGGTGCCCGAGCCGACCGCGTCCAAGCTGGTGTCCGAGGGCGCGAAGGTGCTCCTCGACGAGAAGGACCTGTGGCCGGACAAGAAGTTCGTGATCACGAACATCATCGTGTCGCAGAAGTTCCTCGACGAGCACCCGGACGTGGTCGAGGCGGTGCTGAAGGGTTCGGTCGCCACCAACAAGTGGATCAACGCCAACCCCGATGAGGCGAAGGCGTCCGCCAACAAGGCGCTGGAGAGCCTGAGCGGCAAGCCGCTGCCCCAGGAGATCCTCGACTCGGCGTGGGAGTCCATCGAGATCACCGACGACCCGCTGGCCGAGACGCTGAAGACGCAGGCCGGGTACTCGGTGAAGTCCGGTCTGCTCAAGGAGCCGAACCTCCAGGGCATCTACGACCTGGGCCCGCTCAACAAGATCCTCAAGGCCGAGGGCAGGCCCGAGGTCGCCGACGCCGGTCTCGGCGTCAAGTAACCCCGCCCATCCGTACCAGGACGTAAGGATCCCCAGGAGGTGACGACCATGGCGACCACCACCCTCACCAAGGCCGAGGACCGTACGACGGTCGAGCACGCGGCCCGTCTCGCGCACGTCTCGAAGTCCTTCGCCGGACCCACCGGTCAGCAGCTCGTCCTGGACGACATCACGCTCGATGTCGCTCCGGGCGAGTTCGTCACCCTCCTGGGTGCCTCCGGGTGCGGAAAGTCGACGCTGCTCAATCTGGTGGCCGGACTCGACCGCCCGTCCAAGGGGTCCATCGAGACCCCCGGCGGGCGGCCGGCCCTGATGTTCCAGGAGCACGCCCTCTTCCCGTGGCTGACCGCGGGCAAGAACATCGAACTGGCCCTGCGGCTTCGCGGGGTGCCCAAGACCGAGCGCCGCACCGAGGCGGAGCGGCTGCTCGAACTCGTCCGTCTCAGCGGGGCGTACGGCAAGCGGGTGCACGAGCTGTCCGGTGGCATGCGGCAGCGCGTCGCGATGGCCCGCGCCCTCGCCCAGGACAGTCAGCTGCTGCTGATGGACGAGCCGTTCGCGGCGCTCGACGCCATCACCCGCGATGTGCTGCATGACGAGCTGACCCGGATCTGGCGGGAGACGAACGCCTCGGTCCTCTTCGTCACGCACAACGTGCGCGAGGCCGTACGGCTCGCGCAGCGCGTCGTGCTGCTGTCGTCCCGGCCGGGCCGGATCGCCCGGGAGTGGACGGTCGACATCGAGCAGCCGCGCCGTATCGAGGACACCGCCGTGGCGGAGCTGTCCGTCGAGATCACCGAAGAACTGCGTGGGGAGATCCGCCGACATGGCCAGCACTGACATCACCTCCGACCGGAAGCGGCCGGACGGGGCGGCCGGACCGGTCGGCGCGAAGCCCGACGATCTGGCGGGCCTGGAGGCCGGGCTCGACGCACTGGACGCCGTGCAGATCAACCGCACCCCGGTGCGGGAGGTCCTGCTGCACAAGGTGCTGCCGCCGGTCGTGGCGGTGGTGCTGGTCCTGGTGGTCTGGGAGCTTCTGGTCCGCGCCGAGGTCACGGAGGTCTACAAGCTGCCGCCGCCGTCCGCCGTGTGGGACAGCGCACAGGAGATGTGGCTGGCGGGCACGCTGCTGGAGGTCGTCTGGACCAGCGTCTCGCGCGGCCTGCTCGGCTTCCTGCTCGCGGTCGCCATCGGTACGCCGCTGGGGCTGCTGGTCGCCCGGGTGAAGCTGATCCGGGCCGCGATCGGCCCGATCCTGTCCGGGCTCCAGTCGCTGCCCTCGGTGGCCTGGGTGGCCCCGGCGGTGATCTGGCTCGGGCTGAACGACCAGATGATGTTCGCGGTGATCCTGCTGGGCGCGGTGCCCTCGATCGCCAACGGGCTGGTCTCCGGCGTCGACCAGGTGCCGCCGCTGTTCCTCCGGGCGGGGCGCACGCTGGGCGCGACCGGGCTGCGCGGGACCTGGCACATCGTGCTCCCGGCGGCGCTGCCCGGCTATCTGGCGGGCCTCAAGCAGGGCTGGGCGTTCTCCTGGCGCTCGCTGATGGCCGCCGAGATCATCGCCTCCTCCCCCGAACTGGGTCTGGGGCTCGGGCAGTTGCTGGAGAACGGCCGCAGCAACTTCGACATGCCCGGGATCTTCCTCTCGATCCTGCTCATCCTGTTCGTCGGCATCGCGATCGACCTGCTCATCTTCAGTCCGCTGGAGCGGTGGGTACTGCGCAGCCGCGGTCTCCTCGTCAAGAACTGAGCTCTCCCATGACGCACCCCACGCTCCTCGTCATCGCCCACGGCAGCCGCGACCCGCGGCACGCCGCGACCGTGCACGCGCTCACCGAGCGGGTCCGGGCCGAGCGGCCGGGACTGCGTGTGGAGACCGCGTACCTGGAGTTCAACGCCCCTTCCGTGCCCAGGGTGCTGGAGCGCCTGGCCGCGGAGGGGGCGGACGAGGTCGTCGCCCTTCCGCTGCTGCTCACCCGGGCGTTCCACGCCAAGACCGACATCCCGTCGGTGCTGCGCGAGGCCCGTGCCCGGCTGCCCCGGCTGAGCATCCGGCAGGCCGACGTGCTCGGCCCGTCCCCGCTGCTGAACGCGACACTCGGGCGGCGGCTGCGGGAGGCCGGGATCCGTCCCGGCGACATCCCCCGGACCGGGCTCGTCCTGGCCTCGGCGGGATCCACAGACCCGGAGGCGATCGCAGTGATCGCTGAAATCGCGCGGGAGCTGCGGCACACCGGTTGGTGCGCCGTGCGGCCTGCGTTCGCCTCCGCATCCCTTCCCGGCACCGAGGAAGCCGTACGGGCGCTGCGCGCCGACGGCGTGCGCCGGGTGGCGGTGGCCCCCTACGTCATCGCGCCCGGCCGGCTCCCCGACCGCATCGCGGCCGGGGCCGAGGCGGCCGGCGCGGACGTGCTCGCCGATGTGCTGGGCCCCGCACCGGAGTTGGCGCGGCTGCTGCTGAACCGGTACGACGAGGCGCGGGTGACGGTGGGGGCGTCGCTGTCGGCGTGAGGTCCCCGGCGGCTCAGTCGTAGGACAGGCCGCCGGACCGGGCTCGCTTGAGCTCGAAGAAGCCCTGGTGGTTCGCCAGGACCCGGAAGCTGTCGAAGAGTTCGGCGGCATCCGCGCCGCGCGGGATCGCGTTCAGGACCGGGCCGAACCACACCGTGCCGTCGACGTGGATCGTCGGCGTGCCCACGTACGCGCCCTGCTCCCGGTCCTTGCCCGCATCGTGGCCGCGGGCCACCTCCTCGTCGTACGCCGTCGAGTGCGCGGCTTCCGCCAGCTCGGGCGGCAGACCCAGTTCCGCGAGGGAGGCGGCGACGACGGCGTCGAAGTCGTCCTCCTTGTGCTGGTGGATGCGGGTGCCGAACGCGGTGTAGAGGTCCCTCATGATGCCGTCGCCGTGGGCGGCGGCCGCGGCGACGGCCACCCGGACCGGGCCGATCGACTTGTCGACGAGCTCGCGGTACCAGTCGGGCAGGTCGTTGCCCTCGTTGTGCAGGTAGAGGCTCATGGGGCGGAAGCGCAGGTCGATGTCCCGGTGCCGCTCCACCTCCAGCATCCAGCGGGAGGCGATCCAGGCGAACGGGCAGGCCGGGTCGAAGAAGAAGTCGACGGCGGCACGGGCGGCGGGCGCGGGGGTGGAGTG
>NZ_JAAXYC010000079.1 GCF_018619185.1 Streptomyces sp. McG3 | reverse complement strand
GTGTAGGGGCAGCGGACGAGGTGGCCGGGGGCGGTGGAGGTGAGGGGGAGGACGTCCGGGACGGAGTCCTCGCAGCTCGCGCGGGCGGCGGTGCAGCGGGGCTGGAAGGCGCAGCCGGGCGGCGGTGCGGCAGGGTCGGGCGGGAAGCCGGGGATGGCGGGCAGGCGCTCTACCCGTTCGCGGTCCATCCGCGGAATGGACTCCATCAGCGCTCGCGTGTACGGGTGGCTCGGCCGGTCGAACAGCGCGGTGGTCGGGGCCGTCTCCACGATCCGGCCCGCGTACATCACCGCGATCCGGTCGGTGACCCCGGCCACGACCCCGAGGTCGTGGGTGATGAGGATGAGGGCCATCCGGAGGTCCTTGCGGAGCCGGTCGATGAGCTGGAGCACCTGGGACTGGATGGTGACGTCGAGGGCGGTCGTGGGCTCGTCGGCGATCAGGACCTGGGGTTCGCGGCTGATGGCCATGGCGATCAGAACGCGTTGGCGCATGCCGCCGGAGAGCTCGTGCGGATAGCTGCGGAGCCGTTCGCGTGCGGCAGGGAGGCCGACGAGGTCCAGGAGCTCCGCGCACCGGGAGGCGGCCGCCCGCCGGCTGAACCCGTCGTAGTGGACGAGGGGTTCGGCCATCTGCGTGCCGATGGTCATGGCCGGGTTGAGCGCGGAGAGCGCGTCCTGGGAGACGAGCCCGATGCCGGAGCCCCGGACGGTACGCATCTGCCGGGGAGTGAGCGCGGTCAGGTCCTTTCCGTCGAAGGTCACCCGGCCGGAGATCTCGACGCCGGCGGGGGCGAGCATCCGCAGGACCGCCAGCATGGTCTGGCTCTTGCCGCAGCCGGACTCGCCGACGACGCCGAGCGATTCGCCGGCGGCGACGCTGAACGAGACGTCGCGCACGGTCTCCAGAGGGGCGCCGTCGCCCTGGTCCTGGCCGCGGTAGGCGACCTTGAGGTGTTCGACTTCCAGTACGGTCACGGTGACGTCTCCCTCTAAGCCAGTTTGATCTTCGGGTTGAAGTACGCCTGGAGCACGTCGACCAGGAAGTTGATCAGTACGAACGCGATGGCGATCACGAGGATCCCGCCCTGTACGAGGGGGATGTCCCGGGCGGAGATGGCCTGGTGGAGGGCGAGGCCGATGCCCGGCCAGGAGAACACCGTCTCGGTCAGCACCGCGCCGCTGAGCAGGAAGCCTGCCTGCAGGCCGATCACCGTGATGACGGACGGCATGGCGTTGGGGAGCACATGGCGCACGATCACCCGGAACTCGCCGACACCGCGTGAGCGGGCGGTGCGGACGTAGTCGTTGCCGATGACCTCCAGCACCGAGGAGCGGGTCATCCGGGCGATGACCGCCAGCGACCACGCGGCGAGGGTGATCACCGGCAGCACCATGTGCGCCGCCACGTCGAGGGCTCCGCCGCCGCCAATGGAGGTCATCCCGGTGGCGGGAAGCATCCTCAACTGGAGCGAGAAGACGATGATGAGCACCAGCCCGAACCAGAACGACGGTACTGAGTTGAAGAACAGGACCCCGACGGTGAGGCTCCGGTCCCGCGGCGAGCCGGGCTTCTGCGCGGCCCAGGTGCCGATGGCGACGCCCACGACCGCCGCGACGACGATCGCGGTGCCCGACAGCAGCAGGGTGTTGAGCAGCCGGTCGGAGAGGACTTCGGAGACCGGCCGGCCGAAGGAGAGCGAGCGGCCCAGATCGCCGTTGAACAGGCTGCCGAGGTAGGTGAAGTAGCGGAAGACGGCTGGTTGGTCCAGGCCGAGGTCCTCGCGGAGCGCCTGGCGGTCGGCCTCTGAGGCGGTGGGGCCGAGCAGGGCGCTCGCCTGGTCGCCGGGGATGATCTGGCCGAGGCCGAAGGTGGCGATGGTCACCCCGAGGATGACCGGGAGCATGTGCAGCGCGCGGCGCAGCGTGAAGGTCAGCATGGTGCATCTCCAGGGCTGTTCATGACCGGCTCCACCGGGTCCGCAGGGTGCGTCCGCCGCCGCGCACGGCCCGGGACTTGCGGCTGCGCGGGTCGAGACGGTCGCGGATGCCGTCCCCGAGCAGGTTGAACCCGACGGCGAGTACGACGATCGCGAGGCCGGGGATGGTGGCGACGTGCGGCGCGGTCACCAGCAGGGCGCGCCCGCCGCTGAGCATCTGTCCCCAGTCGGGGGTGGGCGGCTGTGCGCCCAGTCCGAGGAAGGCGAGGCTGGAGCTGAGGATGACGTTGCGGCCGGTCTGGAGGGTGGCGAAGACGACCACGCCGCCGAGCAGGTTCGGGGTGATGTGGCGGAAGGCGATGCGCAGATGGCTGTAGCCGAGAGCGCCGGCGGCCTCCACGTACTGCTCCTGGCGCAGGGCGATGACATTGCCGCGGACGATCCGGCCGAACTCGGGGACCGTGACCACCACCATGGCGATGACCATCGAGGTGATGCCGGGGCCGAGGGCGACCCCGATGCCGAGGGCGAGCAGGATCCCGGGAAAGGAGAACATCACGTCGAAGGCGCGCATCAGGGTGCTGTCGAGCCAGCCGCCGACATAGCCGGAGAGCAGTCCGAGGCAGCCGCCGATGGCGAGCGCCACCAGGGTCGGCACCACGGCGACCAGCAGGGCGAGCCGGGTGCCGTACATCAGCCGGCTGAGGATGTCGCGGCCGACCTCGTCGGTGCCGAGGAGGTGGCCGCCGCTGAAGGGGCCGAGCCCGATGGACGAGGGGTTGGTGGCGAGCGGGTCGTCCGGGGCGATCAGGGGCGCGAGGAGCGCGACGATGATCGTGGCGGCGACGATGGTGCCGCCGATGAGGGCGGTGGCGTTGCCGGAGCCCAGCAGTGCGCGGAGGCGGTTGCGCCGCCGAGGGGGCGCGGCCCGCACGTCGGCGGGGCGGGGTGGTGCCGCAGTGGCCTTCATGGCTGTGGTCTCCTCACCGGCGGCGGATGGTGGTGTAGTCGATGTAGACGGATGCGGCGGGCACGACTCCGTCGACCTTCCGGCTCAGCAGACGGGGAAGCCGGTCCTGGTAGAGGAAGACCCAGGGCGCGTCGGCCGCGATGCCGTCGGCGGCTTCCCGGTAGAGCGCCGTGCGGCGGTCCGGGTCGGGTTCGCCCCTGGCACGGTCGAAGAGGGCGTCGACGTCCCGGTTGCGGTACCAGCCGCGGTTGACACCGTCGGGCGGATGCAACTCCCCGCTGAACATCCGCTCCAGGAAATCGGCGGCGTCGGCTCCGGTGGTCCATCCGTTGAACGAGCCGTGGGTCGTGTCGTTGTAGCCGTTGCCCTCCTCGGCGACGAGTGAGGCGAACTCCATGTACTGGGTGTCCAGGCGGACGCCGACCGCTTTGAGGTCCTGTTGGATGAGCGACATGATCTCGGTGGCCTGGGAGAAGCCGGGGCCGCTGTCGGGTGCGAGCATCCGCAGCCGTACGGGGGTGGGCACGCCGCTCTCCCGGATGAGCCGGCGGGCCTCTTCGGGGTCGTAGGAGTCCGCGGTGGCCCCGGGGCTCTCCTGGTACGCCTCGTTGCCCCGGGGCAACGGCCCGGTGGACGGGGCGACCTGTCGGCCGGTGAGCGTGGCGATCGCCCGGCGGTCGACGGCGTGGTTGAGCGCCCGCCGGAAGACGGCGTTGTCGGTGGGGGCGATCCGGGTGTTGAGGCGGATGAAGTACTGGTTGGCGGGCTCGGGGTACTGCACGGTCATGGTGTCGCCGTCGGCGAGCTGCTGGACCTGCTGGGCCCCGGCGCTGAGGATCGCGTCCACCTCACCGGTCTGCGCGGCGATGGCGAGCGTGGTGGGGTCGGTGACGGACTCCACGATGATGGAGGGGGTCCTGGGGGATCCTCCCCAGTAGGCCGCGTTCCGCTTCAGCGTGATGCGTTTCCCGCGATCGGCGGAGTGCTGGGTGAAGGGGCCGGTGCCGACGGGGTGCAGGCCGATGTCGTCGGGCCGGTGGGCGCGGAGCGCCTTGGGGCTGATGATCGACATCCGGCGGTCGGTGAGCACCCGGGGGAGCCCGGCGTACGGCTCGGTGAGTCCGAGGACGACCGTGTGCGGGTCGCGGACGTCGACCTTCTTGATCCAGCGGGTCAGGAACTTCATGTTCCCGGCGGCCGTCGGGTCGTGGAAGGCGGAGGCCTCGTCCATGATCCGGTCGAAGTTGGCTTTCACGGCGGCGGCGTCGAAGGGCGAGCCGTCGGCGAATTCGACCCCCTCGCGGAGCTTGAGGGTGTAGGTCCGCGCGTCCGGTGACGCCTGCCAGGATTCGGCGAGCGCGGGCTGGAGTTCGGGAGCCTGGGCCGTCTCGGTGCCGAGGTCCTCGCGGATCAGCGGATCGAAGAGGGCGTCGATGACCCGGAGCACCGGGGTGCCGGATGCGCGGTGCGGATCCAGGGTGGGGATCTCTCCCTCGGCGCCGATGATCAGGGTCTGCTCGTCGCGGCCGAAGGACGGGTTGGCGCTGCAGCCGGTGAGCAGGACACCCACGACGGCCGCACAGCCGACCGTCCGGCGAAGTATTCCTGTGCGTGGGCGCTGTGGCCCAGCGCGGCGCGAAAGCCTCATGCCTGTCGCCTTTGCTCGTGGTGAAGGTCCTGGAGCACCGCTTGGGCCGTGTTCCTGCCGGGCGTTCCGGTGATGTAGCCGCCGGGCCAGGTCCCGGCGCCACTGACGTAGAAGCCCTTCAGCGGGGTGCGATAGCCGGCGACCGCGGGGTGCGGGCGGGCCCCGAAGAGATTTCCCGGCAGCATGTCCCCGTGGGTGATGTTGCTTTCCAGGAGCCCCAGTTCGCTCTCGATCTCGACCGGATTCATGAACCGGTGATCGACGACGCGGTCGGCGAGTCCCGGCATCAGCCGGGAGAGTTCCTCGACGCACCGGCGACCGAAGCGCTCCGTGCGCTCGGCGTCCCAGGGTCCGTCGTGCGGGCGGTAGGGGGCGTGCCAGGCGTTGACGCTGATGAGATGGGTGCTCCCGGGGGTGAGGCCGGGCGAGGTGAGGGTCGGTATCAGCCCCCACATCAGGGGCTGTTCGCTGGCGTGGCCCTGCAGTGCCCGGGAGATCGACTCCTCGATCTGTCCGAGCGAGGAGCCCACCCGGAACTGGCAGGCCCGGACCTGATGGGGGTCCGCGTCCTCGGGGAGCCCCGCGTAGGCGGGCAGCGAGTCCACCTCCAGGACGACCTTGAAGGCCGATCCGCGCATCGCGGTGCCCGTGACCTCCGCGCGGATCTCGGGCCCCATCGCCGCGTCGTCCAGCAGATCGCGGAAGAGGTGAACGGGGTTGACCGCCGACACCACCCGGCCGGCGGTGAACTCCTCACCGGACGCGGTGACCACGCCCCGGACCCCTGCGGGACCGTGCAGGATCCGCACCGCCGGGGAACCGGTGCGCAGGGTGACGCCGTGGGCGCGGCAACAGTCCTCCAGCGCGTCCACGATCGCGCTCATCGACCCGACCGGGAGACCGGTGGAGCCGCGGAGCGCGACCCGCTCGGCCGCGTCGCCGGAGTGGGCTGCGCCTGCTGCGGCCAGGGCGAACGGGCGCATCATCAGTCCGACGGCGCTGCCGGGCGTCGAGGGCGGTACGAGCTGGGCGTTCAGCGCCAGCAGGGCGAGCAGGGCCTTGGCCTGGTCCGACATGAGACGCTCGTCGAGCAGCCCGGTGAGGCTGCCCTCGAAGACGGCGGTGAAGAGCTTGTGCTCCTCCGGGTCGGTCAGCCGCTCCCGGAGGGCGGAGAGGGCGGGCGGAGGGTCGTCGAGGGAGACCCGCAGGCTTGCGCCGAGCCGTTCCAGACCGCTGATCAGCTCCCGGTAGCGGTCGGCCTCGCCCGGCGCGAAGGCGTCGAGCTGCCGGTCGACGAGGGCGGGGTCGCGCCAGCCCAGGAAGCACTGGCCGTCGAACTGCTGGACCACGGTCGGGTCGGCCCGGACGAACCGGAGACCGTGGTCGGCGAGCCGGAGTTCGCTGACGACCGCCGGGTTCAGCGACCCGGGCGAATTGGTGAAGGCCAGGCTGCGGCCGGAAAGGAACTCGTATCCTCCGCAGGGCCCGCCCAGGCGCTGACGGGATTCGACCACGGCGACGCGCAGTCCCGCCCGCCCCAGATAGGCGGCTGTCACCAACCCGTTGTGCCCGCCCCCGACCACCACGACGTCAAACCGGTTCATGCCCACCGCTCCTCTCCGTGTCCACGTCGTCTTCCCGGTGGCCGTCAGTTACGGGGATCGGCCACGAAGGCTGCGTCGAACATGCGCAGCCAGTTGCCGCCGGCGATCCGCTCGACCTCGCTCTCGCTGAACCCGCGCTTGCGTAGGTGCTCCAGGACGGTGGCGTAACCACTGCCCGCGGCGAACCATTCGGGGAACTCGACCGGTCCGGAGATGGGGACCATGGGCTTACGGCTCCAGCGCCCCTGCCGCCACCAGTGAAGTTCTTCGTCGCCCTGGCCGGCGTAGTAGTCGGAGCCGAGCCCGACGTGGTCGACGCCGATGAGGTCGACGGTGTAGGCGACCATGTCGCAGAATTCTTCGATGGTGCAGCCGACACCGTTGGGAGCGATTCTCGGGTACATGCTCAGGCCCACGACGCCGCCGGATTCGGCTGCCTTCTTGAGGACGGTGTCGGATTTGTTGCGGAAGGCCAGCTCGACGTTCTCGCCCACGAAGGCCCGGGGGTTGGCGTGCGTGATCGCCACGGGCCGTTCGGATGCCTCCAGGGTTTCTAGGGAGGTGCGCTCGTTGCAGTGGGAGACGTCGATGAGCATGCCCACCCGGTTCATCTCCCGGATCAGGTTGACGCCGTAGGTGCGGGAGAGGCCGGCGTCGTCGCTCTCCCAGCAGCCCGCGCCGGCGGAGTTCTGCGTGTTGTAGGTGAGTTGGCAGATCCGTACTCCGGCCTGGTGAAAGGCTCCGACCAGGTCGAGGTCGTCCTCGAAGGGGCTGCTGTTCTGGAATCCGAGGATGACGGCGGTACGGCCGTCGTTCCCGGCCGCGCGGACGTCGTCGGCGGAGCGGCCCTCCGTGAGGAGGTCGGTGTTCTCCGCGAGCAGCCGCTGCCAGCGGCCGACCTCGCGCATGGTCTCGGTGGAGTCCTCCCAGATGGCGACGGTGGCGTGGACGCCGGATATGCCGGCGGCGTGCCACTCCTCGAAACGCTCGCGGGCGGGCTTGACGAACTGCAATGCGTCTACCAGCACGTGCTTTCCTCTTCGCAGGTGAGCCGGGTGGTCCGGGCGGGTTGACGGCCCGGCCGTGCGACTCGGTGTGGACGATGGGGGTGCGGTGGGCGTTGCCACCGCCGTGCGGTGGTGCGTTCGGTCCGGTGTCAGATCTCCCGGCCGAGGCGGCCGAGCTGGGGGATCTCGTCGCGGAGGCCCAGGGTGCGCAGGGCGCTCCAGAGGGACGCCTGATTGCTGGTCACCACGGGGCGGCCGGTGTCCATTTCGAGGTAGGGCAGGATCTCGAAGGTCCGGTAGGTGCCGCAGGAGATCAGCAGCGCGTCGGCGTCGGGGGCGGCCTTGTGCAGCCTGCGGCCGAGCCGGTAGGCGCTGTCCGCGTCGTGGACGCTGGCCTCGTAGGGGTCGGTCATCTGGAGCCCCTCCATCACGGGCACCTCGAAGCCGACGGCGGTGAGGTACGCGCGCAGTGCCTCGTTGACCTCGTCGGTGTAGATGCTGCCGACGGCGACGGAGGTGGCGCCGACGGCGCGCAGGGCGTCGACGGTCGCCTGCATCATGGTGATCGCCGGGATCCCGGTCTCGGCCTTGATCTCGTCCGTGACCTTCTCGTCGGTACCGGGGCCCGGGATGAAGGTGCCGGGCGCGCCGCACTGCACGATGAGGTCCACCTTCGCGGTGGCGAGCTGCCGCGAGGCTTCGAGCACCTGGCTCATCATCTCGCGCAGGCCCTCGGCGTCGACGCGGGGAACGATGGTCCGGGCGTCGGCGAAGGCCACTCCGGTGGGCGCGACCGAGCGCCACTCCTCCGCTCCTTCGATCGCGGTCGCCGGGCGGATCTGTCCGATTCGTGCACGCCAGCCGAGCATCATGGGGCATTTCTCCTGAAATGAGCTGTGGATGCGGAAAGGGTGAAATGTCGGGCGAGCTCGCAGTGGCTTGAAAGGGTGCATGGATTCTTGCTGCGTGAACGTCGCCCGTACAGCGGCAAAGGTCCCGCTCTCCCCGGCGATCAGCCGAGGTCGGCGCTGTCGTCGAACAATCTGGGACAGTGGACCAGATTGTTTGGGACAATGTACCTACGCGCTTTGGTCAGGTCAATGGTTGGGTTTTTGGCTCGAAGAAGCGCCGCCGGACGTGCGGCGGCGGCCCGCAGGTCCCTGGCACGGACGTGCGCGAGGTCGCAGGGGCGTGCATGGGGCCGCGAACGCCTGTTGCCGGCGGTAGTCGGCCCGGTGGGCGGCTCGTCGGCGGAAGAGGCGGGCGTGGTGGGCGGCTGGATCGGGGCCGCCCTCGGTCAGGCGCGCCCGGCGCCCGGTACGCCGACTCGGCACAGAGCTCGGCCGTCACGCGGCCCCGCCGGCAGAGGCGGCGGTCCCACCGACAGAGCCAGAGGCCCGGTCGGGCGGCCGCGGAAAGGTATCAGGGGGTTCGGATCAGGCGGGCTGGCGCCAGCGGATGGCGATCTGGGCCGCGGCCGACTGGAGGAGCGGGACCAGGTCGGCCATCCGCTGGTCCGCGAGCCGTGCCTCGGGGCCGTAGATGCTCAGGGCCGCGGTGACGGTGCCCTGCGTCGCGATGGGTACGGCCACCCCGCACCCGCCCATGATCCACTCGCCGCGGCTGAAGGCGTAACCGCGGTCGCGGGCGGCCGCGACCCGGTCGGCGATCTCCGCAGCGTCCGTCGCGCCGGTCGCGGAGACATGGTCGCCCACCAGGTGCTTCAGGTGGTTTTCGGGCAGCATCGACAGAAGTACGCGGCCCGTTGCGCCGGAGAAGAGGGAGTAGGGCCGGCCCACTCCGGTGATCAGCCGGAGCGGCTGGGAACTCTCCACCTCGTACACCGTCACCCGGCGCCCGTCCACCACGGCCGAGACGCACGCGGTCTCTCCCGTCGCGGCGGCGATGCGGGCCGTCGCCTCGGAGGCCGCGCTCACCAGGTCGCTGTTGGCGGCGTGCCGCCAGGCGAGGGTGAGCGCGGCCGGCCCGATCACGTACTTGCGGGAGTTCTCGTCCACGACGGCGAGTCCGACGCGCTCCAGCGAGGCGAGAATCCGCTGGGTGGAGCTCTTGCTGATCTCCAGGTCCCGGCTCAGCTCACGCAGCCCGCGCGGCCGATCGGCCTCCGCGATCGTCTTGAGCACAAGCAGGGCGTGGTCCACGATCTGCACCGTGCTTGCAGGCGGCGTCCGCTTTCCGGCCGTGCCCGCCGCCGGCTCATCGGGCAATGAAGGGATCTCCGTAGGCTCCGGCCCCTGTTCGTTCACCATCGGGCCGGTCCTTTCCCTGGGGAAGCAAGGCCCGGTGCGGGGTGCGCCCGCAGGGCGGCCCCGGACCCTGTCCGCGCGTTGCATGAATGATCGCTCGCGATTATCACACAGTGGCCACACCCCGTCATCCACGGCGACGCCTGTCGGCCGTCGCGGCGGTGAGGCTGTGGGAAGGCCGGCCGGGGCTCACCACTGTGCGGCCCCTCTCCTGCGGGCACCGGCCGTGTGCCTGCGGCGGTCCCCGGACGGCCTTGCTCCGCTCGTGCCGGTGGATGCGCGGGGCGACGGTGGCACTGGCCGTGTCCTTCGGGATCGAGCCTCCTGTCCGCTGCCCCGAAAGAGTTCGAGATGGCTCGGAACACCGACGCCAAGCCCGCCGAGCAGGCCATTGCACAGGCGAACGAGGCGGTCAGGCAGAAATACCCCCTTGCGGACGGGTAGGACCTTGAGGATGCGCGGCGCGGCTTCCTGGGAACGGTCGAGGATCACGTGATCCGTAATGCCAAGGGCCGTGCGGTGTGGGGCCTGGGCGCCTACGGATTCCTCGACCTGGAGTGCCCGGACACTGCCAACACGAGCCTGTGGCAGCAGAGTCGGCTCTGCTCCGACCACGGCCTCTTCGAGGTGACCGCGGGCATCTGACAGGTGCGCGGCTTCGAACTGTCGAACATGACGATCGTCGAGGGCGAACGCCGGATTCTGGTCATCGACCCGCTGCTGTGCGCGGGGACGGCCGCCACTGGCCTCGCGCTGTATCAGGGCCGCTGCGGTGACCGGCGTCCGCTACACCCAAAGCCAAGCCGACCATTTCGGCGGAGCGCGGGGAGTCGGCGAGGAGGGCGTAGCGAACGGCCTCTCGGTGTTCGCCCCGCACGGTTTCCTGGAGCACGCCGTCAGTGAGAACGTCTACGCGGGAACGGCCATGAACCGCCGTGCCGCCTATATGTAGGGCGCCACCATGCCCAGGAGTGCATGCGGGCAGATCGGGGCCGATCTCGGCCAGACCCTCTCCACCGGCGTGGTCGGCCCTATCGCCCCGACCGCGGTCATCACCGTGCGCTGGAAGCTGCCCCGGAGCGAGCCCCTCACACTGCGGCTGCGCAACCGGCGTGCTCACCCATGTGACCGGCACCGGACCGGAGGCCGCCGAACCCGACGTCACGGTGGGTCTCGACGAAGTTTCCCTGCGGCGGGACTGATCGGTGTCGTACCGCCGGACGAACTGCCAGAACATCGGGTCCCTGGGTGGGCTCCTCGGGCATCTTGGCGCGCCTGAACCCGAGTTCGCCGTCACCCCGTAGCGAGCGGCCCGGCGAACCGGCGCGCGGAACCCGAGGGCAGGGGTCACTGCCCTTGCTGGGCGGCCATGACGTGATCGCGGGCGCCTTCGACATGCGCGACGATCACGCGGCGCAGCGCTGCGGAGTCACGGTCGCGCAGGGCGTCGACCATACGCTGGTGCTCGTCGTCGATGCGCTCGAGGTCGTGGCCCGAGCGCACCCAGCGTCGGCTGTACGGCTCGACGAGGTGCAGCAGTTGGTCGACGAAGCGCAGCGTGAGCCGTCGTTCGGACAGGGCGTAGACGCGCCGGTGGAACTCGTAGTTGAGGGAGGCCCGGCCGGCGGCGTCGGCACCGCGGCGGCACATCTCGTCGGCGATCTCCTGGAGTTCGTCGATGTCGCGGTCGCGGCAGCCGCGCACGATCTCCTCGGCCAGCGGCGGTTCCATCTGGAGGCGTAGTTCGAAGAGTTCGGCGATCTCGCCGTGGCTGAGCTGCGCCACGAGCATGCCGCGCTGCGGCTGAACCTCGATCAGTCCTTCGGCCGCCAGCGTGTGCAGGGCCTCGCGCAGCGGGATGCGGCTCACCTTCAGCTCGGTCGCGAGCTTTTCCTGTACCAGGCGGGTGCCGGGGAGCAGTCCGCCGTCGCGGATCGACGTACGTAGCCGTTCGGCGATGACGGCGGCGCCGTTCCTCGTGCTGCTGGGGGTCCGGGCTGGTCGGGTCACCGCCCCACTCTATCTCTTGTGCACCACCGCAGCGGCTGTATACATTCACCCCACTCGCAGCGAATGTATACAGCCGCTGCGATGTCGTGTTCGCGTTGCCAGGAAGCCACCAGAAAGGCCGCCGGATGTCACGTGCCCTAGATGTCGCCGTCATCGGAGGAGGACTGCTCGGACTCGCCACGGCTCGGGCGCTACTGCGTGCCCGGCCCGGTCTGTCCGTCACGGTCCTGGAGAAGGAGGAACGCTGGGGCGCCCACCAGTCCGGGCACAACAGCAACGTCATCCACAGCGGCCTGTACTACGCGCCCGGCTCACTCAAGGCCCGGCTGGCCCGGGCCGGCGGCGAGGAGATGATCAGGTACTGCGAGCAGCGCGAAGTGCCCGTCAAGCGCACCGGGAAACTCGTGGTGGCCACGTCCACGGCCCAGCTCCCCGCCCTGGAGGCACTCGCGGAGCGCGGCAGGGCGAACGGCGTCACGGTACAGCGGTTGAGCCGCACCGAGTTTGCCGAGCGGGAACCGCATGTCGCCGGGGTGGCCGCGCTATCGGTCGCCGACACCGCCATGACCGACTTCGGCCAGGTGTGCCGCGCACTGGCGGCCGAGCTGACCGAACTGGGCGCCGACCTGCGCACCCGGTCGCCCGCCCTTTCGTTCGCCGAGGCCGAGGGTCGGACCGTGATCCGCACGCCCGGCGAGGAACTCCGGGCCCGGATCCTGGTCAACTGCGCGGGTCTGCACAGCGACAAGGTCGCGGCCGCGGTCGGTGACCGCCCGCCGGTACGGATCATGCCCTTCCGTGGCGAGTACGCCGAGATCAGGCCCGGCCGCCGCGGACTGGTCAACAACCCGGTGTACCCCGTGCCCGACCCCGAACTGCCCTTCCTCGGCGTGCACATCACACCCATGCTCGACGGCTCGGTCCATGTAGGGCCCAACGCCGTGCCCGCGCTGGCCCGTCAGGGCTACCGCTGGCGCGACGTGGACCCGCGCATGGTGGGCGAGCTGCTGCGGGACCCCGCCCTGCGCGGTCTCGCGCGACGCTTCTGGCGACACGGGGCCACCGAGATCAGCCGGTCCCTGATCTGGCCGCTGTTCGTCCGCGACGTCCGCCGCCTGATCCCGGAGATCGAGAGCAGGGACATGCGGCGGCACGGAAGCGGAGTCCGCGCGCAAGCGGTCACGTCGGACGGGCGACTGGTCGACGACTTCGTCATCAGCCGCACCCCGCGCGCCGTCCACGTGCTCAACGCGCCGTCGCCCGCGGCCACATCGAGTCTCCCCATCGGCAGCCGGATCGCTGCCGACGTCTTCGAGCAGCTCGGCCACGAGGAGTCGGCCAGGGCCGCACGTGAAGAGTCCGCCTCGGCCTGATCGTTCCCGGCCTCGCGCCTTCCCGCCTTCCCCCACCTCTCCCTTCCCCCACTTCCCTTCTTCTCTCCTTTCCCCTCTCCTTCAACGGTGATCGAGGACAGCCCATGGCGAACGCCCCGCACACAGACGCGCAGGACCCCGGACCATCCGCCGCCACCGCCCGCCGCCGCGTGGCCACCGCCACCATCGTGGGCTCCGCGCTGGAGTGGTACGACTTCTATCTCTACGCCTCCATGGCCGCCCTGGTCTTCGGCAAGATCTTCTTCCCGCAGACCGACGGCGCAACCGGCACGATGGCGGCCTTCGCGACCTTCGCGGCCGGCTTCCTGGCCCGCCCTCTGGGCGGCATCCTGTTCGGACACCTCGCGGACCGCATCGGTCGACGCAACGTACTGATCATCACCTTCGTCCTGATGGGCGTCTCCACCGGGCTGATCGGGCTGCTGCCCACGTACGGGACGGCCGGACTCGCGGCCCCCGTCGCCCTGGTGGTCCTGCGCATCTTCCAGGGCCTCGGTGCCGGAGCCGAGTACAGCAGCGCGGCGGTCGTCGCCTACGAGCATGCCGACGAGAACCGGCGCGGCCGCCAGGGTGCCTGGCCGGCCCTGGGGCTCAACCTTGGACTGCTGATGTCGTCGCTGACTGTCACGGTGCTGACGATGCTGGACGACGAGGCGCTTCTGTCCTGGGGCTGGCGCGTCCCGTTCGTCGCGAGCTTCGCCCTCGCCGGCGTGGGCCTGTGGGTCCGGCGCCGCGTGCCGGAGTCGCGCGACTTCCACGACAGCCAGAAGAAGCAGGAGCGGGAGGCAGCCCCGCAGATGCCGTTCGTCACGCTGCTGCGCAAGGAGCGGCGCGGTCTTCTCGTGGTCCTGGCCGTCTCGTTGGGATATAACGCCCTCAGCTACATCTTCAAGACCTTCTCGCTGGCCTATCTCTCGGACTTCCAGGACGTCTCGGCGAGCGTCGGCGCGTTCGGGATCACCCTGGCCAGTGCCGCCGCCCTCGTCACCGTGCCGATCTTCGGCTGGGCCAGCGACCGCTTCGGCAGCCGCCGGGTGCTGGCGGTCGGCGGCATCGCCTCGGCGCTCTTCGCCTTCCCGTTCTTCGTCCTGCTCGACACGGGGAACTCGATCCTGATCTGGCTGTCCCTGGTCATCGCGACGGGCTTGCTGGCGCCGGCCATGTTCGCCCCGCAGGGCTCTCTGCTCTCCCGCCAGTTCCCGCCGGACGTCCGGGTCAGTGGAGTCGGTACGGGCCGGGAGATCGGCGCCGCGCTCTCGGGCGGACTGGCCCCGCTGGCTGCCCTGGCCATCGTCGGTGCCAGCGCGACCAACGCCACCTGGGGCGTCTCCCTCGTCCTCGTCGCCGCGGGCGTCGTGGTCGTCATCGGCGCGGCCTTCGACCGGGGCGCCCGACCGGCCTTGCCTCCCGTACGGGGCGACTCCGGTGCCGACGTGACCCTGGGCCCGGCACCGGACCGTGACGACGTCCGCGCGAGCCAGGCCCGCTGAGAGCGGGGCCAAGACGCGAGTCACCCGGGAGCGCGAGCGGCTGAACGGGGCGGGGAACCCGTTCAGACCTCCAGGATGCGGGCCTTCTCGGTGGCGAGCTCCTCCTCGGTGGGCAGCGCTTGGGTCTCTAGCTCGGCGAGCTGGGCCAGCTGGGAAACCCGGTCCGTGCCCGCAGGAGCCGGTGTCGGCGCCGGGGGAGGGGGCGCGGTTGCCAGCCCCCCGTGGGGGCTGGGCGGCCGCCTGGCGCCGCGTGTCACGACGCTCCACCCGGTTGGAGACCGCGATCGCGGTGCCCGGGACGACCGCGGTGCGGGCGATGGTGCCCAGCAGCCCGGGCCGTCCGAATCGTTGAGGCATGACTGGCCGTCTCCTTCGTCTTTGTCAGCTGCCGTCGAGTGATGCGATCGCTTCGACGACTTCGTCCCGCAGAACACGTTCCAGCATCACCAGCTCGCCCTCGGATTCGCGCACCGCTGCCGCCGGCCGCGCGGCCCAGGCGTTCTCCCAGGTCACGACGAGCGCGGAGGGCCCGTCATCCAGGGCGTCGGACACCGTCCGCAGCCCTCGAAGGCAATGACTGCAACGTCCACCGGGCCGAGCTCTTGGCAGGACCGCCGAGGCGCAAGCGCCAGCACGCACACAGGCTGTCAGCCCGAGGGCGTTGCCCGTAGCGGACGGCGAACTGCTCCTCCAAAGGTCACCTCGCTCCGGCTTCGCTCACCTTCTGCGCCCCTCCAGCCGGGGCCAAGGATGTGCCTCATTGCTGCTTTCCTCCGAGCCGTGTGCCGACCGGCCTCCACCACGTGAGGCGGGCCCGCAGCCTGTGCATCCGCCTGCTCCCGTAGTCTCCGCGCAGGTGAACCTCAGCAACCCTTCATCTGCGGCCCGGCACAGCAACGGCAGGGCCTCCCAGATCGGTTTTCTCCACGTCCACGGGCAGCTTCGCACCGAGGCGCGGGGGACCTTGCGCCTTCACCCGATCGGCTGTGCCCATCTACCTGTCCCACGGGACCTCCCCGATCCTTGGAGCATGGAACGGAAGGCACCGGAACTCCTCCGTCGTTCCGGGGCGGAAGACCGGCCGCCGGTCGCGTGGCCCGACTTCTCCAGGACCGGTCCATGCCTTCGCCGGGATGGCGGTGCGCGATGCCCATGCTGCTGATCGTGGAGGACGACACCGCGTCGGTGCTGGCGCTGCGGGCGCTGCTCGTGCGGGGCGGGTACACGGTGCAGTCGGCGGCCGACGGCCGTGAGGGGCTGCGGCTGCTGTTCGCGGAGCGGCCCGACCTGCTGCTCCTGGACCTGCGGGTGCCCGGACTGGACGGCTGGCGGGTCATGGCCCGCGCCCGGGACATGAGCGACCTGCCGATCCTGGTGCTTTCCGGGCTCGACGACGTCGGGCACCGGGTGAAGGCGTTGCGTGCGGGCGCCGACGACTACCTGGTCAAGCCGTACGACGGCGAGGAGTTGCTGGCAAGGGTCGAGGCTCTGCTGCGCCGGGCCGGGCACCGGCAGTGGACCGGTGAGCGCGTGGGGGAGCACTTGCGGCTCGACCCGGAGCGGCGGGCCGTGGTGTGGTACGGCGGTGAGGTGCGGCTCAGTGATATCGAGTACCGGCTGCTGCAACTCCTCGTCCGCAACCGGGGCCGGGTCGTCACGACGAAGCAGTTGCTGACGCGTGTGTGGGGCGACGACTCGGCGCTGGGCGCCGACCGGGTCAAGTTCGGGGTGCTGCGGCTGCGCCGGAAGCTGCGCGATGCGAGCGGTCCGGAGGGGCGAGACCCCGTCGAGGCGGTGCGGGGCTTGGGGTACCGGTTCGTGAGCGACGAGGCGGACGAGCAGCCGGAGGCCGACAGTCCCCTCCCGCCAGGGGCGGAGGACCCGGGCCCAAAGTCCTGAAGTGGTTCGAATCGGACAAAGCAACCGTCGGGCAACCGATGGGCAACGGTTGCGACAACCGCGAACCGTAAAGCTCGGGTCATGACTTTCCCAGCAGATCGCAGTGTCGCCGTCGTCCTCGGTACCCGCCCCGAACTGGTCAAGCTCGCCGAACTCATCCGGCTGCTCGGCCCCGCCGCCCGGGTGGTCCACACCGGCCAGCACTACGACGACGACCTTTCCGGCGACCTCCTGGAGGAGCTGCGTCTGCCAGGGCCCGAGTATCTGACCGGCGTGGGCGGGCAGCCCAGGGCCGTGCAGGTCGCGACCGCGCTCGCCGCGCTCGACGAGCGGTTCGCGGCCGATCCGCCGTGTGTCGTCGTCGTCCAGGGTGACACCAACGCGGCCCTTTCCGGCGCCCTCGTCGCGAACGCCCGGGAGATTCCGCTGATCCATGTCGAGGCCGGGCTGCGCAGCCACGACCGGGCGATGCCCGAGGAGCACAACCGGGTGCTCATCGACCGGCTGGCGGACGTGCTGTGCGCGGCCACCCCGCAGAACCGTGCCCTGCTGCTCGCCGAAGGACTGGAGGAGGAGCGCATCGCCGTGACCGGCAACACGGTCGTGGAGGCGGTCCGCACCCACCTGCCGGCGCGGCAGGAACGGACGGACCTTCTCGACGGTCTCGGCCTGACGCCGGACGGCTACGTCCTGGCGACGATCCACCGGCCGGAGAACACCGACGACCCGGCCGTGCTCGCGCGCGTTCTGCGCGAGCTGGCCCGGATCACCCGCACCCACCCGGTCGTGCTGCCCCTGCACCCGCGCACCCGGGCCCGGATCGGGGCCGCCGGACTGCGGCCGCTCCTCGACGAGCTGACGGTGATCGCCCCGACCGGTTACAGCACGTTCCTCGCGCTGGCCCGGCACGCCGCCGTCATCGTCTCCGACTCCGGCGGGATCCAGGAGGAGACGACCGTCCTCGGCCGCCCTCTGGTGGTGGTCCGACGGTCCACCGAACGCCCCGAGGCACTGATCGACTTCGCCGACCTCGTCGCACCCGGACCCGGCACCGGGGCGGCGGTGCGCCGCCGCCTCGCCGAGGGCCCCGAAGGGCTGCGCGGGCTGGCGGCACTGCCCAGCCCGTTCGGTGACGGCACCGCCTCGCGCCGTATCGCGGACCTGGTCGCCGGAATGATGCCGGACAGCACCCCGCGTACGGCCGCACCCGCCCCCGAGATGGCCGACGCCTGACCAGCGGCGGGCCGCCGACGGCCCTGCCCCGTGCCCGCCCCGCTCAGGAGCAGCCGACGGTCCCGCTTCCACACGCTTGCTTGTGTGACGCCGAGCGGAAGCCGGCCGCCCGCTACCGATCCCGTGGAAGGTTCACATGATCCCGGAGTTCTTTCTCTACCTGTTCCCTTTCCTGCTCCTCGGCGGCTTCCTGCTCTACTGGGCCGGCTCCAGGCACGCCTACGCCCGTAGCGGCCCCACGGAGCCGGGCGATCCCGCCGCCCACGACTGGCACTTCCTCGTTCCGTGCCGGGACGAGGAAGCCGTGATCGCGACCACGGTCACCCGCCTGCGAACCGATTTCCCGGCCTCTCACGTCTGGGTCATCGACGACGCCAGCGACGACCGCACCGGTGAGATCGTGACGGCCCTCGCCGCCGAGGACAGCTATGTCCGGCTCGTCTCCCGCCGCCGCCCCGACGCCCGCACCGGGAAGGGGGCCGCGCTCAACGCCGCGTACGAGGCGATGAACACCCATCTGGGTGAGGTGAACCGCTCCCGTGTCGTCGTCTGCGTGGTCGACGCCGACGGCCGGCTGTCACCCGACGCGGCGGCGTACGTCAGCGGCCCGGACGGTTTCGGGGACCCGGAGACGGGGGGCGTGCAGATCGGCGTACGTATGCGGAACGTGGACGACGCACGCCCGCTGCCCGACCGCGGCCGGCTCGCCAACGCTTACGCGCGCCTGCTGGTCCGGATGCAGGACGCGGAGTTCGCCGTCTCCAACACCGGAATGCAGTTGCTGCGCCGCCGGACCGGATCGGTCGGCCTGGGCGGTAACGGCCAGTTCACCCGCCTTACCGCTCTCGACCGGATCGCCGCCGCTGAACGCCGGCCCTGGAAGCAGGACGCCCTCCTGGAGGACTACGAGCTCGGTATGCAGATACGCCTGGCGGGCTACCGCGTCACCCATGTCGCCGACACCTGGGTGTCGCAGGAGGCCCTGCCGTACACCCGGCGGTTCCTGACCCAGCGCACCCGGTGGGCCCAGGGCAACATCCAGTGCGTGCGGTACACGGGCCGGATCATCGGCTCGCGCCACTACCGCGCCCGCGGTGTCCTCGAATCGCTCTACACGTTCTTCCAGCCGATCGCCCACCTCACGGTCCTGGTGCTGACCGCGTTCCTGTTGCTCGTTCTCGCCACCGGCGTCGGGGGCGCCGTGCTGTTCGCCGCCTGGCCGCTCGCGCTGGCGCTGGGGATCCTGTCGGTCGTGCCCTTCCTGCTGTGGGGCCCGGTCTACCGGCGGGAGTTCGCCCCCGACCGCTCCCATGCCACCGGACTGGTGTGGGGCATCACCCTGTGGCTGTACGCCTACCACCTGTTCATCGTCTCGGCCCGCGGCTCCGTACGCCTCCTGCGCGGCAGAACCGGCTGGGCGAAGACCCGGCGCAACGCCGAGAGGGTCGGAACCGGCCCCACCGCCACCGAAGCCTGACCCCCTACCGGATTCATGCCCGGCCCTCGGCGTCCCGCACGGAGAAGGAGCCATGAAACAGCCCCGTATGCCCACCACGCGGCACGCCGCGGGCGCCTGCGCAGGCGCCCTGCTCGCACTCGCCGTCGCCCTGACCGACGTGCTCCTCGGACCGCAGGTGCCCCTCCTCGCCGTCTTCGTGGTGGCACCGGCCGTCGCCGCCTCCCGCAACACGGCAGGCGGAGTCATCGGCACCGGCCTTCTCGCCGGTGTCCTTGCGACCGCCCTCGCACATCACTACCACCTGCTCGGCTCATCCGGGGGAATCGTGCCGCTGCTGGCCCTGGGCCTCGTCACTGCCCTCTCCGCCATCGCAGCCCGCACCAGAACCCGCCACGAACGCCAACTCACACAGATCCGTGACATCGCCGGAACCGCACAGGACGCCATCATCGGTTCGGTGCCCACCTCACCCGGGCCCGCGCGCATCGCGGCGTCCTACGAATCCGCCGCGAACACCGCACAGATCGGCGGCGACTTCTACGACGTGACCCCGGTCCGCGGCGGCATACGCGTAGTGATCGGGGACGTCCAGGGCAAGGGGCTGGGCGCCGTCCGCACAGCAGCCAGCATCCTGGCCGCCTTCCGCGAAAGTGCCCCCGTCGCCGCCCGCCTGGAGACGGTGGGACTCAAGATGTCCTGCGCCCTGACCCGACACAATGTCGGCGACCGGTTCGTCACCGCCGTTCTCGCGGAACTCTCCGACGACGGCACACTGTCTCTTCTGAACTACGGCCACCCCGCGCCGCTGGTCCTCCCCGCCCCGGGCGGCATCACCTGGGCGGAGCCCGACCGGCCCGGAATGCCTCTCGGGCTGGACGTACTGGGCCACTGCAGGCCAGGCCGTCATGACCGCACACTCATCACCGGAGACCGAGTCCTGTTCCACACCGATGGCCTCGACGAGGCCCGCGACCCAGCCGGACACTTCTACCCCCTCAGCACGCGCGCCGGACTCATGAGGGACGACACCCTGGCAACCGGACTGGAACTCCTTCGCAAAGACGTGCAGCGGCACACCACCGCCACGTCCCCGATGGACGACTCCGCACTCCTGCTGCTCGAATACGCAGGTCATCCCCGCCCACTCACCCAGCGACAGCAGCACCCGGCCTACAGTGCCTCCGGCCCGGGATGCGAGAAGTGCGCCGTCACCAGCTGCCCCATACCTACAGAACTCCGCCCCCACGGCCCGCATGTATGGCCACCCGGACAGTGACCTTGCAACGCGGTCCGGGCACAGCATGTCCCGTCTCATTCGACTTCGTTCCAGCACTGGTGCAGGTACATGATCAAGCCAAAAGGGCTCTTCGTGCCCGCACCTCGTGCAGCCCGGTCTTGATCGACAACGCAACCCCGGCTGTACTTGGAAGTGCATCCGCATCGGTTGACACCGCCCCGCCCTGCCAAGGGCGCAAGAGGACCCCGAGGCATCCACCCGGATCACCACACTCGGAGCGCAAGCCCGCACGTGCAGGAGAGAAGGTCCCATGTCCACCGCCACGTTCCGCAACTACGTCGAGGACATCCTCGATGGCCTCTGCGCCACCCCCGGCCGGGAGGTCGTCGTTGCCGGCGACCATGGTGACCGTCGTGTTGGAGCTGAGGAGTTCCGGTCCCTCGTCTACCGGCTGGCGCGTGCCCTGGAAGATCGCGGGGTGGGGCCGGGCCGGGCGGTGACGCTGCTGTGCGGGAATCTGCCCGAGACCATCGCGGTACGGTACGCGGTGAACCTGCTGGGCGCGCACTACAACCACCTCTACAACAGGCTCGGCGCGGACGTGCAGGCAAAAATAGTCGCCGATGTGGAGACGTACGCACTCATCGTCGACCCCCAGCTGGCTGCCCGGGCCACACAGATCACCGAACTCGTCCCGGTGGAACAGGTCCTGGTGCTCGGGCCGGTTCCTCCAGACGGGCCGGCCCGCGGCGAGGACCTGCTCGCGCTCGCCGCGCCGCAGCCGCAAGCGCCGGTGAAAAGCCGGGCCCGTCCCGAGGACCTGTGCATGATCCGGCACTCCGGCGGAACCACCGGCCACCCCAAGGGGGTGCGTGGCACGTTCACCCGGATGCAGAACACAGGCTTGCTCCAGGAGTTGTTCGGCGCGGCCCGCCGCGACCTGGTGTGCACCCCCCTCTCCCACGCGGGCGGTTTCCTCGCTGATGCCACCCTCGCGAGCGGTGGCACCGTCGTCCTGCACGACGGCTTCGACGCGGGCGAGGTCCTCGCGACGATCGCACGCGAGGAGATCACCCACGTACTCCTGCTGCCCCCGCACCTCTACCAGGTCCTCGACCACCCGGACATCGAGACCACCGACACCTCCAGCCTGCAGCGGATCACCTACGGCAGCTGCCAGTCCTCCCCGGTCCGCATCGCCGAGGCCGTCCGCCGCTTCGGTCGCGTCCTGCAGCAGAGTTACGGGCAGTTCGAGGCCGGCGCCGTCAGCGTGCTGCCCGCAGGGGAACACGACCCCGACCGCCTCGATGTCCTGCGCACGGCGGGCCGTGTGATTCCCGGCGTCGACGTCGAGATCCGGACCGCGAACGGCACGGCGCTCCCGTACGGCGAAGTCGGCGAGATCTGCGTCCGAGGACCCCAGGTGATGGACGACTACTTCAAGGACCCCGAGCTGACCGCCGAGGTTCTCGAAACGGACGGGTGGCTGCACACCGGCGACCTCGGCTGTCTCGACGCCAAGGGGTACCTCACGGTCGTCGACCGCATCAAGGACATGATCGCCGTGGTCGGCGGCCACGTGTACACCACAGAACTGGAGGACTTCCTCCACACCCACCCCGACGTCCGCCACAGCGCCGTCTACGGCGTCCGTGACCAGGGCCGCATCGAGCGCATCCACGCCACCGTTGTCCTCGTACCCGGCAGCACCACCACCGCGGCGGACCTGCGCGCGCTGGTCCGCGACGGGCGCGGAGAACTGTACATACCCGATCGCATTGAGTTCGTGGACGCGCTGCCGCTGACGGATGCGGGCAAACCTGACAAGAAGGAGCTCCGCCGCCGGGCCGTCTGAAAGCGCCGGACCCTAGCCGACCCTCGTGAGGGGCCCTCATGCCCTGCGATCATCGCGAAGAGTCACCACTCGACCGGCCCCGTGGTAGAGGAACAAGCCCACGGGGACCGGGGCATCTGTATGTGATCAGGCCCGGTTTGGGTAGGTGCAACCGGGGCCGGAACCGGGGGCCCTCCTCTTCTTCGTGGGGTCAGCAGGTGATGAGGATGCTGGTGGCCGCAGTGCACGCCCTTAGAGGTCCTTTTCACCTGGTCCGCCCGCCTATCGGCAGATTCTCGGAGTGTTGGGGCGCGGTTCAGGTGGGGTTGTTGTGGTGGGCGATTCCTGCGGGCCGGGTGGGGTTGCGGATGGGGCGGAAGGCTACGTGCTCCTGTCTCATCCCAGGATGTCCGGTCTTCGCGGTCGTGTGCTTCTGTCGTCATTGTTGTGCGCCTGGGCGCATTCGGTCCGGCGCGGTACGCCGGAAACATGCCGAAGCGACGTCCGTATCCGAGTGATCTGTCCGATGCCCGCTGGGAGTTGATCGAGCCGGTCCTGGCCGCGTGGCGCTTCGAGCGCCGTGGCAGGGCCCTGGCTTTCGGCCGGCCGCCCGAGCACGACCTGCGCGACATCATGGACGCGATCTTGTACGTGGACCGCACCGGGGTCCAGTGGCGCTACCTCCCGCACGACTTCCCGCACTGGAACACCGTCTACGGCTACTTCGCCAAATGGGCCGACGAGGGCGTGTTCGCCCAGCTCAACGGTCTGCTCCGGCAGCTTCTGCGAGAGAAGGAAGGCCGGGACGCCGAACCAACGGCCTGCGTGATCGACGCCCAGAGCGTCAAGACCTCCACCAGCGTCCCCGCCTCCGGCCAGGGCATCGACGCCGGCAAGAAGATCGTCGGCAGGAAGCGAAGCATCGTCACCGACACACTCGGCCTTCTCCTCACCGTGCCGGTGACCGCAGCCACCGTGCAGGACTCCGTTGCCGGCACCGCACTGCTCGACCAGGTCGCCGCCAACCACCCGGGCATCCGCAAGGCGTGGGTCGACGGCGGCTACCGCCAGCACCTCGTCGAGCACGCCGCCACCCTCGGCATCGACATGGAAATCGCAGCCCGCAAGCCTGGGAGCAGGGGATTCACCCCGATCCCGAAACGGTGGGCAGTCGAGCGCACCTACGGCTGGCTCATGCTCCACCGCCGCCTGGCCCGCGACTACGAAACCCTGCCCACCCGCTCCGAAGCCGTCATCCACATCGCCATGACCGACCTCATGGCCCGCCGCCTCACCAACGAGAACACCATCTCCTGGCGCGACCCGAGAACAAACACAGAACATGCCATCTCGGGATGAAACATCGGACGAAAACGACCTCTTAGTTGGCCCGTAGCTACCCCGGGACGGGCGCAGAATCGCGGTGAACGGGTTCTGAAGGTTGCTGGCTGGTCACGGATAGTTGCTGCGCCCTGTGGGTGCCCGAAAGGGCGAAACTCCTTCCAGGCAACCAACTTGAGGCTCTAGAAGAACCCAAGTTTCTGAGGGCTGTATGAAACTAGAACGTTCTTCGTCTGCTGGTAGTGCTCCAGCATCATCTTGTGGTTCTCCCTGCCGATACCCGACTGCTTGTAGCCGCCGAAGGCCGCGTGCGCCGGGTAGGCGTGGTAGCAGTTCGTCCAGACTCTGCCTGCCTTGATCCCGCGCCCCGCCCGGTAGGCCGTGTTGACGTCGCGGGTCCAGACTCCGGCCCCCAGCCCGTACAGGGTGTCGTTCGCCGTGCTGATGGCGTCGTCGAAGTCCGTGAAGGACGTCACGGCCACGACCGGGCCGAAGATCTCCTCCTGGAAGACCCGCATCCGGTTGTCGCCCTCAAGGACCGTCGGCTGGACGTAGTAGCCGCCCGCCAGCTCACCGTCGTGCTCGATGCGCAGGCCACCCGTCAGGATCTTCGCTCCCTCCTGCCGGCCGATGTCCAGGTACGAAAGGATCTTCTGCAGCTGGTCGTTGGAGGCCTGGGCGCCGATCATCGTGTCGGTGTCCAGCGGGTGACCCGGCACGATCTGTTCCGTGCGGGCGATGCCGGCCTCCAGGAACGCGCCGTAGTGGCCGCGCTGAATGAGAGCACGAGACGGGCACGTGCACACCTCGCCCTGGTTGAGGGCGAACATGGTGAAACCTTCGAGCGCTTTGTCGAGGAAGTCGTCGTCGGCGCGCGAGACGTCGTCGAAGAAGATGTTCGGCGACTTGCCGCCCAGCTCCAACGTCACCGGCTTGATGTTCTCGGAGGCGTACTGCATGATCAACCGCCCCGTCGTGGTCTCACCGGTGAAGGCGATCTTCGCGACGCGCGGGCTTGAGGCGAGTGGCTTCCCGGCTTCCACTCCGAAGCCGTTGACGATGTTGACGACGCCGGGCGGAAGCAGATCCGCCACCAGGCTCAGCCAGTAGTGGATCGAGGCAGGCGTCTGCTCGGCCGGCTTCAGGACCACCGCATTGCCCGCGGCCAGCGCCGGCGCGAGTTTCCAGGTGGCCATCAGGATGGGGAAGTTCCACGGGATGATCTGGGCGACCACACCCAGCGGCTCATGGAAGTGGTACGCGACGGTGTCGTCGTCGATCTCGCTGAGCGAACCCTCCTGGGCGCGCAGAGCCCCCGCGAAATAGCGGAAGTGGTCGATGGCCAGCGGAATGTCGGCCGCCAGCGTTTCCCGTACGGGCTTCCCGTTCTCCCAGCTCTCGGCGACCGCCAGCTCCTCCAGCTGAGCCTCCATCCGGTCGGCGATCCTGTTCAGCACCGAGGCCCTGTCCCCGGCGGATGTGGCTCCCCAGCCCGGGGCCGCCGCATGGGCGGCGTCCAGGGCCAGTTCGACGTCCTCGGACGTACCGCGTGCGATCTCGGTGAACGGGCGGCCGTTGACGGGGCTCGGGTTCTCGAAGTACCGGCCCCGGGCCGGCGGGACGTACGCGCCGCCGATCCAGTGGTCGTAGCGGGACGCGTAGGTGACGATCGCGCCCTCGGTGCCCGGCGCTGCGTAACGGGTCATCTCAGTGGCCTCCCGGGTCCGGCGCCGCCCGTCGTTGGACGGCCCTCGGCGCGAGGCTAGGGACGGGGACGTTGCAAGGGCGTTGCAACGGCGTCGCCGGGCGCCCTCCACGGTCTGTCGTCACCGTCCTGTCGGCCGGGCGTCGGCAGGACGACGCCGCAGATGTAGGTGCCGGAGCCCGTGAGCCCGGGCTGATCCAAACGGAAAGCCCCAGGCCGTGTATCGAAAGTGGATCTTGAGTTGTGATGATCACGGTTCATGGGGCGGGGAGATCTCACGGACGAGCAGTGGGCAACACTGGAGCCGTTGTTGCCGAGGGGCATCAAGGCGGGTCGGCCGCCGGTCTGGCCTCGGCGACAATTGATCGACGGCATACGGTTCCGGGTCCGGACCGGAGTTCCATGGCGGGACGTCCCTGTTGAGTACGGACCGTGGAGCCGGATCTACGACCTGTTCCGCCGATGGCAGCGGAACGGCACCTGGCAGTGGATCCTCACCCGGCTCCAGTCCCTGGCCGACGCGAAGGGGGCGATCGTGTGGGACCTGAGCGTCGACTCCACAGTCTGCCGCGCCCATCAGCATGCGGCCGGGGCCCGCAAGCAGGGCGACCTGCAGAAGGAACCACCGGGCGGCATTTTCGCCGAGCCCCATGATCACGGGCTGGGAAGATCACGTGGCGGCTTCACCACCAAGCTGCACCTGGCCGTCGAACAGGGCCAGAAACCCATGTCGATCGTGGTGACGGCCGAGCAGCGTGGGGACTCGCCGCAATTCGAGCCGGTGCTGGAGAAGGTCCGCGTGCCCCGCATCGGGCAGGGCCGACCACGCGTCCGACCCGATCGGGTGCGGGCCGACAAGGCGCGTACGCCTCTCGCAGAGACCGCGCCTACCTGCGGCGGCGCGGGATCCGCTGCACCATCCCTGACAAGGCCGACCAGGCACGGAACCGCCGGAGGCTTGGTTCTCGTGGAGGTCGGCCGCCCTATTTCGACCCGGCCGACTACCGTGAGCGTCACGCGGTCGAGTGCGGGATCAACCGCCTCAAGAGGCACCGGGCCGTCGCCACGCGCTTCGACAAGCTGGCGGTCCGCTACGAGGCGACCGTCCTCGTCGCGACCATCAACGAGTGGCTGTGAGCAGCGTCTTCGCGAATGCCCGATGGTCTTTCACTGATCCTTCGCTTCGAAAGCCTGGGCGACGGCCAGGCTGTCCTCGTAGACATGGTGCCGGGTGACAAGGCCGTCTGCGACGGTGAGATGCAGAGCGAACCGCGCCTTGTAGGCACGTCCGGTGGGCCGGGCGGTCTGACGGATCTCGCCCAGCACGACCGCGTCGCTTCCGTCGACAAGGATGCGCTCAACCTCAGTCGCCACATGCTCCGGCACGTGGTACTCGGCAAGCTCGCGATAGTGGGCGGCCGCGTCGGCCCGGGTGGACCGGTGGCGGATCCACGGTGTGGCAGTACGGCCGTGCTCGGCCTCCGGCCAGGCGAGCTTCCAATCACCCTGCTCGGCATACATCTCGGCGATGCGCTCGGGGTTACCCTCGCCGATCCTGCGCAACAGCTCCTCAACCACAGTGCCCGTGGCCGGTGTGGCTATGGACATGACTGACCTCTCCGTCCTGATCCACGTCCTCCGACGCGGATGGATCACCAACCCTGCCAGCATCGGCACGCCGAGACGATTACCTCGGAAGTAAGGCGAGCAGATCCACTTTCGATACACGGCCTAAAGGTTGTTGCAGAACGTCTGGGATAGGGCATTCCTCTTGTATGGGTGGGGTGTTGCGGGCTGAGTCGTTGTGGGTGGAGACGTTCACGGGCTTGCGAATGGGCCGGTTCGAGAAGTTGGTGAAGGCCGTACGGGAGCGGGGAGGAAACGGTCCCGGCGGTGGGCGCCCGTGGTGCCTGCCGCTGGCGGACCGGGTCCTCCTGGTGGCCGTCTATTACCGGACCAACCTCACGATGCGCCAGCTTGCCCCGCTCTTCGGGATCTCCCCAGCCACCGTTTGCCGGGTCATTCATCGCCTGCGGCCGCTCCTCGCGATCGAGCCGGCGCCGCGGCCCGTCGCGGATGTCGAACGGTTGTGGATCGTGGACGGAACCCTCGTCCCGGTCCGCGACCGCACGGTCGCCGCGTCCTCCCGTAACTATCGGTTCTCGGCGAACGTGCAGGTCATCATCGATGCGGACAGCCGCCTGGTGATCGCCTCAGCCCGCCCCGTCCCCGGGAACAAGGCCGACGCCCACGCCTGGCGAGAATCGGACCTGCCCGCCGTCGCGGCCGGGACAACGGTCATCGCAGACGGCGCCTACCTGGGGACCGGCTTGATCGTCCCGCACCGCAGAAGAGCCGGACGCCCACTCCTGCGCGGCCAGGAGGAGGACAACGCCGAACACCGACGCGTCCGCGCCCGCGTCGAGCACACCTTCGCCCGCATGAAGAACTGGAAAATCCTCCGCGACTGCCGCCAGAAAGGAGACGGACTCCACCACGCCGTCCAAGCCGTCGCCACCATGCACAACCTCGCCATGACCGGCTGAACCAGCAGGTCAAACGCCATCCCGGCCTGCCCACACCCACCCTTCTGCAACACGCTTTAGCCGCGCTGCTCGGCGTCCAGCCCCCGTACCCGGGCCAGCAGCGCCGCCCGCTGGTCCACCGGAACCGCCCCGGCCAGCGCGCGCCACACCGGCAGGTCCTCCTCGCCCCACGGGCTGTAGGCCCAGTCGGCCAGCAGCCCCGGATCTGCCCGGGCGATCAGCGCCGCCCGCAGCTGCTCCGAGATCCGCCGTCGCAGCCGTACGACCGCGGGGGCCCGGGAACCCGGCAACAGCGGGCCGGTGTACGCGCCCAGCGCCGCCGTCACCGCGCCCGAACCCAGCCGGCGCGTCACCGTGTCGAAATCGGCGTCCACCGGGACGGCCAGCCGGTACGGGCGCGAGTCCAGCAGATCGGGACCCAACAGCCGCCGGAGCCGTGAAAGTTCGGCCCGCAGGGTCACCGGGGGCACCGACTCGTCCTCGTACAGCTCCACCAGCAGCTCGTCCCCGCTCAGGCCCTCCGGCCGACGGGTCAGGGCGACCAGGATCTCGCTGTGCCGCCGGCTGAGCCGCAGCCGGCGCCCGCGCGCCACCAGCAACGCCTCGTCCCTGCCCAGCGCGGTCAGCCGCACCGACTCGGCATCGGAATCGGACGGCGGCGTCAGCAGCGCGAGCTGTGACTCCGCGGCCCGGGCCACGGCCTGGACGAACGCCAGACTGTGCGGGTGGGCGAGCCGGTCGCCGCCCGTGATGTCCACGGCTCCCAGCACCCGGCCCGTAAGGGGATCGTGCAACGGCGCCGCCGCGCAGGTCCACTGCTGTACGGGTCGCAGGAAGTGCTCGGCGGCGAAGACCTGGACCGGACGGTCGACGGCGATGGCTGTTCCCGGCGCGTTCGTCCCCGCCACGGACTCGGCCCAGCGGGCGCCCTCCACGAAGTTCATCAGGCCGGCCCGCCGCCGCGCCGCCGTATGCCCCTCGACCCACAGGAGGCGGCCGTGGGCGTCGCAGACGGCCAGCAGGTGTTCCCCGTCCGTCGCGTACGCACCCATCAGCTCGCGGATCACGGGCATCGCACGGGCCAGGGGGTGCGCCGCCCGGTAGGGGCCCAGCTCGTCGGGGCCGAGCTCCACCGCGGGTGCGTCGTCCGGACTGACCCGGGCCCGTGCCGACCGTCGCCAGGACGCGCCGACCACGGCACGGACCGGCCGCTCCAGGCGTCCCGCCGAGGTGAACACGTCATGGGCGCGGCGCAGTGCGCCGTTCCGTTCGCCGGGATCGGTGTCCGCCGCCAGGGCCACCCAGGGATCCGTCAACTCACCCTCCCGTCCAGGGCCGTCGTGCCCTCCCATCGTCGTCGCCGTCGGCCTCCGCGACAAGCTCGCTGCGGAGAGTCATCACCACGGGTGGAGGGGGAGGGCGCTCAGGCGGCGTCGACGACGAGCCGGAGATAGCGTTCCCAGTCCCAGTGGACGCCCGGGTCGGTGTGGTCGCTGCCGGGCACCTCGTGATGGCCGACGATGTGCTCCCGGTCCTTGGGGATGCCGTGGCGGTCGCAGATGTCCGCGGTGAGCCTGGCGGACCGCAGATACATGACGTCGGTGAAGAACTCCGGGCGGTCCACCCACCCTTCGTGCTCGATGCCGATGCTCCGGGTGTTCCAGCTCCAGTTGCCCGCGTGCCAGGCGATGTCCTTCTCGCGTACGCACTGGGCGACATGGCCGTCGCCGGAGCGCACCACGTAGTGGGCCGACACCTGCTCGGAGGGGTTGCGGAAGATGCCCGCCGTCGGAGTGAACAGCTGTTGGGCGACATGGATGACGACGCGGTCGATCCGGCGCTCCGAAGGGCGGGAGGGGACGGTGTAGTTGGCGGCGGAGGCCGGAGCCCAGAGCGCCGTCGCGTAGTCGGTGGGGCCCTTCGGTGCCGCTGCCACGGCCCTCGCGGAGGCCGGCAGGACGGCCGTCGCCATCGTCGCGGCGGCGCACTGAATGATCCTTCTGCGGTGCAACGGCACTCCTGAGGCCGGGGCCGGGGGCCGAGGCATGGGC
>NZ_JAAXYC010000078.1 GCF_018619185.1 Streptomyces sp. McG3 | reverse complement strand
CGTTTCCCCTCCCGTACGAAGGACACCCGACATGCCCCGATCACGCCGCCCGCTCCGCATCGCCTCCCTCGCCGCGGCCCTGGGCGCCCTGCTGGCGGTGACGGCGTGCGGCCAGGGCAGCGGCTCCGGCGACGGGGGCGACGGCGGCAAGACGATACGCATCGCCTACCAGGCGTTCCCCAGCGGCGACCTGATCGTCAGGGAGAAGGGCTGGCTGGAGAAGGCGCTCCCCGGCTACCGGGTCAAGTGGACCAAGTTCGACTCCGGGGCCAGCATCAACACCGCGTTCGTCGCGGGGGCCGTGGACCTCGCCGCGATCGGCTCCAGCCCGGTGGCCCGGGGGCTCTCCGCGCCGCTGAACATCCCGTACGAGGTCACCTGGGTGCTCGACGTCGCCGGGGACAACGAGGCGCTGGTCGCCCGTAACGGCTCCCAGGTCTCCTCGGTGAAGGACCTGGAGGGCAAGAAGGTCGCCACCCCGTTCAGCTCCACCTCCCACTACAGCCTGCTCGCCGCGCTCGACCGGGCCGGGGTGGACGCCTCGAAGGTCCAGCTCCTGGACCTCGAACCCCAGGACATCCTGGCCGCCTGGACGCGTGGCGACATCGACGCCACGTACGTCTGGCTGCCGACACTGGAGGAGCTGAAGAAGTCCGGCAAGGTCATCGTCTCCAGCCGCGAACTCGCGGCGGGCGGCAAGCCGACGCTGGACCTCGGCGTCGCCTCCACCAGCTTCCTCAAGGCCCACCCCGACGTCCTGCCCGCCTGGCGCGAGGCGCAGGCCCGGGCGCTCGACCTGATCCACGACGACCCCGACGCCGCCTCGGCGGCCGTGGGCAGGCAGCTCGGCATCAGCCCGGCCGAGGCGGGTTCCCAGCTGAAGCAGGGCATCTTCCTCAAGCCGGCCGAGCAGGCCGACGCCAAGTGGCTCGGCACCCCCGGCAAGGCCGGCGGCCTGGCGGACAACCTGCACAGTGCCGCGCAATTCCTCGTCGACCAGAAGCAGATCGACTCCGCGCCGGACATCGAGGCCCTGCGCGGGGCCATCCACGTGGAAGGGCTCAGCGATGCCGTCAGCCCCTGACACCGAGAAGACCCCGGCCCCGGAGGCCCACGAAGCCGGGCCCGTCGTCTCCGTACGGGACGTCCGGCACTCCTACGGCCGGGGCCCGGACGCGGTGACCGCCCTCGGCCCGCTCTCCCTGGGCATCCCGGCCGGCGCGTTCCTGGTCCTCGTGGGCCCCTCCGGCTGCGGCAAGAGCACCCTGCTGCGGCTGATCGCGGGCTTCGAGCACGCCACCGAGGGCACGGTGGAGGTCTTCGGCGAGCGGCCCGACCCCGGCGGCCGGGCGGGCATCGTCTTCCAGCAGCCGCGCCTCTTCCCCTGGCGCACGGTCGGCGACAACATCGGCCTGGCGCTGAGGTACGCGGGCGTGCCCCGGGCCGAACGGGCGGAGCGGATAGCGGAGTTGCTGGAGCGCGTCGGCCTCGCGGACACCGCGGGCCGCCGCATCTGGCAGATCTCCGGCGGCCAGCAGCAGCGCGTCGCCATCGCCCGCGCCCTGGCGGGCGGCAAGCGGCTCCTGCTGCTGGACGAGCCGTTCGCCGCGCTCGACGCCCTGACCCGGGAACGGCTCCAGGAGGACCTGCGCACGGTGAGCGCCGAGACCGGGACCACCTGCGTCTTCGTCACCCACAGCGTGGACGAGGCGGTCTTCCTCGGCACCCGCGCGATCGTCCTCACCGACCGTCCCGGAACGGTCGCCCTGGACCTTCCGATCGACCTGCCGCGCACCGGCGCCGACCCCGACGAACTGCGCGGGCTGCCCGCGTACGCCGCCCTGCGCGCCGAGATCGGCACAGCGGTGCGCAACGCGGCCCGCTGACCCGACCCCGTACACCGAGAGGAGAAGGACCATGACCATCACACCCCTCGCCCCCGTCCTGCGCGAGCACCGCGTCCCCGCCGACGGCCTGTACGAGGGCCCGCGCGAGCTGCGCCGGGTCCCGGAGGGCTGGACCGACCGCCCGTACGCGTGCTTCCGCCTGGTGCCGCTCGGGCGGGTCATCGGCGCGGAGATCCACGGCGTCGACCTGGCCCGGCCGCTCGATCCGGCCGTGCGCGCCGAGCTGGACCGGGCGCTGCTGGAGTGGAAGGTGCTGTTCTTCCGCGACCAGCACCTCACCTCCCGCGCGCAGCGGGCCTTCGCCGGGCTGTGGGGCGAGCTGGAGACCAACCCGCTGCTCGCCACCGGCGACGACCCCGAGGTCGCCCGTCTCGACCGCACCGCCGTCCCCACCTTCGAGAACATCTGGCACGCGGACGTCACCTTCCGCGAGCGCCCCGCCCTCGGCGCGGTCCTCCAGCTCCGCGAGGTCCCGCCGGTGGGCGGCGACACGCTGTGGGCGGACATGGCCGCCGCGTACGACAACCTCCCCCAGGAGGTGAAGGAGCGCATCGAGGGGGCTCGGGCGGTGCACGACTTCGTCCCCGGCTTCTCGCGCTTCTACCCGCCGGAGCGGCTGGCGGCGCACCAGGAGGAGTTCCCGCCGGTCGAGCATCCGGTGGTGCGCCGGCACCCGGTCACCGGCCGCCGGACGATCTTCGTCAACGCCTCGTTCACCACCCGGATCGTGGGCTTCGGGCAGGAGGAGAGCGACCGGCTGCTGAGGCTGCTGTTCCAGCAGGCGCACGCCCCGGAGTTCCAGGTGCGGTTCGGCTGGCGCGCGGGCGACGTCGCGTTCTGGGACAACCGGGCCACCCAGCACTACGCGGTCAACGACTACGCCCCGCACCGCCGGGTCGCGGAGCGCGTGGCCATCGCGGGCGACCGCCCTCACTGATCCCGGTGGCGCGGCTGCTTGAATGGAAGGGTGACCCGAGCCTCCCTGGAAAAGCAGCCGCACGAAGTCGCCTCGATGTTCGACGGCGTGGCGGCCAACTACGACCTGACCAACGACGTGATCTCGCTCGGCCAGGCCCGGCTGTGGCGCAGGGCGGTCGCCCGGGCGGTCGACGCCCGCCCCGCGCAGAAGATCCTCGACCTGGCGGCCGGTACGGCGACCTCCTCGCAGCCCTTCGTGAAGGCGGGCGCCTACGTCGTACCGTGCGACTTCTCGCTCGGCATGCTCAAGGTCGGCAAGGAGCGCCACCCGTGGATGCCGTTCACGGCGGGCGACGGGATGAAGCTGCCGTTCAAGGACGGGACGTTCGACACCGTCACGATCTCCTTCGGGCTGCGCAACATCCAGGACACCGAGGTCGCGCTGCGCGAGCTGTACCGGGTGACGAAGCCCGGCGGCCGCGTCGTGATCTGCGAGTTCTCCCAGCCGACCTGGACCCCGTTCCGCACGGTCTACACGGAGTACCTGATGCGGGCGATCCCGCCGGCCGCCCGCGCCGTGTCCTCCAACCCGGACGCGTACGTCTACCTCGCCGAGTCCATCCGCGACTGGCCCGACCAGCCCGCCCTCGCCGCACTGCTCCAGAAGGCCGGCTGGTCGAAGGTCGCCTGGCGCAACCTGACCGGCGGCGTGGTGGCCCTGCACCGGGCCACCCGCGCCTAGGGCCTGTCGTTCGGATCGTGCCGGGCTCGCGGGGCCCGGCACGCGCATCTGCCGCGTTGTCGTCGGTCGCCCATGCTCCGCAGTGACTCCCTCCTCCGCCTTGCAGCCGCACGCACCGGACCCCACTCCCTGATCCGGCCTGATCCAAACGAAAGACCCTAGGGCCTGTCGTTCGGATCAGGCCGGGCTCACAGCTCCAGCCGGAAGCAGACGGCCTCCTGGCCGCGCGGGGTGTCGTACGACTCGGCCCGCCGCATCCCGAGCCGTTCCGCGACCGCCATCGACCGGGCGTTGCGCGAGTGGATCATCGCGACGACCTCCCCCACCCCCGCCGCCCGCAGCCGCTCCAGCGTCGTGCGGGCGGCGGCGGAGGCGTACCCCCGCCCCCACGCCGCACGGCCCAGCCGCCAGCCGATCTCGGTCGCGCCGACCGGCCCGTAATGCGTGTGCGGCCACGGCTGCGCCCCGGTGAAGCCGAGGACGGCGTCCTCCTCGTCCGTGACGGTCCACAGGCAGTAGCCCAGCTCCGCGTCGTGCCGCCGCTGGCGGGCGGTGAGCTCCTCGTACGCGGACAGCTCCGCGCTCCGCCCGCCGAAGAACTCCATCACCTGCGGGTCGTCGAAGACCCGATGCCAGGTCAGGGCGTCCTCGTCGGTTGGAACACGGAGGCGTACGGCGGGGGCCGAAGCATGGGTGGTGACAGGTGCTGTCGACATGAGGGAGCCCTTCGGAGGGTTGGTCTGCAGGCCCCCATAGACTGCACGGGACATGTGCCGCGCGGCACGCGAATTCGAGTCTTCGGGAGATCCGACCGTGACCGAGCCCCTCTCCGAGAACAGCGCGGACGTGATCGTCGTCGGAGCGGGCCCAGCCGGCTCCACGACCGCCTACTACCTCGCCAAGGCCGGACTCGACGTCCTGCTCCTGGAGAAGACCGCCTTCCCCCGCGAGAAGGTCTGCGGCGACGGGCTCACGCCCCGCGCCACGAAACAGCTCGTCTCCATGGGGATCGACATCTCCGAGGAGGCGGGCTGGCTGCGCAACAAGGGCCTGCGCATCATCGGCGGCGGCGTACGGCTCCAGCTGGACTGGCCCGACCTCGCCTCCTACCCGGATTACGGCCTGGTCCGCAAGCGCGACGACTTCGACGAGCAGCTGGCCCGGCAGGCGCAGAAGGCCGGCGCCCGGCTCCACGAGCGCTGCAACGTGGGCGCGCCCATCAGGGACGAGCGCACCGGCCGCATCACCGGCGTCGAGGCGAAGATCGGCGAGGAGAAGACCCCGGTCACCTTCCACGCCCCGCTCGTCGTCGCCGCCGACGGCAACTCCACCCGGCTCTCCCTGGCGATGGGCCTGCACCGCCGCGAGGACCGCCCCATGGGCGTCGCCGTGCGGACCTACTTCACCTCGCCCCGCCACGACGACGACTACCTGGAGTCCTGGCTGGAGCTGTGGGACAAGCGCGGCGCCCAGGACCGGCTGCTGCCCGGCTACGGCTGGATCTTCGGCATGGGCGACGGCACCTCCAACGTGGGCCTCGGCATCCTCAACTCCTCCTCCGCCTTCAAGGAGCTGGACTGGCGCGAGGTCCTCAAGGCATGGTGCGCCTCGATGCCGGAGGACTGGGGCTACACCCCGGACAACATGACGATGCCGATCCGCGGCGCGGCCCTCCCGATGGCCTTCAACCGCCAGCCGCACTACACCAAGGGCCTCCTCCTCGTCGGCGACGCGGGCGGCATGGTCAACCCGTTCAACGGCGAGGGCATCGCGTACGCCATGGAGTCGGGCCAGATCGCGGCCGACGTCATCGTCCAGGCCCACGCCCGTGCCACCCCCGCCCAGCGCGAACTGGCCCTGAACAACTACCCGAAGGTGCTCAAGGAGACCTACGGCGGCTACTACACGATGGGCCGCGCCTTCGTGAAGCTGATCGGCAACCCGAAGATCATGAAGATCGCCACCCAGCGCGGTCTGACCCACCCGCTGCTGATGAAGTTCACGCTCAAGATGCTGGCCAACCTGACCGACCCGCAGGGCGGCGACGCGATGGACCGCATCATCAACGGGCTCTCGAAGGTCGCGCCGAAGGCCTGAGACCGCTCAGGAAGGGTCCGCCGCACGCGTGCGTTCGTAGTGGCGGGCCACCCGGGCCCGGTTGCCGCAGGAGGGCTTGCACCACTCCTGCCGGCCGTGGCTCCTGATGAAGTACCGCACGCAGCGCGGCGCGTGGCAGGCCCGTAGCCGTTCGCGCTCCGGGCCGCTCAGGAAGTCGACGGCATCGCGCGCCAGCGCCGCGATCAGCCGTACGCCCGGATCGCTCTCGGCCGACAACAGGCGGGCCGCCGGGGCCCCTTCGTCCGGCCAGTGCAGCTGGGGGGCGACGGGCTCCCGGGCCGCGGCCTCGTTGAGGTGGGCCAGGGCCTCGCCGGCGGGCATCAGGCGGCGGGCGTCGGCCGGACTGGGCGGGGCCGGGCTGACCACCCGCGCGAACAGCGCCCGCACGGCTCGCCGTACACCGACGATCGCGGCCCGGAGCGCCTCGTCGACCACCGGGTCCCCGGTCGCGGCGCCCGGCAGACCGGGCTGCCGCTGGAGCCAGCGATGCGTTCCCCGGACCGTGTCCAGGTCGTCGAGTACCCCGCCGTCCCCGTCGTGACGGATGGTGCTCACCAGCTCCATCACGGGCCGCTGTGCCACTGCGTGCTCCCTCCGGCGCTTCTGAACGTCGCCGCCTCTTGAACGTCGCCGCCTCTTGAACGTCGCCACCTCTTGAACGTACGCGCCGCCCACTCTAGGGTCCTAACGGAAGAATGAAAATAAACGTTAGACGGGGGAGTGCTGCTCATGTTGTTCGCTCAGATCAGCGATCTGCACCTGGACGGCAGCGAACGCGCGACCCGGCGGGCCGCCCGCGTCATGGACCATCTGCGGGCCCTGCCGCGCTCGGTCGACGCGCTGCTGGTCACCGGGGACATCGCCGACCACGCGACCGACGCCGAGTACGAGGAGGCCGTACGCCTTCTGGACGCGCCGTTCCCCGTGCTCGCCTGTCCGGGCAACCACGACGCCCGCCCCGCCTACCGCAGGGCGTTCCTCGGGGAGGCCCCCGGCACCGCGCCCGTCAACCGGGTGCACCACATCGCCGGAACCGCCATCCTGATGTGCGACTCCACGATCCCCGGCCGCGATGAGGGCCGCCTCGACACGGGGACGCTCGCCTGGATCGACGCCACGCTCGCCGGGCTGCCCGACGGCGTCCCCGCGCTGATCGCCTTCCACCAGCCGCCCGTCGAACTCCACCACCCCCTGCCGGACGCCGGGATGCTCCAGGAGCCCGAGCGGCTCGCCGCCCTGCTCGCCGCCCACCCGCGGGTCGTCGCGGTCCTCACCGGACACGCCCACACCGCCGCCGCCTCGGTCTTCGGCGGCCGGCCCCTGATCGTCGGCCCCGCCGTCACCTGGACCCTGCGCCTGCCCTGGGAGGGGGACCGCCCGGCGGACCGGGACCAGCCGCCGGGCCTGGCGTTCCACGTCCTGGGCGAGGACCGGCGGCTGACCACGCACTTCCGCGTCGTCCCCTGAGCATCCCGAACAGCATCCCGAACCCGGCGCTCCGCTTGCCCCCGGCGTTAATCCTCATCCCCCCAGGTGATCGTGTGCGATGATTTGCGCGCCCCCGGTCGTCGGCAGTACCGGACCGGACGGCGCCCGCCCGCCCCCGCCCGCAGTGGCGGCACGCGGTGCGTGCCACTCCTCTTGACGCACGCTCACATCGAACGCAGGCCGGCGGGGTACGGACCAAGCCGATACAGCGCTGCTCGACCCCAAGGACAGACAGCCATGACCACCGCCTCCCTGCCCCAGCACCACGGGCTCTTCCTGGAGCCCCGCTTCGCCGTGGACCCGACCGCGACGGACGAGGACGAGGACTTCGACACCGCGTACGACGCGCTGCCCGCGCCCACCACCTCGGCCAAGGAGCCGGAGCGGACGACCCGCCGCCCGCGCCGCCGCTGATCCGGACGGCGGTCCCCTCCGGCCCGGAAAACCGCTGGAGGCCCCGCCGCCCGAGCGGTAGCCTCTCCTCCATGGCCAGCCCCGAGTCCGACAGACTCCGGCCACCGGTGCGCCGGTGGCCGTGTTCGTGCTGAGCGTCGCCGGCTGACCCACGGGTCACCGGCCCCCTTCACCACGGTTCCACGCCCCCTGCTCACCGCGGGTACGGGCCGTTCCCCTCGCGTACGCGCCGAAGCAACGCCGTACGCGGGTTTCGTGCCACCGGCCGATCGTCACCGCAGGGCACTTCTCCGTGCCACCGGCCGATCGCCGCCGGGCACTTCTCCGCACCGTCCCGCCGGACCACCGGCGGACGTCTCCGCGGCCCGTATCCCCGCACTCCGGTCTGTCTGTCCACCCGACGGTTCCGTCCAAGGGGCTACTCACCCATGCCATTCGCCGTTTACGTCCTGGGGCTCGCGGTCTTCGCCCAGGGCACCTCCGAGTTCATGCTGTCCGGGCTCGTCTCCGGTATCGCCGCCGACCTCGACGTCTCCCTCTCCGCCGCCGGCCTCCTCACCTCCGCCTTCGCCATCGGGATGGTCGTCGGCGCACCCCTGATGGCGCTCTCCAGTCGCGCGTGGCCCCGCCGGCGCGCCCTGCTCCTCTTCCTCGCGGTGTTCGTCGCCGTCCACGTCGTCGGCGCCCTCACCCCGAGCTACGAGGTGCTCCTGGTGACCCGCTTCGTCGGGGCGCTCGCCAACGCGGGCTTCTGGGCGGTCGCGCTGACCACGGCCATCGCGATGGTCCCGGACCAACTGAAGGGCCGGGCCACCGCCGTGGTGGTCGGCGGCGTGACCATCGCCTGCGTCGTGGGCGTACCGGCCGGCGCGGTGCTGGGGGAGCGGTGGGGGTGGCGATCGGCCTTCTGGGCGGTCGCGATCGTCTCGCTGCCCGCCTTCCTCGCGGTCCTGCGCTCCATCCCGGGCGGCCGGGGTACGGACCCGGGAGCCGCTCCCGTACCCGTGCGGGACGAACTGCGCGCGCTGACCGGCCCCGGGCTGCGGCCGGTGCTGCTCACGATGGCCCTGGTGCAGGGGGCGACCTTCTGCGCCTTCTCCTACCTGGAGCCGCTCCTCACCCGGGAGACGGGGCTGGGCGCGGGGTGGGTGCCGGTGTCCCTGGCGCTGTTCGGGGCGGGTTCCTTCGCCGGGGTCACGGTGGCGGGCCGGTTCGCCGACGCCCGCCCGGTCGCCGTCGTCGCCACGGGCATGACCGCCCTCACCCTCGGCTGGGCGGCCCTCGCCCTGACGGCGGGCCGCCCGGTGCTCGCCCTGGTGCTGATCCCGCTCCTCGGCATGCTCGCCTTCGGTACGGGCACCGCCCTGATCACCCGGGTCCTGGGCCTGGCCTCCGGGGCCCCGACGCTGGCCGGCGCCTTCTCGACGACCGCGTTCAACCTGGGGGCGGCGGTGGGCCCGTGGGCGGGCGGCCTGGCCCTGGACGCCGGGTTCGGCTACCGGGCCCCGGTCTGGGTGAGCGCCCTGCTGATGGTCCTGGCCCTGCTCGTCGCCGCGACGACGACGAAGGGCCGCCGCCCCCGAGCGGGGGAGCGGCGGCCCTCAGAGGCTGTCGGGTGACCCGACAGCCTCTCAGCCGTGCACCGGAGCGCCCACGGGCGCTTGTGAATCAGAGAACGCGGACCGCGCCGGTCGGCCGGTCGTAGTCCATGGAGCGCTGCACCGTGCCGGTGCTGGAGTTCTGCGCACCGACGAACTCGCCGCCGCCGATGTAGATCGCGACGTGGTACGCGCTGCCGGCGCCGCCCCAGTAAAGGATGTCGCCGGCCTGGAGGTTGTCCAGGGAGACCTGGGTGCCGAAGGTCGACTGGGACTGCGAGACGCGCGGCAGGTCGATGCCCGCCGTGCGGTACGCGGCCTGGACCAGACCCGAGCAGTCCCACGCGTTGGGGCCGGTGCCGCCGGACACGTACGCGTCGCCGACCTGCGCCTTGGCGAAGGCCACGATGGAGGCGGCGGAACCGCTCACGTTCGAGGAGGAGGGGGCGGAGGCGGAGCTGCCCGAGTCCGAGGAGCCGGACGAACCGGAGGAGGCGCTGAGCGTCGTGCGCTCGGAGGTCCGGGAGGCGCGCTCGGCGCGCTCCTCGGCCTCCGCCTCGGCCTTGGCCTTCGCGGCGGCTTCGGCCTTCTTCTTGGCCTCGGCCTTGCGGACGGCCTCGGCGTGCGCCTTCTTGGCCGTCTTCGCGGCCTTCTCGGCTGCTGCGTCCTCGTCGGCCTGCGTCTCCAGGTCGAGGGCGACCTGCTGCGTGGCCTGGGCGGAGGCGGCCACAGCGGTGGAGAAGCCGGACGTGATCGTGGGCATCTCGATGGTCTGGGTCACCGGCTCGGCCTGGGCCGGACCGGCGGCACCCGCGACCGCGATGGTGCTGAGGACGCCACCGGCAACTCCGGCTCGCAGTGCCGACTTCGAGGCGCGCTGACGGGGCTTCCGGTGGCTGGGTATGTGAGCGGTGTGGGACATGGGTACTAGCGCTATCAGGGCTGTAGGGGTCCCATCAAGAAACGTGTGTTGCGACACAGTTACGTTCGGAATCTGTGAATCCGCTTTCTGGGCGCCTTTATTGACGCCGTAACGGGCAAATCGGGCAGCGACTGTCAGGCCCGTGATCACTGCCTTTCGGTAATACGCCCGAATTGCCCGTCACTTACCATCCGTTCACACCGATGGCCAAGCCCGGCTTTCCGGGGCGTGGGGTCGAGTGGTGCAGGTCACAGCGTGCGTCCACCGGAACGGGCAACCCTCGCGGCCGCCATGCGCGTCGGCACCCCGCGGCGGTCCGTGATCATCCGCGGGCCCCCGTGGTCACTCCGCGGCCGCTCCGCGCCGACGGGGGCGGCGACTTCCACTCGCGCGCCGGGCCGGCGCGGGGTGGCCTCCGGGCGGGCGATCCGGAAGTTCGTGAATGCGTGCACATGTCCACATCGGTCCCCGCCGACCCCCGTGCGGGCGGTCATCGATCTCGGTCGGCGCCCTTATCACTCCGGGGCGTTCCACCGCCAATTTGCTTGTACGGGCCGTCGATTGATAGCGCGGCACGCCTTTGACCAGCGGTAACACCAGGGAATGTCACGTCTCGTGATCACTCGGCCGCTTCGCGTACGAAGATCACCGCTCATACGACTTCATGATCGTTCGTCAGGTGGTGGAGATCACAAAGCCGTTGTCGTACCCCGTGTCGCAGATCACAGGGGGCCGGGCATAGGATGCGGGGCAGTCGGGCTTGTGAACTGCCTCACATGTACACGATCTTGGTGAGGCGGCGAGCCGGTCGCCCGATGCGGTCCACAGGTCAAGGACGACTGGAAGGAGCGAGGAGCGTGAATGCCTACGCGCCCATCCTCGTGCTCGGCGCCCTCGGGGCAGGGTTTGCGATCTTCTCCGTGGTCATGGCCACGCTTATCGGCCCCAAGCGGTACAACCGGGCAAAGCTCGAAGCGTACGAGTGCGGTATCGAACCCACCCCGACTCCCGCCGGAGGCGGCCGCTTCCCGATCAAGTACTACCTGACGGCGATGCTTTTCATCGTCTTCGACATCGAGATCGTCTTCCTCTATCCCTGGGCGGTCTCCTTCGACGCCCTGGGGATCTTCGGGCTCGTGGAGATGCTGCTCTTCGTGCTCACCGTCTTCGTCGCCTATGCGTATGTATGGCGTCGCGGCGGCCTGGAATGGGACTGAGGGGCTGAGGGGCACACCATGGGACTCGAAGAGAAACTGCCGAGCGGCTTCGTTCTGACCACGGTCGAGCAGGCCGCCGGCTGGGTGCGGAAGTCGTCCGTCTTCCCGGCCACGTTCGGACTGGCCTGCTGCGCCATCGAGATGATGACGACCGGTGCGGGCCGGTACGACCTGGCCCGGTTCGGGATGGAGGTCTTCCGCGGATCGCCGCGACAGGCGGACCTGATGATCGTCGCGGGACGGGTGAGCCAGAAGATGGCGCCCGTCCTGCGGCAGGTCTACGACCAGATGCCGAATCCCAAGTGGGTCATCTCCATGGGGGTTTGTGCGTCATCGGGTGGAATGTTCAACAATTACGCCATTGTGCAGGGTGTTGATCATATTGTCCCGGTCGATATTTATTTGCCGGGTTGTCCGCCTCGCCCCGAGATGCTGCTGGACGCCATCCTCAAGCTCCACCAGAAGATCCAGACCTCCAAGCTCGGGGTCAACGCGGAGGAGGCCGCCCGCGAGGCGGAGGAAGCGGCCCTCAAGGCACTGCCCCTGATCGAGATGAAGGGGCTGCTGCGGTGACCGAGAACTCCGACGCGAACGGCGAGCAGAACGGCACCGCCGTACCCGCCCCGCGCGACACCGGCGGCGAGGTCATCCGCGTCCGCAAGGGCATGTTCGGCGCGAACAACGGCGGCGACACCTCCGGCTACGGCGGCCTCGTCCGCACCGTCACATTGCCGGGAGCCGCCTCCCGGCCGTACGGCGGCTGGTTCGACGAGGTGGCCGACGAGCTGGAGGGCGCCCTGGAGGAACAGGACCTGCTCCCCTCCAACGCCATCGAGAAGACGGTCGTCGACCGCGACGAGCTGACCTTCCACATCGCCCGCGAGCACCTGGTCCAGGTCGCCCGCACCCTGCGCGACGACCCCGCCCTGCGCTTCGAACTCTGTACGGGCGTGAGCGGCGTCCACTTCCCGGGCGACAAGGGCCGCGAGCTGCACGCCGTCTACCACCTGCGGTCCCTCACCCACGGCCGGGTGATCCGGCTGGAGGTGTCCGTCCCGGACAGCGACCCGCACATCCCGTCGCTCGTCGAGGTCTACCCGACCAACGACTGGCACGAGCGCGAGGCGTACGACTTCTTCGGGCTCATCTTCGACGGGCACCCGGCCCTGACCCGGATCATGATGCCGGACGACTGGCAGGGCTTCCCGCAGCGCAAGGACTACCCGCTCGGCGGCATCGCCGTCGAGTACAAGGGCGCCCAGATCCCGGCTCCGGACCAGCGGAGGTCGTACTCCTGATGACCACTCCCCACGCGACACCCCGTGCCACGACCGAGGGGACTGTATATACAGTCACCGGCGGCGACTGGGACGAGGTCGTCGAATCCGCGGTGAAGTCCGACGACGAGCGCATCATCGTCAACATGGGCCCCCAGCACCCGTCCACGCACGGCGTGCTGCGCCTCATCCTGGAGATCGACGGCGAGACCGTCACCGAGGCCCGCTGCGGCATCGGCTACCTCCACACCGGCATCGAGAAGAACCTCGAATTCCGCAACTGGACGCAGGGCACCACCTTCGTCACGCGGATGGACTACCTGACGCCGTTCTTCAACGAGACGGCGTACTGCCTGGGCGTCGAGAAGCTCCTCGGCATCGAGGACCAGATCCCCGACCGGGCCACCGTCCTGCGCGTGCTGCTGATGGAGCTCAACCGGCTCTCCTCGCACCTGGTGTGCATCGCCACCGGCGGCATGGAGCTCGGCGCGACCACGATCATGATCTACGGCTTCCGCGATCGTGAACTGGTTCTCGACCTCTTCGAGCTCTTCACCGGCCTGCGGATGAACCACGCGTTCGTCCGCCCCGGCGGCCTCGCCCAGGACCTGCCCCCGGGCGCGGTCGACCGGCTGCGCGAGTTCATCAAGACCATGAAGAAGAACCTGCCGGAGTACGACAAGCTCGCCACCGGCAACCCGATCTTCAAGGCCCGTATGCGGGACGTCGGCTACCTCGACCTCACCGGCTGCATGGCGCTCGGCGCCACCGGCCCGGTGCTGCGCTCCGCCGGACTCCCGCACGACCTGCGCAAGAGCGACCCGTACTGCGGCTACGAGACCTACGACTTCGAGGTCCCGACCGCCGACACCTGCGACTCCTACGGACGCTTCCTGATCCGCCTGGAGGAGATGCGCCAGTCGCTGCGCATCATCGAGCAGTGCATCGACCGCCTGGAGCCCGGGCCGGTCATGGTCGCCGACAAGAAGATCGCCTGGCCCGCCCAGCTCGCCCTCGGCCCGGACGGACTCGGCAACTCGCTCGACCACATCCGGAACATCATGGGCACCTCCATGGAAGCCCTGATCCACCACTTCAAGCTGGTGACCGAGGGCTTCCGGGTTCCGGCCGGTCAGGTGTACACCGCCGTCGAGTCCCCCAAGGGCGAACTCGGCGTGCACGTCGTCTCCGACGGCGGCACCCGCCCCTACCGGGTCCACTTCCGCGACCCGTCCTTCACCAACCTCCAGGCCATGGCGGCGATGTGCGAAGGCGGCCAGGTCGCCGACGTCATCGTCGCCGTCGCGTCCATCGACCCCGTGATGGGAGGCGTCGACCGGTGACCACATCACGCCAAGACGTCAGTCTGGGGATGCCGCAGCTCCCCGCCACCCCCTACCCGGCCGAGGTGCGCGCCCGGCTCGACGCGGACGCGAAGGAGGTGCTCGCCCGCTACCCCGGCAGCCGCTCCGCCCTGCTGCCGCTGCTGCACCTCGTGCAGTCCGAGGAGGGATACGTCTCCCGTACGGGCATGGCCTTCTGCGCCGAGACGCTCGACCTCACCACCGCCGAGGTCACCGCCGTCGCGACCTTCTACTCCATGTACCGGCGCAGGCCCAGCGGCGACTACCAGGTCGGCGTCTGCACCAACACCCTGTGCGCGGTCATGGGCGGCGACGCCATCTTCGACACGCTCAAGGAGCACCTCGGCGTCGGCAACAACGAGACCACCGACGACGGCAAGGTCACCCTCGAACACATCGAGTGCAACGCCGCCTGCGACTTCGCGCCCGTCGTGATGGTCAACTGGGAGTTCTTCGACAACCAGACGCCCCAGAGCGCCACCCAGCTCGTCGACGACCTGATCGCCGGCCGGACCGTCGAGCCCACCCGCGGCGCGCCGATCTGCTCGTACAAGGAGACGGCCCGCATCCTGGCCGGCTTCCCCGACGAGCGGCCCGGCGCCGTCGAGGCGACCGGCGGCGCGGGCCCCGCCTCCCTCGTCGGGCTGAAGCTCGCCAAGGGCGAAGCGCTCCCGAAGGCGCGCGTGGTCTCCCCGCGCGATGGGCAGCCCAAGAGCGCCCAGCCGCACGACCCTTCGCCGTCCGAGCACCTCAGCTCGCACGACGCACCGCAGCAGACCTCGGCCTCCGACCCGGAGCACCCGGCCGGGCCCGCAGCCGAGGAGGGGGAGTGATGACCTTGGCCGCCGAGATCGACCACAACGGGACGAGCCCCGAGAAGCTGCTCGCACCGGTCCTCTCCGCCTTCTGGGACCAGCCCGAATCCTGGACCCTGGACACCTACCGCCGCCACGACGGCTACGAAGGGCTGCGCAAGGCACTCGCCATGACGCCCGACGACCTCATCGCGTACGTCAAGGACTCCGGTCTGCGCGGACGCGGCGGCGCGGGCTTCCCCACCGGGATGAAGTGGCAGTTCATCCCGCAGGGGGACGGCAAGCCGCACTATCTGGTGGTCAACGCCGACGAGTCGGAGCCGGGGACCTGCAAGGACATCCCGCTCCTCTTCGCGAACCCGCACAGCCTCATCGAGGGCATGGTGATCGCCTGCTACGCGATCCGTTCGTCGCACGCGTTCATCTATCTGCGCGGTGAGGTCGTCCCCGTGCTGCGACGACTGCACGAGGCCGTACGAGAAGCGTACGAGGCGGGTTATCTGGGGACGAACATCCTGGGTTCAGGACTCGATCTGGAACTCACGGTGCACGCGGGCGCCGGTGCGTACATCTGTGGTGAGGAAACCGCGCTGCTCGACTCTCTCGAAGGACGGCGTGGCCAGCCCCGGCTGCGGCCCCCCTTCCCTGCGGTCGCCGGTCTGTACGCCTGCCCCACTGTGGTGAACAACGTCGAGTCCATCGCCTCGGTTCCCGCGATCCTGAACAAGGGCAAGGACTGGTTCAAGTCGATGGGCAGCGAGAAGTCCCCGGGCTTCACGCTCTACTCGCTCAGCGGCCATGTCACCAGCCCCGGCCAGTACGAGGCCCCGCTCGGCATCACGCTGCGCCAGCTCCTCGACATGAGCGGCGGCATCCGGGCCGGACACCGCCTGAAGTTCTGGACCCCGGGCGGCTCCTCCACCCCGATGTTCACCGATGAGCACCTCGACGTCCCCCTCGACTACGAGGGAGTCGGCGCCGCCGGGTCCATGCTCGGCACCAAGGCGCTCCAGTGCTTCGACGAGACGACCTGCGTCGTGCGGGCCGTCACCCGCTGGACCGAGTTCTACGCCCACGAGTCCTGCGGCAAGTGCACACCCTGCCGCGAAGGGACCTACTGGCTGGTCCAGTTGCTCCGTGACATCGAGGCGGGCAAGGGCGAGATGGCCGACCTCGACAAGCTCAACGACATCGCCGACAACATCAACGGCAAGTCGTTCTGCGCGCTCGGCGACGGAGCCGCCTCGCCGATCTTCTCCTCGCTCAAGTACTTCCGCGAGGAGTACGAGCAGCACATCACCGGCAAGGGCTGCCCCTTCGACCCCGCCCGGTCCACGGCCTGGGCCGACGACAAGAACACCGACGGCAAGAACGCTCACCGGGGGGTGAACGCATGACAGTCACCACGAGTGCGCCCTCCGGGGGCGGCGAGACGGCGATCCCGCCCGAGGACCTGGTCACGCTGACCATCGACGGCATCGAGATCAGCGTCCCCAAGGGGACCCTGGTCATCCGCGCCGCCGAGCTCCTCGGCATCGAGATCCCGCGCTTCTGCGACCACCCGCTCCTCGACCCCGCCGGCGCCTGCCGCCAGTGCATCGTCGAAGTAGAAGGCCAGCGCAAGCCGATGGCCTCCTGCACCATCACCTGCACCGACGGCATGGTCGTCAAGTCGCAGATCACCTCTCCTGTCGCCGAGAAGGCGCAGAAGGGCGTGATGGAGCTGCTGCTGATCAACCATCCGCTGGACTGCCCCGTCTGCGACAAGGGCGGCGAGTGCCCGCTCCAGAACCAGGCGATGTCGCACGGCGGCGCCGACTCCCGCTTCGAGGGCAAGAAGCGGACCTTCGAGAAGCCCGTCCCGATCTCCACCCAGGTGCTGCTGGACCGTGAGCGGTGCGTGCTCTGCGCGCGCTGCACCCGGTTCTCCAACCAGGTGGCGGGCGACCCGATGATCGAGCTGATCGAGCGCGGCGCCCTCCAGCAGGTCGGCACCGGCGAGGGCGACCCCTTCGAGTCGTACTTCTCCGGCAACACCATCCAGATCTGCCCGGTCGGCGCGCTGACCTCGGCGGCGTACCGGTTCCGCTCCCGCCCCTTCGACCTGGTCTCCACCCCCTCGGTGTGCGAGCAGTGCGCGGGCGGTTGCTCGACCCGCACCGACCACCGGCGCGGCAAGGTCATGCGTCGCCTCGCGGCCAACGAGCCCGAGGTCAACGAGGAGTGGCTCTGCGACAAGGGGCGGTTCGGCTTCCGCTACGCGCAGCAGCGCGACCGGCTCACCACCCCGCTGGTCCGCAACGCCGAGGGCGAGCTGGAACCGGCGAGCTGGCCCGAGGCCCTGGAAGCCGCGGCGGCCGGACTCCTCGCCGCCCGCGGCCGTACCGGCGTCCTGACCGGCGGCCGGCTGACCGTCGAGGACGCCTACGCGTACAGCAAGTTCGCCCGGGTCGCCCTCGACACCAACGACGTCGACTTCCGCTCCCGGGTGCACAGCGCCGAGGAGGCCGACTTCCTGGCCGCCCGGGTCGCCGGACGCGGCCGGGACCTGGACGGCGAGGGAGTCACGTACACCGCGCTGGAGAAGGCGCCCGCGGTCCTGCTCGTCGGCTTCGAGTCCGAGGAGGAGGCGCCCGGCGTCTTCCTGCGGCTGCGCAAGGCCCACCGCAAGAGCGGCCAGAAGACCTTCGCGCTCGCCTCGCACGCCACCCGGGGCCTGGTGAAGGCGGGCGGCACCCTGCTGCCCGCCGCCCCCGGCACCGAGACCGAGTGGCTGGACGCGCTCGCGGGCGGCGTCGGCCTGGAGGCCGAAGGGGCCGCCGCGGCCGAGGCGCTCCGCGCTGAGCACTCCCTGATCATCGTCGGTGAACGGCTCGCGGGAGTACCGGGCGCGCTGTCCGCCGCCGTCCGCACCGCCACCGCCACCGGCGCACGCCTGGTGTGGATCCCGCGCCGGGCGGGCGACCGGGGCGCGGTCGAGGCGGGCGCGCTCCCCACCCTGCTGCCCGGCGGCCGGCCTGCCACCGACCCGCGGGCCCGCGAGGAGGTCGCGGAGCTGTGGCGCGTGGCCGAACTGCCCACCCGCCACGGCCGCGACACCGGCCAGATCGTCGAGGCCGCGGCCACCGGCGAACTGGGCGCGCTGCTCGTCGCCGGGGTCGGCGTCGAGGACCTGCCCGACCCGAACCGCGCCATCCAGGCGCTGAACGAGGTCGGCTTCCTGGTCTCGCTGGAACTGCGGCCGAGCGCCGTCTCCGCCCGGGCGGACGTGGTCTTCCCGGTCGCCGCCGTCGCCGAGAAGTCCGGCACCTTCCTCAACTGGGAGGGCCGGGTCCGGATGTTCCAGGCGGCGCTGAAGCCGGAGCAGATGCCCCGGACGCTGGCGCCGACGGACTCCCGGGTGCTGCACATGCTGGCCGACGCCATGGACGTGCACTTCGCCCTGCCGGACCTGACCGCCGCCCGCCGCGAGCTGGACCGCCTCGGCGGCTGGGAGGGCGGCCACGCCCAGGACCCGCGCGAGAGCGCCCAGCCGCTGCCCCGGCCCGGCGACGGCGAGGCGGTCCTCGCGGGCCACCGGATGCTGCTCGACCTCGGCCGGCTCCAGGACGGCGACACCGCGCTGGCCGGGACCCGGCACGCGGCCGTCGCCCGGCTCTCGGCGGTCACCGCCGCCGAGTCCGGTGTCAAGGACGGCGATCTGCTCGCCGTCACCGGCCCCGCGGGCACCGTCGAACTGCCCCTCGCGGTCACCGACATGCCGGACCGGGTGGTCTGGGTGCCGCTGAACTCGGTGGGGCGCGGCATCCCCGCCGACACCGGCGCGAACCCCGGCGGCCTGGTGCGGATCGGTCCCGCCGCCGCGGGTGCTCCCGTCGAACCATCGGAGGTACGAGCGTGACTGGCCTCGCCGCATTCACGACGGCGCCCGAGGGCGTCGTCCTCGCCGCCGAGGATCTCTCGATGTTCGGCACCGACCCCTGGTGGCTCGTCGTCATCAAGGCGGTCTTCTGCTTCGCGTTCCTGATGGTGACCGTGCTGTTCTCCATCGTGTGGGAGCGCAAGGTCGTCGCCTGGATGCAGCTGCGCATCGGCCCCAACCGCCACGGCCCCTGGGGCATGCTCCAGTCGCTCGCCGACGGCATGAAACTCATGCTCAAGGAAGACGTCGTCGTCAAGCGGGCCGACAAGGTCGTCTACATCCTGGCGCCGATCGTCGCGGCGATCCCGGCGTTCATGGCGATCGCGGTCATCCCGTTCGGCCCCGCCGACAACCAGGTGTCGATCTTCGGGCAGCGCACGACGATGCAGCTGACCGACCTCCCGATCGCGATGCTCTACATCCTCGCGGTCGCCTCGGTCGGCATCTACGGCCTCGTGCTGGCGGGCTGGTCCTCCGGATCGACGTACCCGCTGCTCGGCGGTCTGCGCTCCGCCGCCCAGATGATCAGCTACGAGATCGCGATGGGCGCCGCGTTCGCCTCGGTGTTCCTCTACTCCGGGTCGATGTCGACCTCGGCGATCGTGGAGGCGCAGGCGGACCGGTGGTTCGTGATCCTGCTGCCGGTCTCCTTCATCATCTACATCATCACGATGGTCGGTGAGACCAACCGGGCGCCGTTCGACATGCCGGAGTCCGAGGGCGACCTCGTCGGCGGGTTCAACACCGAGTACTCCTCGATCAAGTTCGCGATGTTCATGCTCGCCGAGTACGTCAACATGGTCACCGTCTCCGCGGTCTCCGTGACCCTCTTCCTGGGCGGCTGGCGGGCTCCGTACCCGATCAGCACCTTCTGGGAGGGCGCGAACCAGGGCTGGTGGCCGATGCTCTGGTTCGTCCTCAAGGTCCAGCTGCTGCTGTTCTTCTTCATCTGGCTGCGCGGCACCCTGCCCCGGGTCCGCTATGACCAGCTGATGAAGCTCGGCTGGAAGGTGCTCATCCCGGTCTCCGTGGTCTGGCTGATGCTCGTCGCCACGGTGCGCGCCCTGCGCAACGAGGGCTACGACTTCTCCCGGATCGTGCTGTACGTCGGAGCGGCCGTGCTCGCGATCCTGCTGATCTCGTTCATCGTCGACATGTTCCGCGACCGCAGGCACCGGGCCGAGGAGGAAGCGGCCGGACCGGAGCCCGCCTTCGATCCGATGGCGGGCGGGTTCCCGGTGCCTCCGCTGCCCGGACAGACCCTGCCGCCGGTGCCCAGGCGCACACCACGACGGGAGCGGGAGCTCGTTGTCAGTGGTGGACCGGATACTCAGAGTGACGGAAACGCGAGTGACGGAAAGGAGGCCGGCGGTGTCTGAGAAACCAGAGCTCACGGGCTCATCGGGATCCGCTGGGTCCTCGGGCCGGACGGGGGAGTCGGGGGACACGTTCCAGAACCCCGTGGCCGGCTTCGGCGTGACCTTCAAGGCCATGTTCAAGAAGCGGCTCACCGAGCAGTATCCGGAGACGCCGAAGGTGACGGCGCCCCGCTTCCACGGCCGCCACCAGCTCAACCGCCACCCGGACGGCCTGGAGAAGTGCGTCGGCTGCGAGCTGTGCGCCTGGGCCTGTCCGGCGGACGCGATCTACGTGGAGGGCGCGGACAACACCGAGGAGGAGCGCTACTCCCCGGGTGAGCGCTACGGCCGCGTCTACCAGATCAACTACGCGCGCTGCATCCTGTGCGGACTCTGCATCGAGGCGTGCCCCACCCGGGCACTGACGATGACGAACGAGTTCGAGCTCGCCAACACCACCCGCGAGAGCCTCATCTACACCAAGGACGAGCTGCTCGCGGGCCTGGAAGAGGGCATGGTCGACAGCCCGCACGCGATCTTCCCCGGCATGGACGAGCAGGACTACTACCGGGGAGTGGTCACCGAGGCCGCCCCCGGCGCGGTCCGTCAGACGGCCGTGTCCAAGGGCGAGAGCGACAAGCCCGACGAGGACCCCATCGAGTCCACCAGGGCCGCCGACGCCACCCGGCAGGACAAGGGGGTGGGGGCGTGAACGCGCTGGCCGCAGCCACCACCACCTCGACCGGCGAGGCCTTCCAGTTCTGGATCCTGGGCACCGTCGCCGTGATCGGCGCGCTCTCCACGGTCCTGCTGAAGAGGGCCGTGCACAGCGCGCTCTCGCTCGCCGGCACCATGATCGTCCTGGCGGTGTTCTACCTCGCCAACGGGGCGTATTTCCTCGGCATCGTCCAGATCGTCGTCTACACCGGCGCGATCATGATGCTGTTCCTCTTCGTCGTCATGCTCGTCGGCGTCACCGCCGCCGACTCCCTCAAGGAGACCATCAAGGGACAGCGCTGGCTGGCCCTCGGCTGCTCCCTCGGATTCGGCATCCTGCTGATCGCCGGCATCGGCAACGCCTCCCTCAGCACGTTCGAGGGCCTCGGCGCCGCCAACGCGGCGCACGGCGGCAATATCGAGGGGCTCGCCAACCTCATCTTCACGAAGTACGTCTTCGCCTTCGAGATCACCGGCGCCCTGCTGATCACCGCGACGGTCGGCGCGATGGTGCTCACGCACCGCGAGCGCACCGAACGGGCCAAGACCCAGCGGGAGATGTCCGCGGAGCGCGTGCGCGGCAAGCACCTCCCGCCGCTCCCCGCACCCGGCGTCTACGCCCGGCACAACGCGGTGGACATCCCCGGTCTGCTCCCCGACGGCACGCCGTCCGAGCTGACCGTCATGCAGACGCTGCGCCGGCGCGGCCAGATCCGTGATGTCTCGCAGCAGTCCCTCGCCGATCTCAAGGCTCTGGAGCAGCGCTCCGGGGAGCGGCTCGGACGTGAGGACGCGGACGCCGCGGCGCGCGGAGCCAATCCCCCGTCCACGGCGGAGAATTCGGAGGCCGCCAAGTGAACCCGGTCAACTACCTCTACCTCGCGGCCCTGCTGTTCGCGATCGGCGCCTCCGGGGTGCTGGTCCGGCGGAACGCGATCGTGGTGTTCATGTGCGTCGAGCTGATGCTCAACGCCTGCAATCTGGCGCTCGTCACGTTCTCCCGGATGCACGGCAACCTCGACGGGCAGATCGTCGCGTTCTTCACGATGGTCGTCGCCGCCGCGGAAGTCGTCGTCGGACTCGCGATCATCGTGTCGTTGTTCCGCTCCCGCCACTCGGCCTCGGTCGACGACGCCAGCCTGATGAAGCTGTAAGGGGTCGGAAACGTGGAGAACCTGATTGCGCTGCTCGTCGCGGCGCCCCTGCTCGGAGCGGCGGTCCTGCTCTGCGGCGGACGCCGACTGGACAAGACCGGCCACTGGCTCGGCACCGTCCTCGCCGGAGCCTCGTTCGTCGTCGGACTGATTCTGTTCACCGACATGCTGGGGAAGGACGCCGAGGACCGGGCCCTGCACCAGCACCTGTTCAGCTGGATTCCGGTGGAGGGCTTCCAGGCCGACATCGCCTTCCAGCTCGACCAGTTGTCGATGACGTTCGTCCTGCTCATCACCGGTGTGGGCACGCTGATCCACATCTACTCCATCGGCTACATGGAGCACGACGAGCGCAGGCGCCGCTTCTTCGGCTATCTCAACCTGTTCCTCGCGGCGATGCTCATCCTGGTCATCGCCGACAACTACCTGCTGCTGTACGTCGGGTGGGAGGGCGTCGGTCTGGCGTCGTTCCTGCTCATCGGCTTCTGGCAGCACAAGCCCACCGCGGCCACCGCCGCGAAGAAGGCCTTCCTGGTCAACCGGGTCGGCGACATGGGCCTGTCGATCGCCATCATGCTGATGTTCACCACCTTCGGCACCTTCGCCTTCGGGCCGGTGCTGGAGTCGGCGGGCGAGACGAGCCAGGGCAAGCTGACCGCCATCGGGCTGATGCTGCTGCTGGCCGCCTGCGGCAAGTCGGCCCAGGTGCCGCTGCAGTCCTGGCTCGGTGACGCGATGGAGGGCCCGACCCCGGTCTCCGCCCTCATCCACGCCGCGACCATGGTCACCGCCGGCGTCTATCTGATCGTCCGCTCCGGCGCGATCTTCAACGCCGCCCCGGACGCCCAGATGGTCGTCGTCATCGTCGGCGCGGTCACGCTGATCTTCGGTGCGATCGTCGGTTGCGCGAAGGACGACATCAAGAAGGCCCTCGCCGGCTCCACGATGTCGCAGATCGGCTACATGATCCTGGCCGCGGGCCTCGGCCCCATCGGCTACATCTTCGCGATCATGCACCTGGTGACGCACGGCTTCTTCAAGGCCGGGCTCTTCCTCGGCGCGGGCTCGGTCATGCACGGCATGAACGACGAGGTCGACATGCGCAAGTACGGCGGCCTGCGGAAGTACATGCCGGTCACCTTCGTCACCTTCGGCCTCGGCTATCTGGCCATCATCGGCTTCCCCGGCCTGTCCGGCTTCTTCTCCAAGGACAAGATCATCGAGGCGGCCTTCGCCAAGGGCGGCACCGAGGGCTGGATCCTCGGCTCCGTGGCCCTGCTGGGCGCCGCGATCACCGCGTTCTACATGACGCGCGTGATGCTGATGACGTTCTTCGGCGAGAAGCGCTGGCAGCCGGACGCGGAGGGCCACGAGCCGCACCCGCACGAGTCCCCGAAGTCGATGACGATCCCGATGATCGTGCTGGCCTTCGGCTCGGTCTTCGCGGGCGGCTTCTTCGCGATCGGCGACCGGTTCATCAACTGGCTGGAGCCCGTCACCGGTTACGACCACGGTCACGCCCCGCTGAGCGCGGCCACGGTCACCGGAGCCACCGTCGTGGCCCTGGTCATCGGCGTCGGGATCGCCTGGGCGATGTACGGACGCAAGCCCGTGCCCGTCGTCGCCCCGCGCGGCTCGGTCCTCACCCGGGCCGCCCGCCGCGATCTCCTCCAGGACGACTTCAACCACGTGGTCCTGGTCCGCGGTGGCGAGCACCTCACCCGCTCGCTGGTCTACGTGGACCACTCCCTGGTCGACGGCGTCGTCAACGGCACGGCCGCCTCGGTCGGCGGGCTCTCCGGCCGGCTGCGCAAGCTGCAGAACGGCTACGCCCGCACCTACGCGGTCTCGATGTTCGGCGGTACGGCGGTCGTCATCGCCGCGACCCTGCTGATGAGGGCGGTCTGATCACATGTCCTTTCCCCTCCTGACCGCGACGGCGGCGCTCCCGGCGATCGGCGCCATCGCCACCGCCGCCGTCCCCGCCGCGCGGCGCACCGCGGCCAAATGGCTCGCGCTGCTCTTCTCGCTCGGCACGCTCGTGCTGGCGGCCGTCGTCTTCCTCCGCTTCGAACCGGGCGGCGACCGCTACCAGCTCACCGAGTCCCGGTCCTGGATCGCCGACTTCGGCGTCCGCTACGAGCTGGGCGTGGACGGCATCGGAGTGGCGCTCCTCGGCCTCACCGCGCTGCTGATCCCGTTCGTCATCGTCGCGGGCTGGCACGACGCCGACCCCCTGGAGACGAAGTCCTCGCGCTGGCGTCCGACACAGGGCTTCTTCGCCCTGATCCTCATGGTCGAGGCCATGGTGATCCTGTCGTTCGTCGCCACGGACGTCTTCCTCTTCTACATCCTGTTCGAAGCCATGCTCATCCCGATGTACTTCCTCATCGGCGGCTTCGGCGACCGGGCCCACGCGGGCACCGACGAGAACGCCGCGACCCAGCGGTCGTACGCGGCGGTCAAGTTCCTCCTCTACAACCTGGCCGGCGGTCTGATCATGCTGGCCGCGGTCATCGGCCTCTACGTGGTCGCGGGCAGCTTCTCGCTCTCCGAGATCACCGAGGCCCGGGCCAACGGCTCCCTGGAGATGGCGACCAGCACCGAACGGTGGCTGTTCCTCGGGTTCTTCCTCGCCTTCGCGGTGAAGGCCCCGCTGTGGCCGCTGCACACCTGGCTGCCCAACGCGATGGGCGAGGCGACCGCCCCGGTCGCCGTGCTGATCACCGCGATCGTCGACAAGGTCGGCACCTTCGCGATGCTCCGCTTCTGCCTCGGGCTCTTCCCGGAGGCCAGCAAGTGGGCTACGCCGGTGGTCATCACCCTGGCGCTGATCTCCATCGTGTACGGGGCGCTGCTCGCGGTCGGCCAGCGCGACATCAAGCGGCTCATCGCCTACGCCTCGATCTCGCACTTCGGCTTCATCATCCTGGGCATCTTCGCCATGACCAGCCAGGGGCAGTCGGGCGCCACGCTCTACATGGTCAACCACGGGATCTCGACGGCCGCACTGCTGCTGGTCGCCGGATTCCTCATCACCCGCCGCGGATCACGGCTCATCGCGGACTACGGCGGGGTGCAGAAGGTCGCCCCCGTGCTGGCCGGGACGTTCCTCATCGGCGGGCTCGCCACCCTGTCGCTGCCCGGACTCGCCCCGTTCGTCAGTGAGTTCCTGGTCCTCGTCGGCACGTTCAGCGCGTATCCGGTGGCCGGCATCATCGCCACCTCCGGCATCGTGCTCGCCGCGCTCTACGTCCTGGTCCTCTACCAGCGCACGATGACCGGCCCGGTGCAGGAATCGGTCCGCTCCATGCCGGACCTCAGGGCCCGGGAGCTGGCGGTCGCGCTTCCGCTGATCGCTGTGCTGATCTTCCTGGGCGTCTTCCCGAAGCCGCTCACCGAGGTCGTCAACCCGGCGGTGGAGCACACCATGTCCGACGTACAGAAGAAGGACCCCCAGCCCGAGGTGGAGGCCGCCAAGTGAGCGCAACAGCTGTCCACAGTCTGTGGACGACGGCGAGCGGGGTGACATCGGCGGCACCGGGCAACTCGTTCACGGCGCCGAAGATCGAGTACACCCAGCTGATGCCGGTCCTGATCATCGTGGTCGCCGCCGTCCTGGGCATCCTGGTGGAGGCCTTCGTGCCGCGCCGGGCCCGCTACCACGCCCAGCTCTTCCTGACCGTGGTGGCGGTCGCCGGCTCGTTCGCCGCGATCGTCGGCCTCGCGGCCGGCGGTTACGCCACCACGGACGCCGGGATCGTGGCCATGGGCGCCATCGCGATCGACGGCCCCACCCTGTTCCTCCAGGGCACCATTCTCCTGGTCGCCATGGTGGCGGTCTTCACCTTCGCCGAGCGCCGGCTCGACCCCACCACCCACGGCAACCGGGTCGACTCGTTCGCCGCGCAGGCCGGTTCCGTACCGGGCGGCGAGGGCGAGAAGGCCGCGGTGCGGGCCGGGTTCACCACCACCGAGGTCTTCCCGCTCCTGCTCTTCTCGGTGGCGGGGCTGCTGGTCTTCCCGGCCGCCAACGACCTGCTGACCCTCTTCATCGCGCTGGAAGTCTTCTCGCTCCCGCTCTACCTCCTGTGCGCCGTCGCCCGCCGCAAGCGGCTGATGTCGCAGGAGGCGGCCGTGAAGTACTTCCTGCTCGGCGCGTTCTCCTCGGCGTTCCTGCTCTTCGGGATCGCCCTCCTCTACGGCTACTCGGGTTCCCTCGGGTACGCGGAGATCGCCAACGTCGTCGACGGCTCGGTCCTGGAGATCGACCCGGCCCTCGCCGACACCATGGGCAACGACGCACTGCTGCTCATCGGCGGCGCGATGATCCTGACGGGCCTGCTCTTCAAGGTCGGCGCGGTCCCGTTCCACATGTGGACCCCGGACGTCTACCAGGGCGCCCCGACCCCGGTGACCGGCTTCATGGCCGCCGCGACGAAGGTCGCCGCGTTCGGCGCCCTGCTGCGCCTGCTGTACGTGGCACTGCCGGGCCTCGCCTGGGACCTGCGGCCGGTCATGTGGGCGGTGGCCATCGTCACGATGCTGGGCGGCGCGATCGTCGCGATCACCCAGACCGACATCAAGCGGCTGCTGGCCTACTCCTCGATCGCGCACGCGGGCTTCATCCTCGCGGGCGTCATCGCGGCCAGCCCGGAGGGCATCTCCTCGGTCCTCTTCTACCTGCTGGCCTACTCCTTCGTGACGGTCGGCGCGTTCGCCGTCGTCACCCTGGTGCGGGACGCGGGCGGCGAGGCCACCCACCTGTCGAAGTGGGCCGGGCTCGGCCGGCGCTCGCCGCTGGTCGCCGCGGTCTTCGCGGTGTTCCTGCTGGCCTTCGCGGGCATCCCGCTGACCTCCGGGTTCTCCGGGAAGTTCGCGGTGTTCAAGGCGGCCGCCGAGGGCGGGGCCGGCGGGCTGGTCGTCGTCGGTGTGCTCTCCTCGGCCGTCGCGGCGTTCTTCTACATCCGCGTGATCGTCCTGATGTTCTTCAGCGAGCCGAAGGCGGACGGCCCCACGGTCGCCGTCCCGTCCCCGCTGACCATGACGACGATCGCGGTCGGCGTCGCCGTCACCCTGGTGCTGGGCCTGGCCCCGCAGTACTTCCTGGACCTGGCGAGCCAGGCGGGAGTGTTCGTGCGGTAGCCCGCGCGGTACGCGGTTCAGCAGCGCCGGACGGTCGGTTGTCCACAGACCGTCCGGCGTTGTCGTTGCCTCCGCCTATCGTGGACGGGGACGAGAGCAGGACGGACAGGGCCGGGCGTGCGGACCCTCGGGGGACAGAGCATTGGGCGTGACCATGGATGAGACCACCGGGACGGTGACCGGAACCGGCACCGACACGGACGGCGAGAGCGAGGCGCGGCGGACGCTGCACCGCGTCTTCGGGTACGAGTCGTTCCGCGGCGAGCAGGGCGCGGTCATCGAGCATGTGGTGGCGGGCGGCGACGCGGTCGTGCTCATGCCCACCGGCGGTGGGAAGTCCCTCTGCTACCAGATCCCGTCCCTGGTCAGGCGGGGCACCGGCGTCGTCGTCTCCCCGCTGATCGCCCTCATGCAGGACCAGGTCGACGCCCTGCGGGCGCTCGGCGTCCGGGCCGGCTTCATGAACTCCACGCAGGACTTCGACGAGCGCCGCTCGATGGAGGCGCAGTTCCTCGCGGGCGAGCTGGACGTGCTCTACCTCGCTCCGGAGCGGCTGCGCCTGGACTCCACGCTCTCCCTGCTGGCCCGGGGCGAGATCTCCGTCTTCGCGATCGACGAGGCGCACTGCGTCGCCCAGTGGGGCCACGACTTCCGCCCCGACTATCTGGCCCTGTCGGTGCTCGGCGAGCGCTGGCCGGACGTTCCGCGCATCGCCCTGACGGCGACCGCGACCCACGCCACGCACGAGGAGATCACCCGCCGCCTCGGCATGCCGGACGCGAAGCACTTCGTCGCGAGCTTCGACCGGCCGAACATCCAGTACCGGATCGTGCCGAAGTCCGAGCCCAAGAAGCAGCTCCTCACCTTCCTCAAGGAGGAGCACGCCGGGGACGCCGGCATCGTCTACTGCCTCTCGCGCAACTCCACCGAGAAGATCGCGGAGTACCTCTGCCGCAACGGCGTGGAGGCCGTGCCGTACCACGCGGGCCTGGACGCCGGGACGCGCGCCACCCACCAGGCGCGCTTCCTCCGCGAGGAGGGGCTCGTCGTCGTCGCGACGATCGCGTTCGGCATGGGCATCGACAAGCCGGACGTCCGCTTCGTCGCCCACGTCGACCTCCCCAAGTCCGTCGAGGGGTATTACCAGGAGACCGGCCGCGCGGGCCGTGACGGGGAACCGTCGACGGCCTGGATGGCGTACGGACTCCAGGACGTCGTCCAGCAGCGCAAGCTCATCCAGGGCGGCGAGGGCGACGAGGCGTTCCGCCGCCGGGCCGCCTCCCATCTGGACTCGATGCTGGCCCTGTGCGAGACGGTCCAGTGCCGCCGGGCCCAGCTGCTGACCTACTTCGGCCAGGAACCCACCGCCCCCGCCTGCGGCAACTGCGACACCTGCCTGACCCCGCCGGAGACCTGGGACGGCACGGTCGTCTCGCAGAAGCTGCTCTCCACGGTGGTGCGGCTGAAGCGCGAACGGAACCAGAAGTTCGGCGCGGGCCAGATCATCGACATCCTGCTGGGCCGCAAGACCGCCAAGGTCATCCAGTTCGACCACGACCAGCTCTCCGTCTTCGGCATCGGCGAGGATCTGGCGGAGGCGGAGTGGCGCGGTGTGGTGCGCCAGCTGCTGGCCCAGGGGCTGCTCGCGGTCGAGGGGGAGTACGGCACGCTGGTCCTGACCGACGAGAGCGCGACGGTCCTGGGGCGGGAGCGGGACGTGCTGCTCCGCAAGGAGCCGAAGAAGCCGACGTCCCGGTCGTCGTCCTCGGCCGGCGGAGCCAAGGGCGCCAAGGGCAAGGCGGCCGCCGCCGATCTCCCCGAGTCCGCCGTCCCGGTCTTCGAGGCGCTGCGCGCCTGGCGCGGCGCGACGGCGAAGGAGCAGGGCGTCCCGGCGTACGTCATCTTCCACGACGCCACGCTGCGCGAGATCGCGACGCTGCACCCGAGCTCCCTCGCGGAGCTGGGCGGTGTCAGCGGCCTGGGCGAGAAGAAGCTGGCGACCTATGGGGAAGGCGTGCTGGAGGTCCTGGCGCAGACGTCCCCGGGGGCGGCGGCGGAGACTCCCGCACCGGCGGCCCCGGCTCCCGCGGCTGCTCCCGCGGTGCCCGCGTCGCGCCCGGCGGCGGCCCCCACGAAGGCCCCGGCCCGTGCGCAATCCCCGGCCCCGCAGCACAGCGACCCCGAGTTCGGCTGGGACGAGGAACCGCCCGAGTACGAGTGAGGCGCATACCGGGCGGCGGGTGCGGTCGCCCGGACGTGCTCGCCGAAGAAGCTGATTGCCCACGCATGGAACAGGGTCCGCGGGCAGGCGAAGACCAGACTTCCGTCGATCAGCTCCGTGTGCGGAGGCAGATTCGGGAGTGTGTCCAAGTGATCGGCGGTCCAACCGCCCTCGGGCGGGACCGCCCACCGCGGCTCGGAGGCCTCGGGTCCGATGCTTGTCGGTGCTCCCATGGGAGGAGCTCGCGGGCCCGACCAGCGTATCCGCCGGGAACCGGATGAGGCTCCCCCGAACGTGTGAACGCCTCGCGCACCGCTGACCGGCCCGCTCGCCTAGTCCCCGCC
>NZ_JAAXYC010000580.1 GCF_018619185.1 Streptomyces sp. McG3 | reverse complement strand
GCTCCGACAACAGACCGTCGACATCCTCACGGTCCAGCGTCAGGTCATCGGCGAAACGCCGGTCACCGGTCGCGTCGGGCACGTACTTCACACAGACAACGATCCTCAAGCTCACGCCGGCTCTCCTGCCTACCTGGGTGTGGTCCCACCTGGGTGTCATTCGTAGTGATGGACAGATTATGGCACTCAGTACCCTCTGTAAAGGTACGCAGTGCCAAAACACTCCTTCCGGTGCTACGTTTCGCCGCATGAGCGAGGCACGAGGACCCGAGAAGAAGGCACCCATGCGGGAGGCGCTCGCGCAGGCGGCCTTCCAGCTCTTTCTGGAGCGGGGCTTCGAGCGGACGACCGTGGACGACATCGTGGCGCGGGCCGGGGTGGGCCGGCGTTCGTTCTTCCGCTACTTCCCGTCCAAGGAGGACGCGGTCTTCCCGGATCATGAGCGCTGCCTCGCCGAGATGACCGAGTTCCTGGCCGGCGTCGACGACAGCGACCCGGTCGGCGCGGTGTGCGACGCCGCCCGCATCGTGCTGCGGATGTACGCGGCCAACCCGGAGTTCTCCGTGCGGCGTTACCGCCTCACCCGGGAGGTGCCGGGGCTGCGGACGTACGAACTGTCGGTGGTACGCCGCTACGAGCAGACCCTCGCCGGGCATCTGCGCGGCCGGTTCGGTGAGGGCGGGGACGGTGAGCTGACGGCCGAGGTGATCGCCGCTTCGGTGGTCGCCGCGCACAACAACGGGCTGCGGTTGTGGCTGCGTTCGGGCGGAGAGGGTGACCCCGAGGCGGCCGTCGATCATGCGCTCGCCCTGGTGCGCGAGGTGTGGGGGCGGTCCGCCGCGGAGGCGGGCGCGCCGTCGCCGGAGGGGCGGAACG
>NZ_JAAXYC010000579.1 GCF_018619185.1 Streptomyces sp. McG3 | reverse complement strand
CAGCGCGGTCTGTCGCCGGACGGGCGGTGCAAGGCGTTCGCCGCTTCCGCCGACGGTACGGGCTGGGCGGAGGGTGCGGGCGTCCTGCTCGTCGAGCGTCTCTCGGACGCCGTCCGCAACGGCCACCCGGTGCTGGCCGTCGTCCGCGGCACCGCCGTCAACCAGGACGGTGCCAGCAGCGGCCTCACCGCCCCCAACGGCCCCGCCCAGCAACGCGTCATCCGCCAGGCCCTGGCTGCCGCCCGGCTCTCCGCCTCCGAGGTCGACGCGGTGGAGGCGCACGGCACCGGTACCACGCTGGGTGACCCGATCGAGGCGCAGGCGTTGCTGGCCACGTACGGCCAGGACCGTACGGACGGGGACCCGCTGTACCTGGGTTCGCTGAAGTCCAACATCGGCCATGCCCAGGCAGCCGCCGGCATGGGCGGCGTCATGAAGATGGTCATGGCGATGCACCACGGAATGCTGCCCAAGTCCCTCCACCTGGACGATCCGACGCCCAAGGTTGACTGGGACAGCGGAGACATCGCCCTGCTCACCGAGCGCCGCGGCTGGCCGGAGACGGGTCGTCCGCGTCGGGCGGCGGTGTCCTCCTTCGGTGCCAGTGGGACGAATGCGCATGTGGTGTTGGAGCAGGCGCCGGTGTCGTCGGGTCTGGCGGAGCCGGGGCCGGAGGCGGTGTCCGGGGTGGAGCCGCCGGAGTCCGGTGGTGCTGTGGTGCCGTGGGTGGTGTCGGCGCGTTCCGAGGCCGCGTTGGGGGGTCAACTGCGGCGCCTGGCGGATCACTTGGATGCGCGGCCTGGTGTGGGTGCGGTGGATGTGGGTGCGTCGTTGTTGGGGCGTGCGGATCTGGATCATCGGGTGGTGTTCGCGGGGCGTGACCGGGA
>NZ_JAAXYC010000578.1 GCF_018619185.1 Streptomyces sp. McG3 | reverse complement strand
GTGCCGGCTGTCCGGAGCCAGTGGCTCTCCCGCTGGAAGGCGTAGGTCGGCAGCGGGCGGCGTCGGGCGCCCGGCCGGTGGAACAGGATGTCGGCCGCCACGGTCAGCCCGCTCGCCCACGCGGCTGCGGCCCCGGCGAGGAAGCGGTCCCGTCCGCCGTCGTTCCGCTTGAGTGACCCGATCACGGCGGTGGCGCCGGAGTCCTGGATCCCGACGGCGAGGACGGGGTGGGCGCTGCACTCGACGAAGGCCGACAGTCCATCGGCTATCAGTGCTTTCGTCGTGGCTTCGAACTCGACGGTCTGCCGCAGGTTGCGCACCCAATAGGCGGCGTCCAACTGCTGGGTGTCGAGCAGGCCGCCGGTGACCGTGGAATAGAACGGCACCGACGCCGAACGCGGCGCGATCGGGGCCAGGACGTCGAGGAGTTCCTCGCGGATCGACTCGACGTGGGAGGAGTGGGAGGCGTAGTCCACCGCGATACGCCGAACGCGTACCTCCTCGGCCTCCAAGGCTGCCAGCAGTTCGTCCAACGCGGAGGGCTCACCCGAAACCACCGTGGAAGAGGGCCCGTTGACGGCGGCGACCGCCAGACGGTCACCGAACCCCTCAACCCGCTCCCGTACCGTCGCGGCGGGCAACGCGATCGACGCCATACCGCCCCGGCCGGCGAGACGCTCACCGATCACCCGGCTGCGCTCCGCGACGATCCGGGCAGCATCCTCCAACGACAACGCACCCGCGATCACCGCGGCAGCGATCTCACCCTGCGAGTGACCCACCACCGCGGCCGGCACCACACCGAACGACTCCCACAACCGGGCCAGCGACACCATCACCGCCCACGAAGCAGGCTGCACCACATCGACCCGGGCCAGATCCCCGGCCAACT
>NZ_JAAXYC010000077.1 GCF_018619185.1 Streptomyces sp. McG3 | reverse complement strand
GGGCAGGAGGGCGTGAGGGGCGGGTGTGGGCGGCAGTCGCCGCCGCTGGCGCCCCGGTTGTGGTGAGTGCCGAGGAGGCTGGGATGGACTGGCGTGGGTTTGCGCAGCAGATGGGTGCGATGGCACATGATCTGCTGGAGCAGCCGTCGGTGGACAGGACGCTGGAGCGGATCACCGGTTCGGCGACCGAGATGGTGGAGGGCTGCGACGCTGCGGGGATTTTGCTGTTGAGCGACGAGGAGGCGGTGTCTTTGGCACCGTCGGAACCTTTGGTGGTGGAGCTGGACCAGCTTCAGTACCGGCTGGGCCAGGGCCCGTGCTTCGATGCCGCTCGGCACGCGGCCAGGGAGCGGGTGTTCCGGATCGCTGACTTCACCCTGGTGGAGTCGCGGTGGCCCGGTTTCGTGCCGGAGGCGCTGAAGCTGGGGGTGGGCAGCATGATGGGCTTCCTGCTGTTCACCGATGACGATGACTTCGGCGCCCTGAACTTCTACTCCCGCGAACCAGGGGCGTTCACCGGGAACAGCCAGACCGCCGGTGTGCTGCTGGCGTCGCATGCCGCCGTGGCCCTGTCCGCCGCCCGTACCCACGCGCAGATGGAACAGGCCGTCGCCACTCGCCACCAGGTCGGCCAGGCCATGGGCATCCTCATGGCCCGCCACCACATCGCGGAGAACGACGCGTTCAACGTCTTGCGCCGCTACTCGCAGGACCACAACGTCAAGCTCCGCGACATCGCCCGGCAGGTGTGCGAGCAGGGCCGCCTGCCCTGACCCCCCCGGGGCTCGGGGCGGTTCCCCCGGCAGCCTTTCCGTAGAGGGGGAACCTGCGCCGGGTCGGCCCCCGCGGGGAGCGTCACCGTTCCGGCCCTGCACCACGGGGTGCCCCACGGACCGGCACCTGAACAGGAAGAGCACGTTGCGCTGAGGTCCGGGCCGAACGCCTACCCCGAGGGGCGGATGGACTCCATCAGGTTCCCCGGCGACCTTGTCCGCGCCCAGCGCGAGTGGCACGGCGTCTACCGCGCCGTGGCGTGCCGCGCCCGCGCCACGCCACCGAGCTGCGCCGCCGCCTGCTCCTGCTGTCGGTGCGGATCGAGTGGCATCCGTTCTGGTCGGCTCCGGCCGGGTGGACGCCTGCGGCCCGGGTGGAGCTCCGGCGGGGACCGGCGTGCGGATGCTGCGTGAATCGGAGGAGCATGGCCGATCTGCCGCCTGACCTGGAGCGTCTCCGGACGCTGGAAACGTGGCTGGACCTGTCCCTGAAGCGGGTCCGTGAGCAGATCGCGACTGTTGAGCGGTCAGCGCAGCCTCAGCGCGCACCGCAGCCCCCGGCAGCCGTCCGGCTCGCTGGGCCGCGCCGTGCGCCGACGCCTGACGTGGGTATCTCTGCTGTCGGTATCGGGGCGCCCGTCGCTGAGATTCACCGGGGCGACTGTTTCGCCGGGGGAGGGACGCTGAGGCCGGTCAGTGCGGAGCGTGCCCGGGCGGGGCTGGCCAACGGTGTCCGGTCCTGCAGGGTGTGCCGCCCCGACAACGTCCTCAGCAGGCTGTGATGGCAGTCGGTGACACGTCCGGGTGGGAACGCTGGGGGCGTGTCACGTACCCCTGCACTCGGCTGCCGCCCGATGCTGGCCCCGACCTGCCGGGACTGCCGGAGGGCGTTGTTGTGCAGGTTGGGATGCCGGTACCGGATCGGGTGGGTTGTGTTGCCGCGGTGGCGGTGTTCGCCGTGGCGGGAGCGGGCGGTGCGGCGGGCACCCCCCCCCGGCCGCTTGCTGAGCTTGTCCGTCCGGAACCCACCGGCATCCGCTCCCGCAGTCTGCGGACTTCTTTGCTAGACGGCTCCCTTGAGGCTGGCGACCCGCCAGGCGCCGGTCTCGTGCGTCAAGTCCACCACCACGGACTGAGGAATTTTGGCGTGGTCCAGGGTGATGAGCGCGCGGTTGTCGCTGGGGAACTTCGAGTCAGATATTTCCCAGTTCTTCGTGAGCCCTGCACGCTCGATGTCTTCCCTGTCCTCATCGGCTTCCGCCTGTGCGCTCTCCATTTCTTCCGCGGTGTCGCACGGAAGCGTGTCGTATCTCTCGGAGCGAAGTCCGCACATGGTGACGACATCTCCGCCGTAAGAAGCGCGGATGAAGTCCAGAGCCGCCTTCTGCGCCTGTTCCTGGACGGTCGGCTCCGAGTCATTCTGGACGACCAGCAGAGTAGATCCGCCCCCGATGATCACTACCACCGCGGCCACGAAGCCCCAGAACGCCCCACCGCGCTTCGTGGTCTTGTTGCCGATGTGGCTCCTGTTGCCTTTGCCCGTCTGGCTGACAACACCGGCATGGCCCGTTCCGAAGCTGATCGCCTCGTTGTTCGACGGTTGCAGCTGTTCCAGCTTTGTCTCCAGCATGCGAGCGAGGCCCCGGTTGTCCCCCAGGATCCGTTCCAGAGCACGTGAGGCGGTGATCTGGGTGGCGGGGTTCTCGGGGCTTTCCCGCAGCGCCACGGCCGCTGATTCGCTCTCCGGCCCCGCGCTCAGCGTGTCGAACACCAGACTGCTTACAGCCGCGCTTCCCTGAGCAACGACGATCTCGATGGAACGCTGCGCAATCTCGCCGATATCCATGAGGCTCCCCCTGTATGAAGGAGCTGAACTTTCCGAGTCTCACCCCTTACCAGGCAAGACGAGTTCAGGCCGCAAATCTCGGTCATCTCCTCTTGTATCGTGCCGAGTTGGCAAGCAGCGAACAGACGTCACATGCCTGGTTCCGGAGTACGGCCTTCACCCGGGGCGACTGCTGGGCCCGGGGGCAGGCAGTCGCAGCCGATCAGTGCGGATCGTGCCCGTGCGGAGCTGGCCGACGTTGTCCAGGCCTGCGGGGTGTGCCGCCCCGACAACGTCCTCAACCGGCCGTGACAGCCCGGCGCGCTGGATAGACACCTCAGCCGTTTAACTCGTCAAGTCGGGGCGGTCGTTGTTCGAGTGCGCGTCGCTAGCATTATGGACATGCCTGATGTATGGATCGGTCTCAGCTCTGCTGCTCGGCGGAGGAACTGGTGGTGGACCGGTTTCCTGACGCTCGTGTGCGCCGGGATGGCGGTGGCAGTGGTGTTGACCGCGCCGACATCGAATCGACGGTGGTGGGGTAGTGGTGTTGCGGTCGCCTGGTTGGCCTCGCTCCTTTACATGATCAACCGTGGCTATGGCCGAACGCTCCTGACCGCGAGAGGGATGGAGTTCCGCACGTTCATCAGTCGTCGCTCGATTTTGTGGAGCGACGTCACGCGGATCGAGAGGCGGCAGCACCAGACGCGGGGCGGGTTCTGGTGGGACTTGCGGGCCGTCCGGATCCGCGGGCGTTCGCTCACGATCCCCGGGGCCTTCACCAGCCGGATGCGGGATGCGGAGTTCGAGCAGAAGCTGGGCGTCATCCACGAGCGTTGGTCTCGCGCAGTCGACGGCTGATGGAGCTCCCGCCCGGCCCGGGATTCCTCTTCCTGGATCAGGACCCCGATCCACTGCACCTCCGGGTCCGACAGAATCGCTGCGATCCGCTCCTCACCGCTCATGAGGTGGCCTCCTGCGCCCAGTCGATGCCGAGCGCGGTGAGCTGCTCGCGCTGTTCGGTGGTCAGCTTGTTCCGCCGGCTGCGGGTGTTGCTGATCCAGGTGCCCAGCCGCACGGCTCCGTGGGGTGTCTCCTCGATGTGCGCCCGGGGCACGACGACCCGCCTCTCCCGGGAGGCGTACTGGGTGAGCGGGATGGTGCCCCGCTCGAACGCTCCGGCCCCCTTCCCCTTCCCGGCCGGGGTGGCTGCGGTGGTTCGGGGTGCGAGGCCGAGTGCAGTCAGGTGTTCGCGCTGTTCGGGCGGCAGGTTGTTCCAGACGTCGGGGTCGGTCTGCCGGCGGGTCCAGGTGCCGACGTCGAATCCGTTCACGGTGACACCGGGCAGGACATTTGCCGGGCCCTGTTCCTCGGCGAGGAGTTCGCGGGCGGCGGCGTAGTGGCGCTGCCAGTCGACCGGCCACCCGGCAGGGTTCCACTCGGGGTCGATGGCCTCCAGGGCGCGGCGGCGTTCGCCGGCGCGTACGGGGTCGGTGCCCAGTCCGCCGGGGCGGCGGAGATTGCTGAGCCATTGCCCGACCTCGACCCCGTCCCACACCGTGTTCCTCGGGCAGGCCAGGCTGCCGTGCACCGCGTGGTGGTCGCGGGCCGCGGTGAGGTTCTTCCAGAGCGCCGCGTCGCTGACCGACCAGACCATGCCCACTTCGTTCAGCAGGTCGGTGCGCCACGGCTTGAGTGTCCCGGCCTTGAAGCTGCGGCGCTGCTCGCTGACCCAGGTGCCGAGCCCGTACGGGGCGGCGTCGTCGCCCCGCTCGACGGGTGGTCTCGCTGGGGACGCGGGTGTGTCCGTGCTCGCGGACCCAGCCGCGCAGGGCGGTGTATCCGGTGAGCCAGATTTCGGAGTCGGGGCGGAGGACGGGGGTGCGGAGGAAGAGCGCGACTGCCTGCGGGGCGCGGGGGAGGCTGAACCGCAGCAGCAGCAGCGGCGTGCTGCTGCCCGCCATGCCCGGTGCTGCGCCGTCGTACTCGTCGCCCTGGTCCTTGCCGTCCTCGTCGCTGTCGGCGTCCTCCTGGCCGTCGCCGTCGCCGTCGCCGTCGCCGTCGCCGTCGGCACCGGTGCCGGCCGCCGTGCTCTCGTCGGTGGTGTCCTTCTGCTTCTCGTCCTGCTCCTGGCCGTCACGCTCGTCGCCCTGGTCGTCGTTCTCGTCGGCCGGGGGCTGCTGCGGGTCGCGGGCGAGCACGGACGTGACGTGTCCCCGCGCGGTGGTGGTGGGCAGCGCCCATGCGCTCGATGACCCGGTTGTCGTGTGCACGCAGCCCTTTTATCTAGGGGTGGTTCGGGTGTGAGGGATGTTTGTTTGGGTTGTCACCTGCAGGGATGGTGTCGGGTGAACTGCGGGGTGGAGGTGGGGGAGTGGTGGTTACGTTCGGCACGTGGAACGGATCTAGGTAGCGGAAGGGGCTGTCTCTCCGGCAACGGGCGTGACCCGGTGGGTGGTGGTCGCCTCCCGGATTTACGGTCTGCAGACCGAGGCGGTGGCCTGTCTCGCTTCGCTGCGGGCCCGGGACTGCTCGCCGAATACCGAGCGGGTCTACGCCGGCAGAATCGCCCTGTACCTGGACTACTGCCTGATGCGGCGGCCTGACGCCCCGATCTTCCACGCCATGCTGCTCGACCTTCCCTGGAAGCCGGGGAACCGGGCGGTGAGAGCAGGCCGTGCTGGTCGGACCGGGGAGGGGTGGTCGCCGGTCCGACACTCGATCATGCCCTGGCAGGGTGTGGCTGTGTCAGGCGGTGCGGGCGTCGTCGATGGTGCTGTGGATGCGTAATGCGGGACGCGAAGGGCGTACCTCGCCGCCGAGTACGGCGTCGACCCTGCTGACCCCTTCCGAGGGCGCGCGGCGCCGCCCGTACCAGCCCCGTCGGGCGGCGCCGAAGGCCCGGACTGCGCGCCCCCGGGTCCAACTGAGCTTCTCGTAGCCCCGGCCCGCAGGCGTCCGTCCGGCCGGCCGGGGTAGACGGCTGACCGGCCCGCCCATCGGCGCGGCTGAAACTCAGGAGAGGACACGATCAGAGTGAGCGACGCCGAGTACCGGAAGCAGACCCCCGACGGAGCGGCCGAACTCCTGGTTCGCTGCCTGGAGAACGAGGGCGTCGAGGTGGTGTTCGGCGTACCGGGCGAGGAGAACATCCGTTTCACCAACGCCCTCGCCCGCTCGGAGAAGATCCGCTACGTCCTCACCCGGCACGAGCAGGCCGCGTCTTTCATGGCGGAGATGCACGGTCGGCTCACCGGCTCGGCGGGTGTGATGTCCGCGACGCTGGGGCCCGGCGCGATCAACCTGATGCTGGGCGTCGCCGACGCCATGACGAACAGCACGCCCGTTGTCGCGATCACCGCGCAGGTCGGCAAGGAGCGCAACTACAAGGAGTCCCACCAGTTCGTGGACCTGGTGAGCATGTTCGCCCCGGTCACGAAGTGGTCGGCGGAGGTCCCGGCTACCCAGGCCATCCCCGAGATGGTGCGGCGCGCGTTCAAGACCGCGGAGTCCGAGCGGCCCGGCGCCGTCTACCTCGCCGTGCCCGAGGACGTCGACGAGGCGACGGACGGCTCGGACCTGCGCCCGCTCCGCAGGAACGTCGTGCAGCCCGAGGCACCGTCCCCGAAGCAGATCAGGCGGGCGGTGGAGCTGCTGCGGGAGGCCCGCCGGCCGGTGATCCTCGCCGGACACGGCGCGGCGCGCGGCGGCGCCGAGGAGTCGCTGGCGGCGTTCGCCACCGCACTCGACGTGTCGACGGCGACCACCTTCCACGGCAAGGGCGTCCTGCCCGACGACCACCCGTGCGCGACCGGCACGTTCGGCTTCATGCGGCGCGACTACACCAACTTCGGGTTCGAGGAGGCCGATGTCGTCATCGCCGTCGGCTACGAGCTGCAGGAGTTCGACCCGTCCCGGATAAACCCGGACGGTGACAAGAAGATCGTCCACATCCACCGCGTCCCGGCAGAGGTGGACGACAGCTACTCGGTCGACGTCGGCATCATCGGCGACATCTCCGCCTCCCTCGACGCCCTCGCCACCGAACTCGACGGCCTGCGCTGGACCATCGACGACGAGGACACCACGGCCACCCGCACGCTGCTGGCCAAGGAACTCGAGCAGGGCGCCGCGGACGAGCGCTACCCGCTCGCCCCGCAGCGCATCATCGCCGACACCCGCGCCGCGCTCGGTCGCGACGACATCGTGCTGGTCGACACCGGCGCGCTGAAGATGTGGATGGCCCGGCTCTACCCGACGTACGCGCCGAACACCTGCCTCATCTCCAACGGCTTGTCCACCATGGGCTTCTCGCTGCCCGGGGCGCTCGCGGTTCAGCTCGCCAGGCCGCAGACGAAGGTGCTGGCGGCGGTCGGCGACGGCTCGTTCCTCATGCACTCCCAGGAGATCGAGACGGCGGTTCGCGAGAACATCCCGCTGACCGTGCTGATCTGGGAGGACAACGGCTACGGGCTCATCAAGTGGAAGATGGACCTGGAGGTCGGGGAACACTCCAACACCGACTTCGGCAACCCGGACATCGTCCAGTACGCCCGCAGCTTCGGCGCGAAGGGCTACCACATCGAGTCCGCCGGGGACCTCCTGCCGACGCTCCGTGAGGCACTGGCGGACCCTGGCGTGTCGATCATCAACTGCCCTGTGGACTACGCCGAGAACATGAACCTCATCGAGCACCTCGGGCACCTCGACTCGGCGCTCTGACCCGCCCGCGGCGCGGCCCGACCCCGTACGGGCTGCGCGGCGGCCCTCCCGCAGGGGCGGTGCCCTCGGGTCTGCGGCATCGCGTGGCTTTTCCGCGGCGCGGGGTAGATGGCCACCGTGAGGTTCGGCCAGTCGAGGAGAGGAACTCTTGTTATGCGTGCTCGGAGCATAGGTGCGGCAGCCGCCACGGGGTTGGCGCTGGTGGCCGCCCGCGACCTCGTGCAGAAGAAGCACGCGCTGCTGAGGAACTTCCCCCTGGTGGGACACGCCAGGTATGTGCTGGAGACGATCGGCCCCGAGCTACGGCAGTACATCGTGACGTCCAACGACGAGGAGCGTCCCTTCAGCCGTGACCAGCGCAGCTGGATCTACGCGTCGGCGAAGGGTGAGAACAACTACTTCGGGTTCGGCACCGACAACGACATCGAGCACGTGCAGGGGCATGCATACGTGAAGCAGCGTACGTTCGCCGGTGCGCTGCCGGATCTGAGCGACCCGCAGGCGGCGTTGCCCTCGGCCAAGGTGCTCGGCGGACCGCGCGGCCGGGCGAAGGCGTTCCGCCCGGCGAGCGTCATCAACATCTCTGCGATGAGCTTCGGCTCGCTGTCCGGCGCGGCCGTCACGGCGCTCAACAAGGGTGCGGCGCTGGCCGGGACGATGCAGAACACCGGCGAGGGCGGCCTGTCGCCCTACCACCTCAACGGCGGGGACCTCGTCCTCCAGGTCGGTACGTCGTACTTCGGCTGCCGCAACGAGGACGGGACGTTCAACCTCGACAAGCTCAAGTCCATGGTCGCGGGCGCGCCTGTCAAGGCGATCGAGATCAAGCTCTCGCAGGGCGCGAAGCCAGGGCTCGGCGGCATGTTGCCGGGCGCAAAGGTGACCGACGAGATTGCCGCAATCCGCGACATTCCCGCAGGCAAGGACTGCGCTTCGCCGTCGCGGCACACCGCGTTCCACGACGTGGACTCGATGCTCGACTTCGTGGAACTGTTGGCCACGGAGACCGGGTTGCCGGTCGGGATCAAGAGTGCCATCGGGGAGATGGACTTCTGGGAGGAACTCGCCACCCTGATGGAGCGGGGCGAGCGAGGGGTCGACTTCGTGACCGTCGACGGTGGCGAGGGCGGCACCGGGGCGGCTCCCCTCATCTTCGCCGACTCGGTGTCCCTGCCGTTCCGCATGGGCTTCTCCCGCGTCTACGGCGTGTTCGCCGAGCGGGGCCTGACCGACGACATCACCTTTATCGGTTCCGGCAAGCTCGGCCTGCCCGAGAAAGCCGTCGTCGCGTTCGCCCTCGGCGTCGACATGATCAATGTGGGCCGTGAGGCGATGCTGTCCATCGGCTGCATCCAGGCCCAGAAGTGCCACACCGACAAGTGCCCCACCGGCATCGCCACCCAGGACCCGTGGCTGGCGCGCGGCATCGACGCGCCCTCGAAGGGCATCCGGGCCGCGATGTACCTGCGCACCCTGCGCAGGGAGTTGCTGAAGGTCTCGGGCGCCGTCGGTGTCCCCCACCCGTCGCTCATCACCCCCACCGACATAGACATCCTGAACGGCGACTACGACGCCCGGAGCCTGGGGAGTGTTTACGGCTACAAGGATGGCTGGGGCTCGCTCGGCCCCGAGCTCGCCCATGAGATCGCCGAACTGCTTGCCACCTGAGCCAGCTACTCGGCCACCTGTCTTCAACCGTCATGCCCTGCGCAGCACGCCCATCGAGTGGAGCGCACCGAGTGGACGGTGGTGCGTATCGCGGTGCGCACCGGATGGACTCGGTGCGCACCGGGTGCGGAGTGCACCGCGTGGGCGGGCACCAGGTGCTCATCGCACATCGCCTCCAGGGTGTCGGCGGTGTCCGGGTGCGGGGTCCGGGATCACGTTCACCGTGAACCGGATGATGCTGCGGGCGATGCCCGGCGCCGTCGTGACGGGGGAGTCCCGCGCCCAGTCCCGCAGCGCGGACAGCAGCGCGCATCCGACCTCGTCCAGTGCGAAGGAGCCCGCGGACAGCTCTGCCCCCTCCCATTACCCTTTTGGTGGCCCCGCAACGGGCTACAGGCCTCCGGGCGCGGCATGACTTCCCCCCTTGGTAGTACTGCAACGGCGTTTGGTGTGACTGGTGGTCAGGACCCGGCCGCGGCCAAGGCACCGGACCTGATCAGTCGCGACTTCACCGCGGACAAGCCGAACACGAAGTACGTCGGCGACATCACCTACCTGCCCCTCGACGGCGGGAAGTTCTGCTACCTGGCGAGGGTCATCGACCTCGCCTCGCGCCGTATGGACGGCCGGGCGATCGCCGGCCACACGCGCGCGGATCTCGTCACCGACGCCCTGGCCGCGGCGATCCGCACCTGCGGCAGCCTCGCCGGACCGGTCATGCACACCGACCACGGAGCCCAGCACACGAGCAGGGGCATTCGCCGCAGCCTGCAGGTCAGCAGGGGTTCGGCGGAGCATGAGCGCGGTCGGGTCCAGCGCGGACAACGCACTCGCCGAGTCCTTCAACGCGACCTTCAAACGCGAGACCTTGCAAGGACGAAGGAGCTGGCCAACCGAGCGCGAGGCCGCTCGGGCAGGCGGCTACGGCGCGATGCGCTCGTTCACCTGGAGAGTGCTTGCTTCCTCTCAGCCGACAGACCCCTGGTAAGTCCCACCACCGCAGCTCAGCGGCACTCTCCGCCTGTCTGATCAAGGTCCGCGCTGGCCCGCCCGTGAAAGCCCGAGGTTAACGGGCCTTCCGTGCTCGCTTGGACCGCTGAGTGCTTTCGAGTTGAGGCAACGAAAGACTGGACCGCGGACCGCCCGACTGACGCCGGCGCCGTACCGAGTTGTCCTGACCCACTCGTGTTGTCTGTGGATCTTGTTCTGAGCTGCAGACTTGCCAGGCCGGTTGAGACCTGTGCGGGCGCGCGTTCTCAGCGGATCTGGCTTCTGCGGAATCGCGGAGCGGGTTGCCGGACTGGATCTGATCCGGCGCTGGTTCGCGCTGCGGCTGACGGGGTATCGCCGTCGTGCAGCGGCTCGGTCTGCTGCTGCTCACGTTGGACCCCGGAGCGATTGTCGAGTGAGGCAGATCACACTCCGATCGGTGAGTTGGAGGCCGATCTGCGTACAGTCCGCCCGCCCGCACGCCGACCGGGGCCGGGCCCCGGGCCAGGACGGCGGCGGCGAGCGCGAGGTGCGGGTCACGGTCCAGCGGCAGCCCGCCAGTCGCCGTGCCGGTCGCGCATCTATCGAGTGGAGATTCGGCCGCGCGGTGAGCCTCATCCACCACTCAGCGCGGCACCCCGGCCCGGTGCCACGCCTCGGGTAGAGGGCCGGTCCCCGGCAGGCCCTCCGGAAGCCCGCTGATGCGCTGCTAGGAGCCGCTTACCCGTCATGCCGGCGTCCGCCGTACCCGCGCCTGCCGTACCCGGCCCGGCCCGTCCCTCCCTGCTGCACCCGCGCCGGTTCCCGACCTGCCCCAGTCCGCCGCGTCGTGGGGGTCGGAGGTGCTGGAAGCGCTCCGGGCGACTCCGGCGCCCTGGTACGCGGTGGCCTACCCCGCCACCGGTGGCGGCTGGCACATCAGCCTCCTTCAAGAGCGAGGCTTGATCCGCGACTCCTTTACGGCCGTCGGCCTGGACGCCGCCGACCGCGGGCTCGAGAAGCGGGGGTACCTGTCCCTCGCCTCCGCGATGGGCCGGGACTGGGACCGGCTGACACGGAGAAGGGACGAACAAGGGCGTGGCACCCTGGTCTTCCTGAACCCCGGAGAAGACGTCTGACACTGCCCTCGGCCCGCCGCCGCAACGCCCCACCCTGCTCCGGGCGCGGCCAGGCCGCTCACGGTGTTCCGTGCTCGGCCCCGCCCGCGCCGGTGGAGCAAGGTCCCGTCCTGAGCGAAAATCCCAGTGTCGAAAACCGTAGTTTCGAAAACTTGATTTTCTGTTCGTGGAGTGGCTACAGTTCCTGTATCAGCCAAGGACCGGATCAGGAGCAGCCATGACCGTGGAACCTGCGGTATCGCGCCGCCGCAAACTCACTGCGGAGCGAGAGCGTGAACTGCTGCTCGTGACGGCAGAGCTTGTCGGCGAGGTCGGTTATGAGCAGGTGACCATGGCAGCTGTCGCCCAGCGGGCGAAGTGCAGTACGGCGACGCTCTACCGGCAGTGGGAAAGCAAGCCGCGCCTGGTGATTTCGGCGTGGAAGGCTCTGAGCGCAGAGTCCGGGGAGGACTTGTCCAGCATCGACACCGGCAGTCTGCGCGGCGATCTGATGGAGGTCGCGCGGTATCTGGTGGCCGATGATCTGGCCAATGAGCCCTTCACCTCGTTGCCGGCGGCGATCGTCCAGGACGAGGACCTCATGGACATCGTGCGCGAGATCCTGATCCATCCGATCCTGCGGGATCTTGCCCAGCTGTTCGAGCGTGCGGTCGCAAGGGGCGAGATCAGGGCCGGAAACCCGGTCATTGACCTGGCGGACCAGATCCTGCTGGGCCCGTGGCTCGCACAGAAAATCGTTCACGGGACCGAGGCGACCCAGGAGCTGATGGAAGCCGTTGTCGAGCTGGTGCTCCTGCCGGCTCTCACCGCGCAGCCCGCCACCGCCTGACCCAACCCAGCCCCCACCACCTTCCGGCCGCACCTTCCCGTGCTACCGGCGACCCCGCACGTCCCTGACGACGGCCCGGAGCCACTCGTCTCCCTCCGCATGCCCTCATCGGTGCCGTGCCTGCCACAGGCCGGGCTCAGGGCACCGCACGTCCGAAAACACCTTCGACCCGGAGCGTTTCCCTCATGGCCACCTTCCTTCACAAGATCGGCGGGGCCGCGTTCAAGCGGCGCTGGCTGGTCGTCCTCCTCTGGGCGCTCATCCTGGGCGCCGTAGGTATCGGTGCTTCCACCGGTTCGGGCCCCGCCAGCTCCAGCATCAGCCTGCCCGGCACCGAGGCCCAGCGGGCCTTCGACCTCCTGGGAGAGAAGTTCCCCGCGGCCAACGCCGATGGAGCCACCGCCCGTGTCGTGCTGCGCGCACCCGACGACGAGAAGATCAGCACCCCGGAGAACAAGGCCGCTCTCGAAGCGACTCTGGCCGGCATCAAAGACTCCTCTTCCCGCATCGGACAGATCAGCGACCCCTTCGCCACCAAGGCAGTCAGCGCGGACGGCACCACCGCCTACGCCCAGGTCACCTACACCGCCACAGACGCCGACCTCACCGACGGTGACCACGCCGGCCTGGACAAGGCCCTGGAATCGGGCCGCGACCAGGGGCTGACCGTGGAAGCCTCCGGCAACGCGCTGGCCGCCCCCGAGGAAAGCCACACCGCCGAAGCCATCGGCTTCGCCCTGGCAGCCGTCATCCTCCTCGTCACCTTCGGCTCCCTGATCGCCGCGGGCCTGCCCCTGCTCACCGCGCTCGTCGGAGTCGGGGTGAGCATGGCCGCCATCACTGCGCTCAGCGGCCCGCTCGACCTCAACAGCAACGCCTCGGCCCTCGCCACGATGCTCGGCATCGCCGTCGGCATCGACTACGCCCTGTTCATCGTCTCCCGCTACCGTTCGGAGCGCGCCGACGGTTACGACGCCCGGGAGGCCGCCGCCCGTGCGAACGGCACAGCGGGTTCCGCCGTCGTGTTCGCCGGGCTGACCGTTGTCATCGCCCTCGCGGGCCTCGCGGTGGTGAACCTGCCCATCCTGACCGCGATGGGTCTGGCCGCCGCTGGCGCCGTCGTCATCGCCGTCCTCGTCGCCACCACCCTGGTTCCCGCGCTCCTCGGCTTCGCGGGTGAACGCGTCCGCGGCCAGAACCGGAAGAAGTCCGCCGCCGTGGCCGACCCGGCCAAGCCCGCCAAGCCGGGCCTGGGGCAGCGCTGGATTTCCTACGTCCTGCGCAAGCCGGCCCGGATGCTCCTCCTGGCCGTGATCGCTCTCGGTGTGGTTGCCCTCCCCGCCACCCGGCTCGAACTCGGGCTGCCGGACGACGGTTCAAAGGCCACCTCGTCCACCCAGCGCAAGGCATACGACATGCTGTCCGAGTCATTCGGACCCGGCTTCAACGGCCCTCTCACCGTGACCGTCGACGACCAGGACCCGGCCGTCGCCCTCAGTGGAGCCGAGGACCTGGGCAAGTCCCTCTCCGGCCTTGCGGACGTGGCTGGCGTGACCCCGGCCGCCTTCAACGAGAGCGGCGACACCGCGATCATCACCGTCATCCCCAAGAGCGCTCCGGGCAGCGACGCCACCAAGGACCTCGTCACCGACATCCGCAACCTGGCCGGCGACCTCCAGTCCGACACCGGTGCCCGCTCCCTAGTGACCGGCACCACAGCCCTCAACATCGACATCTCCGACAAGTTCAGCGCCGCGATCGTGCCCTACCTCGCCCTCGTCGTCGGCCTCGCTGTCCTCGTGCTGATCCTCGTCTTCCGGTCCATCCTGGTCCCCGCCAAGGCGGCCCTCGGGTTCCTGCTCTCCGTACTGGCCTCCCTCGGAGCCCTGGTCGCGGTCTTCCAGTGGGGCTGGCTGAAAGACCTCATCGGCCTGGAACAGACCGGCCCCGTCATGAGCCTGATGCCCGTTCTCATGGTCGGCATCGTGTTCGGCCTGGCCATGGACTACCAGGTCTTCCTGGTGACCCGCATGCGCGAGGCATACGTCCACGGCGCCGACGCCCGCACCGCCGTTGAGACGGGCTTCAAGCACAGCGCCACCGTCGTCACCGCCGCTGCCCTCATCATGATCAGCGTCTTCGCCGGCTTCGTCGGCTCCCACGACGCCATGATCAAATCGCTCGGGTTCGGCCTCGCCATCGCCGTCGTCTTCGACGCGTTCGTCGTCCGCATGACCATCATCCCGGCAGCCCTCGCCCTCCTCGGCAAGCGCGCATGGTCCCTGCCCGCCTGGATCGACCGCATCCTGCCCAACGTCGATATCGAAGGCGAAAAACTCACCAAGCACACCCCCGACACCCCCGCCGTCCGCGAACCGACCTACGCCGGCTCCACAAACCACAACCACTGACAACATCGCTCCACGGGTCCGCGGCTGCCACGGCCCTGCGGGCCTGCTCCCTGCCCCAAGGACGCCGGGCGCAGTTCGCTGTCCCCCGGCAGCATCTCGAATCGCTGGCGGAGGTCGGCGGCCACGCACCGTGCGTGCCCGGTGAGCTGGAGGCCGATCTGCGCACAGTCCGCCACCCGCAGGCCGACCGGGTTCGGGCCGCAGGCCAGGACGGCGGCGGCGAGTGCGAGGTGCGGGTCACGGTCCAGCGGCAGCCCGCCGGTCACCGCACCGGCCGGGTAGTACACCACAGTGCCGCTCATGCCCTCAGCTCCGCAGGCGTCAGGCCTGCCTGGAGTTCGGTGGGGTCGGTCGCGACGACGAACAGCCCCTGCTCCAGCAGCCAGGCCCGCTCCCCGTCCCCGGCGCGGTAGGCGATGTGCGCGAAGGAGGGGACCACCACCCCGTGGACCAGGCGGCCGGTTGCCGCCACCCGTACCCGCTGCCACCCGGCCCGCATGGCAGGGGCTTGGTCGAGGGGCCCGTTGTCGGCGATCGCGCAGCCGGCCGGTACGACCCACCCTCGGTCGTCCGCGTAGGCGGTGAGGTCATCGAGGACCAGGTGCTCGACGCCCCGCAGCGGCGCCACCGTGGGGCTCGGCCTACTGCCGGTCCGGCTGTGGCCGGCGGGGCGAGACGCCCACCTCGGGGTACCAGGTTCGGTAAGGACAACCAACCGGTGCGGCGGCTCGGTGGTGGCATGGCGCTCTCCCGATCGCAGTGGGGTGACTGATGGCTTTCTCCCAGACACCGCCTTCTCGGCACCGTCACGCCCACAGCCCTCGCCATCTGGTTTCGAACATGATTCGAGAGACATGCCCACTTGACCTCGGTACGCAGCTTGGACCGCACCTATACCAGGGGACGTCGACAGCCCCCACGTCGTCGGGTGCACCGCCGGTCGTGCCTACGGTGGCCGTTCAAATCCTCCCCGGTTCGGGAGCCCTCGACGCGGATCCGGGTCCGGGCGAGGGATACCGGAGGCGGGCGCGGACTTCGCCCCGGGAATTCACGCCTCGGAGAGTCATGCCTCGGGGTACGTAGGTACGCATTCGCGCGACGGACACCGCCTGCCTGCCACCGGAATGTGTTCCGCGCTGGTGGGAGGCGGCCGTCCGGCCGGCCAGGCCGTGAGGTGTAAAGGGTGTCAGGATGTTCCTGTGGACGTGCGCAAGAGAAATCGGGTACGGGTGACAGGCCGGGAGGGCGGCCCGGTGGTGATGCTTGCCCACGGTTTCGGTTGCGATCAGAATCTCTGGCGTCTTGTCGCACCCGCGCTGGAGGAGCGCTTCCAGGTGGTTCTGTTCGATCATGTGGGGGCGGGGCGTTCCGATGCGGCGGCCTGGAGCCCCGAGCGGTACTTTACCTTGGACGGCTATGCGCAGGACGTCATCGACCTCTGCCGGGAGCTCGGCCTGGGGCCCGTGACGTTTGTCGGGCATTCGGTCAGTTCCATGATCGGTGTGCTGACCGCTGTGCAGGAGCCCGCACTCTTCGAGAAGCTGGTCCTCCTCACCCCTTCGCCCTCGTACATCGACGACGGCAATTACCGGGGCGGTTTCAGCGAGCAGGACATCGAGGAACTGCTCGAGTCACTGGACAGCAACTATCTGGGCTGGTCGGCGACCATGGCGCCGGTGATCATGGGAAACCCGGAGCGCCCCGAACTGGGGCAGGAGCTGACCAACAGCTTCTGCCGAACGGACCCGGAGATCGCCCGGGTCTTCGCGAGAGTCACCTTCCTGTCCGACAACCGGGCAGATCTCCCCAACGTGACCGTTCCGACGCACTCGGCCCGGCCAAGCACGCCGTCGGATCATCGCTGCCCCGACGACTCCAGCACTCAACGGCTACACACTCGCCCCCCTGAAAGAGGGTCATATCACCGTGCTGGCGCACCTGCTTAGCCTGTGCAACGGCTCGCCCTGGCGATGTCGACCAGGACCCGGAGCACTGACCGAAGGTGGCGCACGAGCCGCGGCGTATTGCCGATCGATGGAGCCCGGCCAAGGAGACGTTCCCTGATGGATGCCTGACGGCGGTGCGGATTAGCGGACACCGGGGCATGCGTAGGGGCCAGCGGTCCGTCTCCGTGTAGACGGCGGTACCCGCTGGCCCCACCCGTCAGCCATCCCAGAGGGAGCGCGACATGTCCGGCAGTCCGAGTGCAGGCCGTCACGATGCCGGGACGCGGAAGCCCGGTCCGGAAGGGGGCGGCGTGATCGCTGCGCTGTTCTGGGCAAGACGCCGGGGCCGGGAAGGAGTCACCTTCCCGGCCCCGGCGGTGTCGCTCTCGGTTCAGATCACGCGGTAGGTCGGTTCCGCAGCTGGACGACGACCTCGCGGCCGGTGGCCCTCTGGCCGAGCCGGTAGAACTTCACCTGGCCCTCGCTGTGGGTGAGCTCGACCCAGCCCTCGGCTTCCAGCTCGCGGCGGGCACGGCTGAAGTGGGTGGCGGATACGCCCATGAGGCTGGCAAGGGTGGCCGCCGTACGCTCGACGCTGCGCTCCAGACCGCCCAGGATCGCGTACGTCATGATGACGTTCTGCTTCAACCGGTGTCGTGGCTGTGGGAGCGGCTGTCCGGCTGGCAGCAGGACCAAGTGGCGGCGGCAGCGAAGGCGGAGCTCTCGCTGCTGGCGGGTCTGGGCGTGGCAGTGGAGCGTGCGCCGCGGCTGCTGGCCGACCGGCTCACCGGCCGCCTGGAGGAGACCGGCGGCGAGGCCCTGATCAGCGAGCCGTTCGGGTGGCTGATCGGCCGGGGTCTGGTGCGGCGGCCCTCGTATTCGGACCGGCGGTGCGACGACGGCACCCGCCTGGACACCGGCGGCGCGTGCGGGAACTGTGGCAACGTGGTCCACATCTGGCGCGCTCGCCGTGCTCGGATCGTTGCGGAGATCGACCGGGAGCTGCCCCACCTGGGCGACGACGAGCGCCGCCGCGTCCTCGAAGGAGCGGCTGCGCGAACACGCTGCTGCCGGGGCGCAGGACGTCGTGTGGCGGCAGGAGCAGGCCCGTGCGGAGAAAGCCCGACGCGCTGCGGTCCGTGCGGCTGACCAGGAACGGGCCAAGGACGAGCGTGCGGCCGCGGCTGCCGCTGAGACGGTCCGTCAGGCGCTGGCGTGTGAGGACTGCGGGCAGCAGCAGGCCGGGGGAATGTGCGAGGTGTGCGGCTACCGGCGCCGGACCCAGACCCTGACGGTGGAGACCGGGCTGCTCGCCGCGACCTGGGCGGCCGTACTGGACGACCCGGACGACATTGCCGCCGTCACCGCCGGTGTCCGGGCGTCGCTGGAAGCCGATATCAAACACACCCAGCGGGAGTTCCTCGACTCGGTGCAGCCGGGCGAGCTCGACACGGAGCCGGCCGGTGCTGCATCGGTGCTGGCCTTCGCCGCGCTCCAGACGGTGGAAGCGGCGCTGTCGGACTACCGCAGCAACGCCCTCGGGCGTCTCGGACGGACCGAGGAAGCCGAAGCGGAGGCCCGCCGGGCCTACAAGACCGAGCAGGGGCGGCGCTGGTTTAGGCACAACCCGAACGGCGCGGACGCCATCGCGGCGGCGACGAAGGCCGCCGACACCGCCCGGGAGCGCGCTGCCGAGTACCTACTCACGACGCGGCTGAAGCAGCTGCGCGAGCAGACCGCCGCCCGGACCGAACAGGCCCCGGCCGTGCCGTGGACGGACCGGCTGCCCGAACTTGCCGCCCGCCCGCTGCACACCGACACGGCCGGCGCGGTGATCGCATGACCACCGAGTCGGAACTGAGCGGCGTCGACCTCGCACGCCAGGCCCTGCTCGCGTCCGGGGAAGAGCCGAGGGAGAGCGGTGCCACCCGGCAGAAGCCGAAGCGGCGCACCACCACCGCCGTACGGCGCGACGGCCGTGAGCCGCTCGGGCTGGGCAGCGCGATCAGCATGATGATGACCGAGCACGGCATGGCCGACCCGGCCACCGGCGGAAGCGTCCTCGCCGACTTCGACACCATCCTCACCGCGGTCGTGCCCGAACTCGCCGGGCGCGTGAAGGCCGTGGCCTTCGACGCGGAGACCGGCCGCCTGGACGTCGCCCCCGACCTTCCGGCAGCCGGGACGCAGCTGCTAGGACCTCCGGCGGGCGCCTCGGTGATCACGGTGACGCCCGTGCTCCTCGGCGACACGGCGAAGGGGTCATCCGGACAAGGCACGGGGCGTACGCTCCGGCCACGACCACCACCCCGAATCCACTCGCAGCCCGCCAAGACCCTGGATGGGGCGTTACCACCACCTGACCGACTACCGCTGCGCCCCGGAATTGCATTCCGGGGCGCAGCGTCGTGCGACAGGAGTTCGGCGGCCCTGAAAGCAGCTACTAAGACCGTGTCCTACATGGTCAGTTTGAGGAATCGTTTGTAGCAGCAGAGTGCGGCGGCGAGGCCGAGGAAGGCCAGGTAGTTGCCTGGTTTCCGCTCGTAGCGGTGGTTGAGTCGGCGGTAACCAGTCAGCCACGACATCGTCCGTTCGATCACCCATCTGCGTCGGCCGAGCCGCTCGCTGGAGTCGATACCTTTGCGGGCGATACGGACTCCGATGTGCTTGCCCCAGAGCCATCGCCGCAGGTGAGGGATGTCGTACGCCTTGTCGGCGTGGAGGCGGCGGGGCTTCGATTCGCTCGCGTGGGATTCGTATCCCATGTGGAAATGGGACACCATCGGCTTCAGTGCCTGGCTGTCGTGGGTGTTGGCCGCGGAGAGCCCGACGCGTAGGGGCAGTCCGTCCGCGTCGGACAGGACGTGCATCTTGGAACCCGGCTTACCCCGGTCCACGGGGCTCGGACCTGTAAGTTCGCCCCCTTTTTAGCCCGGACGTGCGCGGAGTCCAGGACTGCCCGGGACAGGTCGACCAAGTTCTGTTCGTCCAGGAGCTGGAGGATCTTCTGGTGCAGTCGGCCCCACACCCCGGCTCTCGACCAGATGACGAACCGGCGGTGCACGGTCGACTTCGAAGCGCCGAAGCACGGCGGTAAGGCCCGCCAAGCGCACCCGCTGACCAGCACATAGATGATCGCCGCGAAGACTGCCTCGTCATCGATGTTCGCGACCCCACCGCCCTGCGGACGGACTCGGGCCGACGGCAGCAACGGCCGTGCTATCTCCCACAGTCCGTCCGGAACGATCCATCCCCACCGTCCACTTCCCATGACCAGCCCAACCGCCAACTCGGCATGTAGGGCACGGTCTTAATGCTCGGTCTGGATCGCGTTCTGGATCAGGCATCTCGCCAGCGTCTTGCCGTGGCCGAGAGGGTCCGGCGTCCGTCCTCGTTGGAGGCCGGCCATGGCTCCGTCGTACACGAGCAGTACGTTGCCCGCCAGGGCGGCGGGATCCTCGGTGGTGACGGTTTCCGCCAGCTGGTTCAGCCGTGTGAGGAGGAGCGTGGACTCCGCCTCGATCACGGCGCGGGCGGGGTGGTCGAGGTCGGGCAGTTCCGTGCCGGTCGCGAGGAAGGCGCACCCGCGGCCCGGGGTGTACCGGTCGCGGTAGGCGGAGACCGCGTCGAACAGGGCCAGGAGCTTCTCGGCGGGTGTGGCCGCGGCGTCCACGGCTTCCTGCCATACCTGTTCCCAGCGGTCCAGACGCCGTTGCAGCGCGGCTGCGATCAGGCCGTCCTTTCCCCCGAAGTGCGCGTAGAGCGTGCCGGGAGCGACGTGGGCGTGGTGCAGCACCTGGTCGACGCTGGTGCGGGCGATGCCGTCCCGGGAGAAGAGCTCGTCGGCCGTGTCCAGCAAGCGGTCCCTGGCGGACGGTCTGGCCATGGCCGCGGCGGTGTCCTGGTCCATGCACCCCAGCATAACGAGCGTTACAGTGAAACGGTCGTTTCAGTGATACCGGGAGGGTCGGGTCCCTTCCGCCTCAGACCGGAGGTGCGCACATGAACGACCTGATTGGCGAGGGACCTGCCCGCACCCGAGCGTTCCTGGGTGCGGGCCTGGTCCTCGTCAGTTGCCTGAGCGTGCAAGCCTCGGCAGCACTCGCCTCGACACTCTTCGATCGGCTGGGCGCTCCCGCCGTCGCCGGGCTGCGGCAGCTCTGCGCTGCTCTCGTCCTGATGGTGCTGGTGCATCCGAGGGTCCGTGGCCACACGCGGCAGGACTGGGCCGGCATGGTCGTCTACGGCGCTTCGATGGCCGTCATGAACGTGGCCTACTACGGCGCGGTGGGCCACCTCCCACTCGGCGTGGCGGCGACACTGCTGTTCCTCGGACCGTTCGTCGTGGCGGTCGCCTCGGCGCGCGCTTGGCGCGAAGCGCTTCTGCCTGCCGTCGGTCTGGTGGGCGTGGTCCTGGTCACGGAGCCCGGCGGGACAGTCGCGTGGGCAGGAATCGCCTTCGGGCTGCTCTCCGCGCTGGCCCTTGCCTGCTACACCCTCTTCGCGCAGCGCGTGGGCAGGACGTCCTCCGGATTGGAGGGACTGGCCATGTCGGTCGGCATCTCGGCGCTGCTGCTCCTCCCCTTCTCCTTACCCGCCGTCCCAAGCGTCAGCGGATCCGACTGGGGCCTGGTCGCCGTCTCCGGCGTCGTCGGGGTGGCGCTCGCCTTCACCCTGGATTTCCGGGCCGTGAAGATGGCCGGCGCCAGGGTGGTCGCGACGCTGTTCTCCCTCGACCCGGTGATGGGCGCGCTGATCGGTGCCCTCGCCCTCGCCGAGAGTCTTTCCGCACCGGTGCTCGTCGGCATGGGACTGATCGTGTCAGCCGGCGCCATGGCGACCTGGCGTGCTGAAAGGCTCCCGGTTTCGCCGATGCCGAGCAGCACAGACCACCCGTAACTCGGAAACGAAAAGGGGCATTGGCCGCACCCCGCAGACAGCGCTCCTTCTGCCAATAGGACCGACGAACTGCCATGTAGGACAAGGTCTAAGGGCCAAGCGCACTATTCCAGTTTTCCGAGAGTCCCCTGCGGACCCTCGGCCAAGATCACGCGGAATGCCTCGACCATGGCTGCCACTCCGGCCTTGGGGATGATCACGAGATCAGAACACGCGAAGAAGACTCCACCGCCATGCTCGCCGGTTTCGCTCCATCGGTTCATCACCGTGTCGATCGCGCCAGCGGTCATGAAACTTGCACTCCAGCGGGTGCCGTCCGGAAGTCGCATTTCCGCATCCGCATCCTCTACCGTTTCCGCCAGGTCGTCGGCCCCGAGCATGAAGAGCGCAGTGAACTCAGGTTCCGCGACGACATGGTAGATGTCGTACTCTACGAGGTCGACGAGATTATTATCCATAGATCTTTTTCAGCCTCGCTATCACCTGGGGCTCGTTCCCCTTGTCTGCCTTGCCGACAATTTGTATTCCGCCGCCAACGTTACGGAAGAAGAGTCGTCCACCGTTTCGCCCTCGTGCATATGTCACGTCAGTGCCAGACAGTGCTCTACTCCCCCTACCCGGGTTCATGTTCCCCTGGGAAAGTTGCTCGAACAGGTGGTCAAAGTCTCTCTGAACTTGTTGATTCTTCCCTGCCTGCTGCGCTGCTTTCGTCAGTAGCGAATCCTGATTGATGACAGACGTCACCGAAACGCAACTGGAGTTATGCACCAAGACCGGTTTTTCACCCGCCAGCACATAGTACGTGTGCAGGTCTTCGACGGTCAGGTTGTACGTCGGCTGAACTTCTTTCCAGCGCCGAATACTTGCAATCTCCGCAAGAGTGCCGTCTGCGACACGGAGGAAGTCTCCAGACTTGAGCTGTCCGGCATCAGTCCAGCTCTGTGTCTCAGGAATCCAGAACGGGTGGTGATCAGTGGCTGTCAGTGTGCTCGACTTCTGGGTACCGTTGAGCGTGATGCTCGTGAATTCTCGGTCGTCCGGTGTGTAGATCGTGGCTGCAACGCGGCGCGGGCCTGAATTCTCCGAGATCGGGTCAGTCGAGTGCACCAGGTCATCGACGCTGACCCGCTCAATGGCGCGGGTCGATCCGTCTGTCATGAGGACTCGAGTGCCTGCCGGGAAACTGTGCTTCGGGCTGCAGGGATTGCGCTTCAGAAGGTTACCGAGCGCCTCGAAGGCCGCACCTACTTTGTCGCCGTACTTTCCTGCCCACCGCGTAGCCTTGAATGCTGCAGCACCGTAACCGAGGACCGGAACCAAAGAGGCGCAGGAAAGAAGAGAATCCTTCCACGCGTCTTTTTCGCCGTGGCCGAAGAAGCTACCGCCGTACTCCACACCGTAGATAAGACAGTTTGCTCCGTCGGCGGCCTCCCCAAGGACGGGGACCAGGCCGATTAGGTCCAGCTTGAGATGGATGGAATCTTTCAAGGTCATGCCGGGTGGGACACCAGTGGCGTATGCCTTAAGCAGTGTGGAGAACAAGGCGAGTGCGTCACCGAAGACGTTCTGGTGAAGGGTTCCCTCATGTTCGGCCTGCCGCTGCGACTGGAGAGCTTTTTGCTCTGCTTTATATCGCTCTGTTTGGTATCGCTCGACTGTGGAGCGGTGCTTCGCCTGGGCGTCTGTGGCGTTCTGGCCTGCGTTGAGCGCGGACTGCCGGGCTTGTTCGGCTGCTTGGAAGGCGCTCGCGGCGTAACCCTGGGCTGCGCCGTAACTGGCCTCGGCGGATATCGCCGCGTTCGAGGCAGTGCGGCCGCTCACGGCGGCATCGGCCTCGGCCTTGCGGGCCGCCTCAGCGGAGGCCGTTGCGGAGCGGGCTGAGTCATTGGCGCGGTTGGCGGCCTGCTTCGCCCTGTCGGCGTGGCCTTCGGCCTCAGTTGCGTATTCGGTGGCCTTTTTGGCGTGGCCCGCCGCGAGGTCTGCGTGGCCCTGGGCCTTTTCGGCGGACTCGGCCGCGTCGTGGGCGGACTGGTAGGCGCGGGCGGCGGTCGCGCTGGCGGTGGCGATGATGGTCTGGATCTGCTCGACGTGTGCGGCGTTGAGTTGGTCGCGTCGGGTGGCCTTGTGCCTGCCGGAGGTGATGAAGTCGATCAGGTTGGTGTCGGGGCTGGCGAGGGCGGCTTCGGCGGCTGACTTGACCTCGGGCCCTCCGCCTTCGGCGAGGCGGGCTGCTTCGACGCGGTAGTCCTCCAGGCGCGCCTGGTGCTGGCCCTGCTGGAGGAATGTGTCGAGGGCCTTGGGGTCGGGGTCGTTGAGGGCTGCCTGGGCGCCTTCCTTGACTCCTACTCCGCCGGCTTCAGCGAGACGTGCCACCTCAATGCGGTTGTCCGGTGCCGCCGATTGGTACTGGCCGACGGTGAGGAAGGTGTGGACCTGGGCCGGAGTGCCCGCGAGGACGGCGGTCGCCGCCGTGCGGACGTCCTCGTAGTCGGATTGCTGGGTGAGGACGTTGACGGCTTCTCGTTCGTCTTCCTCCTGGGCCAGCTTCCAGCTCGTGCGCGCGTAGGCGACCACGGAGGCGTCGTCGCCGACCAGGGCGCTCTCGGCTGCGGCCCGGCTCCACGGGCCGCGGATCTGCAGCGCCGTCATCGCCATCTTTCGGCCGGCCGCTGCGACCTCTGCAGGCTGGGCATCCGGCTTGGCGGCTTGGACCGCGAGAGCGTCGAAGTCCGTCTGCAGCTGGAGGGCTTCCTGCTTCGCCTTGGCGATCTCTGCCTTGGCCGTGTCCATGGTCGCCCTGGCGTCGCGGGCTTCGTTGACCAGCAGGGTCGTGCGGGCGGCGATCTCGTCAGCCTCGCCCTTGCGGGTAGTGGTCTGGATCTTCTGAGCCTTGGCGACCGCAGCGGTGGCGGTCTGGGCTGCCTTCAGCGCTTCGGCGGCGTTGATCTTCGCCTGATTGGCCGCGGCCTGGGCGTCACCAGCGTGCTCGTTCGCCTTGCGTGCTGCTTCCGCGGCTTTTCGGGCGTGCGAGGCAGAGGAACGTGCGAAGTCGCGGGCCTCGGTGGCGGCGGCAATGGCATCGTTCGCGTGGGTCTGCGCTGCGACGGACGCTCGTCTGGCTTCCGTGGCGTGGCGTTCGGCTGCGGCTGCAGCTGCCTTGGCCTGGTCCGCGCTGGCGCCGGCCTCGGCCGCATGTCCTGCGGCGGCCCTTGAGCTTGCCGCGGCCGCGTTCATGTCGTCGATGGCCCCCAGTGAAGCGTTGAGCGCGTCTCGGGCAGCCACGGCCGTCTGGAGCATGGAGTCGAGGGTGTCGGCGATCTTCTCGGCGTCGCCAGCGGCTTTCAGTGCGTTGGCGGCCGCTTCCTCGTTTACCTTGCCTGACGCTGCGTGGGCCCACGCCTTGCTGGCGGCCTGGGAGGCGCGCTGAGCGGCCGTGGAGGCGTTGGCCGCAGCGGTGATCGCGGTCTGTGCGGCGGCGTTGGCGGCACGGGCTGCCGAGATCGCGGTCTTCGCCGCATCCGCAGCACGGCGGGAGGCCTCCGCCGCCCGGCGGGCGGCGTCCTCGGCTTTGTCGGCGTCGTTCTTCGCGGCCTCGGTTGCTTGCGCCGCCTTGGCAGCTTCCTTCTTTGCCAGCCCTGCGGCAGCCTTGGCCTTCTTGGCCTGCTGGTCCGCGCTGGTCTTGGCCTTGGCGGCAGCTGCCGCAGAGTCGCTGATCTGGCTTGCCAGGTCGCTGACGCTGGCGTGTTCCTGGTCCTGGGCGCGGGTGATGTACTGCCCGTAGGCGAGGAAGTCGCGCACCTCACCGATCCCGGCGTTCAGTGCGGCGGCTGCGGCGCGCTTAGTGGCGGGACCTCCCGCCGTCTCGATCTGCGCGACACGGACCCGGGCGTCGTCGTCGCGCCGCTTGTACTGACCGTCGTTCAGGAAGGCGCGGACGTTGTCGATGGTTCCGTTCATCGCCGCGTCGCCGGCCTCGCGAACACCTGTCCCGCCGGCTTCGGTGGCAAGGGCGGCGGCTACGCGTTGGTCGTCTTCCAGTGGCCGCTTCCAGCCGTCTTTCATGAACGCGGCCAACTGTTCCGGGGTCCCGTTGAGGGCGGCGGCCGCTGCCTCGCTCACTCCGGGGCCAGCTTCGGTGACGAGCGTGAGTGCGGCTTCCCTCAGATCGAGTTCTTGGGCGACCTTCTGACCGTCCGCCAGGAACTGTCGGACCTTCTGGTCGCTGCCGGTGAGGGCCTCTTCCGCAGCAGCCTTGACCGCTGGCCCGGAAGACTTCCACGCTTCCAGTGCCTGAGCTCGCTCGGAGAGCGGAGGCGCAGGTGCATTGGCTGCAACGGGTGCTGCTGATATGAGAGTTGCCACAAGGGCCAGGGGCAGGACTCCGCAGGCGGACCTGCCAAGCCACCGGAACCCCTTCCCCCTGCGCCGCTCGGGGCCTGCAGATTGACGCACTGATTCGTACCTTCTCCTCATGGGGACCGAAGCGCACACAGGCCGGCAACGCCAGGCTGCAGCGCTTTCGGTCAAGCGCAACGAAATGGGGTCTATCGCCTTCTGATTTCGGCCTCCCCAGGCTGAAATGCGACAGACCCCACCCAAGTCCTCAAACTTGGCACGAACTTGTTGTGTACTTCCTGTGCAAGATATGTTCGTGCGGCACATAGTTGCACGCGAATAACCGACTGTGATCCAACCGTGACAGAAAAGGTCGCATTCCAGCCGAAGTGCCGGACGGGGCCGCCGTGTCCAGGACCTGCGGCTATAGTGACCCGGCGGCCTCCCCAGGCGAACACGATCGACTGCCGTTCTCGGCACGGTCACCCGATTCGGTTTGAACCCTCCAGCACACGCGGGACGGGGTTCGTCTTGGAAAGCGAAACACTCAGTGCGCATACGCAGTTTGACGGCCGTGACGGCCCCCGTGATAGCTGTTGCCTTGGGGGCATCCACCCTCTTGGCGACCGCAGCCGGTGAGGCACAGGCAGATACCAGCATCCCCTTTGCGGTTGAGGACGGCACCTACCCCTACCGCGCGGATCTCCTACAGGAAACCGGTGCCGACCTGATAGCCGGCGACGGCAACATCATCTACACACCGTGCTCGGAACCACACCAGATCAAGGTGTGGGCGCGGAACCTGGCGACCCAAGATTCCATGATCTGCTTTGTTGCTGCTGGCACCGGCTACTTGAGCGTCAATATTCCGCGTGCCTTCCGCATCGAGACCTACAACCGGGACCTCAAGGCAAACGTCTCGATCGGCGGCACCACCGAGAACCTGACCGTCCCCCGCGACACCTCGAAGGGCTTCGGCGAAGCCAACCCAGCGGACCCCAAGCAGGCTGTCCTGCTGGAGATGCGAGTTACCGGGACGGGAACACCCGTGACACCCCCGCCCACCGGAGACACCACCCACGTGTTCACAGGCAAGCTCCGCATCGGGGAAACCCGCTCGTGCACCGCGGTGCTGGTCGACCCCCGTTGGGCTGTCACCGCCAAGAGCTGCTTCGCCGACAAACCGGCCGAAAACATCGACACCGCGCTGGGCGCCCCCAAGGACAAGACCACCATCACACTCGGCCGGGCCGACCTGAACTCCACAGGCACCCACACCAGCACCATTTCCTACCTGGTGCCCCGGCCCGACCGCGATATGGCCCTGGTGCGACTGGACCAGCCCGCCACCGGCATCACCCCGGTCGCGATCTCAGGTACGGCACCGACCACCAACGAGGAACTCACCGTCGCCGGCTACGGTCGTACGTTCGACGAGTGGGCTCCGACCAAGCTGCACACCGCCGCCTTCTTGGCCGGATCTACTACGGCAACGGGCGTCGACCTCACTCCGAAAACTCCAGCGGAAGCAGCGATCTGCAGGGGCGACGCCGGCGCACCCGTACTGCGCACCGAAAACGGCAAGCCTGCCCTCGTGGCCATAGGCAGCCAGTCCCGTCAAGGCGGATGCCTAGGCGAGCTTGACTCGGAAACCCGGACTGACGCTGTAGGTGCCCGTGCTGACGGGCTGAAGCAGTGGGTCGACGGCGTCGTCTTCGGAGCAACCGACTTCAACTGCGACGGTGCACGTGACGTCGCGATCGCGGACCCGGATGCCACGGTGGGTAGTGCTGCGAAGGCCGGTCGTGTGCAGCTGGTCTACGGGGCGGGGAAGGGCAACGCGGAACTTTCGCAGGCGCTGCCGATCTTCTCCGGCTCCGCGGAGGCGAACGACCGGTTCGGCGGTTCGCTGGCGACGTTCGACCACAACCTCGACGGCTGCACCGACCTGGCCGTCGGCGTCCCCGGTGAAGCGATCGGCACCAACACCGGCGCCGGCGGCGTCCACATCGTCTACGGTGCGCCAGCTGGCCTCGGCAAGGGCAAGGCGACGGTGAACCTGGTCCAGGGCACCGGCAGCGGCGCCCTGCTCGGCATGGGTGCGGAGGCGGGTGACCGCCTGGGCGAAGCCATCGCCGCCGGCACCACCGTCGCCGGAGTTCCGTATCTCGCGATCGGTGTTCCGGGCGAGGACGGTGCCGGGTTCACCAACGCCGGTGCGGTGGTCTACCTGCACGGCACCGGACAGACCAACGTGCTGATCAACCAGGCATCCGAAGGCGTGGCCGGCGCCATGGAGAGCAACGACGACTTCGGCGCCTCCCTGGCCGGATCTCCTCAGCACCTGGCCATCGGCGCGCCAGGAGAGGCGATCGGCGGCATGGCCGACGCCGGCGCCGTGAGCGTGTTCAACCACAAGCTGAACGCCGCCAAAATCCCCACCGGCCTTGCCGGGCTGGACCAAAACCTCGCCGAGATCGAGGACGCGTCTGAAGCCGCCGATACGTTCGGGTTCTCACTCAGTATGACCGCCTACCGGCCCAACGCGGCCGCGACCGGCACCGAGTCGCTGCTCGTGGTCGGCACCCCCGGCGAGGGCACCTCCACCATCGCGACCACCGGGCGGATCGACGTCGTCCGCCTGACCCCCACCGGCTTCAGCCAGCTCTCCGGCGTCCACCAGGGCAGCACAGGCGTGACCGGCGCGAACGAGGCCGGCGACCGCTTCGGGCACACAGTGTCCGCTGTCAGCACGCGCCCCGAGTCGGTGAGCACCGCGCAGAACACCCTGGTGGCGGTCGGCGTTCCCGGTGAGGACATCGGCACCGCCACGGACGCCGGCGGCATCATGACGTTCGGTCTGATCGGGGTGCCGGGCGACTCCGACAGCACCGTCCACCCGGGTGTCGCAGGTCTGCCCGGTGCCCCGGTGACGGGGGAGAAGGTCGGCAGCGCGGTCACCGCCACCGGCACCCACCTCTACATCGGCATCCCCGACGGACCGACCGCCTACGGTCGCGCACACGCCCTGCCGTGGACGAACACCACCGGCGGGACGGATTCCGTCACCACGTACGAGCCCGGCAAGGACGGACTCCCGGCAACCGGGCAGCGCTTCGGCGCCAGCATGCGCTGACCCCGCGCGGCGGACAACAGCACGCTCCGGCCCCGGGAAACGCCAACCGCGTTTCCCGGGGCCACCCCCTGCCCAGCCGCAGTACTCGGCCTCCCCGCTTCCCCTTCCTGAAAGAGACCCCTTCGTGCGTCGCACTCTTCTGATCCTCGTGGCCGCCGTGCTGGCGATCGCCGCCACCACGGCGGCCACCCCCGCGACACCTGCCACTCCCACCCTGCCGGTGGCAGTGAAGGCCGCAGCTGCAACCCAGCAATACGGAACCCACCCCCACCAGAGCGTGAACATCACCTGGAACCCGTCGCCGGCACCCCGCCCGGCGGTCATCCTCATCACCGGCGGCTACTGGTACACCCACGCCAGCTGGGCGACCTGGGAGAAGCAGCTTGCCGACCAGGGCTTCCAGGTCTTCGCCATGAAGTACCGCCTGAACACCGACGCAGCCTGGCCCGCCCAACGCGACGACGTAGCCAGCGCCGTGAAGTGGGTACGCGACAACGCCGGCCAGTACAACGCCGACCCCGACAACATCCTCCTCGTCGGCTCCTCCGCCGGCGGACAGATGGCCACCGACGCCGCGACCCGCGGCACCAACACCCTCGGCCTCAAGGGCATCGTCGCCCTCTCCCCGGTCGCCTCGCCCTACCGGTCCTGGCAGGACGGCAACACCTCCACCGTCGACAAGATCCGCAAGCTCCGCGACAACGCCACCCTCCTGGCCCGCTGCTTTCCCGACCCCGCCGACAACTCCACCGCCAACCGGGAGACCGGCTGCTGGGACACCTGGCGCGACATGGAATCCAAGAACGCGGCCAGCAAGGGCGACGCACCCATGCTCCTGGTCCACTCCGACGGCGACTTCGTACCCCCCACCCACTCCACCGAACTGGAAGCAGCCGCCAAGACCGCAGGTGTGCCCGCCTCGGATGTGACCACGCGCATCGTCACCGGCTCCACCGCCCACGGCCAAGCCCTGCTGGGCGCCCCCGGCATGTTCGCCACCGTCGTCTCCTGGCTCAAGGCCCGCACCACCTGACCCACCCCCGG
>NZ_JAAXYC010000577.1 GCF_018619185.1 Streptomyces sp. McG3 | reverse complement strand
ACCTGCGTGGAGGGCCATGTCGACCAGAGCCGTGCCGGGGACGACGACGGTGCCGCGTACCTTGTGGTCCGCGAGCCACGACGACGGCGACAACCGCCCCGTGAGCACCGTGCTCTCCCCGTCCGCGCTCTCCCCGTTCGCGAGCCGGAGCAGCCCGCCCAACAACGGGTGCCCACTCGCCCCGACGCCGAGGCCGGCCGCGTTGCCACCGGTCCGGGCGAGCCAGTAGCTCTGTCGCTGGAAGGCGTAGCCGGGGAGGCTGCTGAGCTGTGTGGCGTGAGGTGTGGTGGGTGTCCGGCCGTGGACGTAGGCGGCGCCGAGCGCGGTGAGGACGGTGGTGGTCTCGTCGCGTCCGCGGCGCAGTGCTGCGGTGAAGGTGCCTTCCGCGGATTGCTGGGCCTGTGCGGTGAGGACGCCGTCGGGACCGAGTTCGATGTAGGTGGTGACGCCGCGTGTCTCCAGCTCCTGGACGGCCTGGTGGAAGCGCACGGCCTCACGGATCTGGGTGACCCAGTAGTCGGGGTCGGTCATCGGGAGGTCGGTGGCGACCGTCGGGACGATCGGGATCGTGGCCCTTTGGTAGGTCAGTTGCTCAGCCGTCGAGCGGAAGTCGTCGAGCATCGCGTCCATGTGGTGCGAGTGGAAAGCGTGGCTCACCGTGAGGTTCTTGGTCCTGCGGTCCGGGAACCGCGCGGCCACGTCCTCGGTGTTGTCGCCGGAGATGACGATCGAGCGGGGTCCGTTGATGGCGGCGATGCTGATGGTGTCGGTGAGGTGGGGGGTGATTTCTTCTTCGGTGGCTTCGATGGCGGTCATGGTGCCGGTGTGGGGGAGGGCGTCCATGAGGGTGGCGCGGGCGGTGACGAGTCGTGCGGCGTCGTCGAGGGTGAGG
>NZ_JAAXYC010000576.1 GCF_018619185.1 Streptomyces sp. McG3 | reverse complement strand
GTCCAGGGGGAGTCGGGCGCGCTGCCGGCCGGGCGGGTGTGCACGGTGAAGGGGCGGGAGCCGGTGCTCTCCTCCGGTTCGCGGACGGAGATCTGCAGGCGCACCGCGGACCCGTCGCCGGGCAGCGGCAGCGGGGCCTGGAGCGTGAGGTCCTCCAGGCGGGCGCAGCCGACCTGTTCACCGGCGCGCAGCAGCAGTTCGACGAAGGCGGTGCCGGGCAGCAGGACGTCACCGGCGACGGCGTGGTCCGGGATCCAGGGCGCGGTGGACCGGGAGAGCAGTCCGGTCAGCAGGGCGCCGTCGCCGTCGGCGAGGCGTTCCACGGTCGCGGCGAGCGGGTGGTCGGCGACGGCGGGGCGCGCCGTGGCGCCGTCGAGCCAGTGGTGCCGGTGCTGGAAGGCGTAGGTGGGCAGGTCCACGACGTGCGCGCCGGGAAAGACGGGGGCCCAGTCGATGTCCGCGCCGCGGACGTGCGCCTCGGCCAGCGAGGTGAGGAAGCGGCGGGGCCCGCCGTCGTCGCGGCGCAGGGAGCCGACGGCCGAGAGGGAGTCGTCGGCGGTCTCCTCCACGGCCATGGTGAGCACGGGGTGCGGGCTCATCTCGACGAACAGGCTGTGGCCGTCGGCGGCGAGTCCTTCGACGGCGGTGGTGAACTCGACGGTCCGGCGCAGGTTGCGCACCCAGTAGGCGGCGTCGAGCTCCGTGGTGCGGAGTGCCTCTCCGGTGACGGTCGAGTGGAACGGGACGTCCCCGGAGCGCGGCCGGACCGGGGCCAGCACCTCCAGCAGTTCGTCGCGCACCGAGTCGACGTGCGAGGAGTGCGAGGCGTAGTCGACCGCGATGCGGCGGACGCGGACGTCCTCGGGTTCGAGCAGGGCAAGGAGGCGGTCGAGGGCGGCGGGGTCGCC
>NZ_JAAXYC010000076.1 GCF_018619185.1 Streptomyces sp. McG3 | reverse complement strand
GGAGGGAGGGAAGGTGCAGGGTGAAGCCCATCCCGGGATTCAGGACGCCACGACCATGCCGAGATCGGTATGTCAGTCCGCTTCTGTGGGCGTGCGCCAGGAGCGCAGCCGGTCGGCGCCGTCGTAGACGGTCAGGCGCAGGGCCTGGATGTCCATAGTCAGGTCGCGCCAGGACTCGTAGGCCGCGTTCACCGACTCGCCGGAAGCCTCGATGTAGGCCGCGGCGACGCCGTACCCGAACAGCTTGCTGCGGACCGGGAGCGGGCGCAGCAGCACGATCTGCTCCAGCAGCGCTGCCGCCCGCCAGAAGGCGTCGGGGGCGGTCTCGTCCAGGCTGGGTGTGTTGACCCTGTGCCGGGCGACGGCGGCGACCAGGGCGGAGTGGTCCCGCACGGTCAGTTCCTTGCCGAGGAGTTCCTCCTGGCGCCCGAGGAGCCAGCGGATGTCGACGTGGAGGTCCAAGACGTCAGGCACCCGGTGCTGAGGAAGGCCGCCGAAATCTCGGTCGAAGGCTTCCGCGAACCCCGGGCGCGTTATGCCGGCCCGGAAGGAACCCGTGGCGCGCCTCAGCGCGAGCTGGTTCTCCTCCTCCATAGCCAGTTCGGCGAGATACCCCTTCACGGTCTGGCCGCGAGCAGCGGCGACGGCAGCGAACCGGTCCCGCGTCTCCATGTCGATCTTGACGGTGGTATCAGCCATAAGGCCAGCACACTCAGACGGATACCACTTGAATACCTGAGCGGTCGGCCCGGCACAACGGGCCAGAGCGTATGGCCGGTCGCGGCTGGTGGACAGGGACTACCGGGAAGGGGCTCCAGCGAACTGCTTCCTCAGCCGGAGACCGACCTCCGGGCAGACTCGACACGCCCCGCCGGATCACCGACCGCTCCGAGGTGGGGGAACCTTCGGCTGGAGCTCCCACAGCGGGCGCCACCCGCTTCCCCACGTGGCGTCGCGTGCGGTGCTCTTGTCGTACGTGTCCTGGTGGTGTCGGACCTGAATGTGATGCTCGGCGGACCAGGCTGCCAGGGGGTCGATGGCGGAGAGCAGGGACGCGCCGAGGCCGGTGAGGGAGTACTCGACGCGGGGTGGCAATTCCGGGTGGGACGTGTGGTCGGCCAGGCCGCTGCGCTGGAGCCGCTTGAGGGTAAGGGTGAGCATCCGGCGAGAGATGGCCGGGATGGTCGTGTCGAGATCGGAGTACCGGGCATCGCCGACCGCCAGGGCGCCGATGACCAGCATGCTCCATTTGTCCCCGACCAGGTCGAGGGTCTCGCGGAGGAAGTCCGGGTCCTGCTCGTCCCAGCGTCCGCATGGCCCGGCCAGGCGCAGGACATTGTCCCGCGCCTGGCGGGCGCCATGCCGCTGTGGGCTGCCAGGCGGTCGAGGTCGGTGACCGACCACTCCCCCACGCCCCGCCGTCCGGGCCTTACATGACGCGGACCCGGAGCACATAGCGTGCGCCGGACCGGATCGCCTCCGCCTGCTCCCGCAGATCCGCTTCGGTGAACCCCAGCAGTGCCTCATCCGCGGCCCGGCGCAGCAGCGGCAGGATCTCCAGGACGGGCTTTCCCCGGTAGGCGCCGACCAGTTCGGCGAACGCCTCCCGGTATCGGCGACGAGCGCGGGCGCCGGTGCTGTCGGTGAAAAGCCGTCCCAGGGCCGTGCTGCTCACGCTGATCTCGCCCATGTGCCCGCTCCGCTCGCTCACCGACCCGGACCCCCCGATACCTGCCTTCGACGGTTTGGCTCTATTCACCAGTTGTGGCTCTGGCTCAACTTCTGTGGTGCGTGCACGCTGAGTAATCAGGTGGGGAGGACGGTCCTGGCTGGTTAGGCTCCGAGCCATGAGCGGACCGGTGTTGGTGATCGAGTTGGCGGAGGCCGTCCCTCGCGCGGCGATCCAGGGGCTCCGCGACCTTCTGGTTCGCGCCTCGGCACGGTTTGAGGAGAAGCGGATCGGCGAGTACGACCTGAACATTCACGCGGAGAGCCTCAGCATCTCGGACACCGGAGGCGTCGACGGACGGCGGCCTGTCCTGGTCTCCGTGATGGGGCCCGGCATCGGCGACGAGTCCGTCTTCGAGGCCGAGCACGCCGACGAAGTCGATCAGGAGCCTCTCATCGGCTTCACGCCGACCCACGCCGTCGATGTCGTCGCCTTCTGCAACCGTCCAGTCGACCACGTCGTCACGGCCCTGTTGACCGCCGCCGTCATGGACGTGGTCGGTGGCGTCGTCAACGCCGAACTAAGGGAGGACCAGGTGCCCATGGTGGCCGGCCTTCCCGGCGTCATCGCCACGATGACCGATCCATGGCCTGCCGCGTATGGTTCGGCGGAGTTCCTCAGAGCATGGGCTCAGCAGCCCGGCTTCCGGCTGCTGAAGTGACGTAGCCGGAACTCGGCCAGCCGGCTCAGGCGAGTGGTACCCGCTTGCGCAACAGCCTGAAGCCCGCACGGCCGAATGTCTGGCGCTTGAGCATCTTGATCCGGTTGACGTGTCCTTCCACGACGCCTGAGTTCCAGGGCAGGGTCAGGCCGGCAATGACGGCGTCGCGGTCGATGCCCGCTGCGAGGGTGTGGAGGCTGGGCAGGTCGTCAGGCCGAACGGCGTCGAGCCAGTCGGGCAGGCGCACGCCCTGGCGCTCGGTGAGCATGGTCGCGAAGGAGCGGACGTGCCCGGTGAGGGCGTCGAGTTCGGAGCAGTGCGTCCGGACGGCCTTGAGCTGGAGTTGCTCGGTCTCGGTGAGGGTTTCCGGATGGCGGAGGATCCATTCGGCGACGGTCCGGGGCGAAGGCGGCCGGGCGGTCACCGGCCACGGTGAAGTGCGCTTTTCGTGCAGGTAGGCGCGAACGCGCTGGTAGCTGCCCTTGTAGCCGACGACGGACCCTCAGCTGGAGAACAACGCTTGCTCCACCGCTCGGCGCATCAGCGGGAAAGCGCAGGTAGGAGCCATGAATCCGGTTCGACCAGACCTCGCACGCCGGGCAAGCGGCACCGTTCGCCGTGCATTCCGCGTCGACGCGCCCTCTCGATGTTGACGTCCACCGACAGCACCGCGACGTCCGCGACCGACGGGAACAAGAGCTCCTCACATACGGCTCGAAGGAGCTCGGATGTCACTCGGAGCGGCAGCTTCACAGAAGCTGAGCCAGAACCCGAGTTTCGACAGCACTGGGGTGCTTGCCAGGGCAGCGTCGCGATGTTCTCCGGGAAAGGTCCTGATCATGCTCAGAGCCGTAGGTCGCGCCCTCGCGAGCCAGCTCGGGCGCCCCCGCGCTGCTCGCCTCGGGTGCAGCCGTCCACGGCCTTGGCGCCGCGGCACGGCGGCGCTTGCGTGACCCTCTGAGCGCGCCCGCGCCCGGCCTCCACAAGCGCCGCTCGTCCGGAGCGTTCAGCTGCCGACGCGCGTGTACGTGAGGAACACCGCGCCGCTCTTGAGGGCGGTGTGGTCTGCGAGTTTCCAGGTGCGCGGGTCGAAGGCAGCCTTGCGGGAGAACAGCGGGATCCCGTCGCCGATGGTCAGCGGGCCGAGTTTGAGGATGAGCGTGTCGATCTCGGCGTACAGGGAGCCCGCGAGTTCGGCGCCGCCCAGGAGCCAGATGTCCTTGCCGTCCTGCTGCTTGAGTTCGCGCACGGTCGCCACCGGGTCGTCGGCGACCAGTTCGACGGCCGGGTCCGGGCTCTCGGTCAGGGTCCGGGAAAACACCAGGTGACGCAGGTGGGGGTAGGCGTCGGTGATGCCGGCCGCAAGACCGATCTCATAGCTGCGCCGCCCCTCCAGCACGGTGTCGAAGTGCGTGCCCTCCGCCGTGACGGACAAAGCCTGCCGGGCCTGGACGGGCAGCGTCTCCGGGTACTCGGCCACGAGGTGCTGTATGTAGTCCTCCGGTATGGGCCAGAAGCCGTTGGGACCGGTGGGGTCCCCGCCGTCCGGGCCCGCGATGAAGCCATCGAGGGTGGTGGCGATGTAGTGGACGAGTCTGCGCATGCCGGGTCCCTTCCGTTGGTCACGCTGTCGCACTACGGCCCGGCACTGCCGGATGGCATGCCGAGGTGCGAAGCCGCTAAGTGATCATGGCATCCGCCCACCCGGCGCGGGCACCGTGCCGTCAAATCTCGGGTTCTGGCACACATTCCGTGAATCATCACGCGGAGTGACGTTTGTCGGGCGGGCGGGGCCTCGGGAAGCTGCTCGAACGCCAGACGCTCGGCCAGGCCGGCTTCGCTCTCATGAGAAAGAGAGTTCTTCTGGGCAGTTGGCTACAGCCACCCATAGGGTGACGAGGACGAGAGAAGATGCACCATGGATCCCCGCATACCCCGCCTGCGTCGCAAGCTGGCCGCGATCCCGTTCCAACCGCTGCGCAGTCACTCCTTCGGAGAAGAACAACACGAGTTCCGTCCCGGTCCGAAGCTGGCAGAGGCACGCGTCGCTGCGTTCGAGGCCGAGCACGACATCGCGCTGCCCGACGCCTACCGGCAGTTCCTCACGCACATCGGCGGCTCAGGCGCGGCGCCGTTCTACGGCCTCATGCCGCTGAAGCAGTGTTCCCTGCTGGTCATGAACCCGCGTGAGGAACCGCTAGCACCCCGTGGATTCGACGACGCAGAACCTGGGTGTCACGGACGCGACCTCTTCCTCCACATCATCGAAATGGGCTGCACCGACGTATGCGTCATCGCGGTAACCGGTCCTCTCACCGGCCGCGTCCTCATCGGCAACAGCGACGGGTTCTGGGGCCCCAACGTCTCCTCCGCCACCGACTTCCTCGACTGGTACGAACGCTGGCTCAACCACATGAGCGCCGGACGCGACAACCGGGCCCTGGAACTCACCTCACCCCAGCTTCGCGCCCACCCCGCCAGGCATCGCCCAGCACCGAATATTTGACTCTCCGTAACCACTCCACGGAAAGTGAGCCAGAACCAAATCTCGTGAACATTCGCCCGCGCGCCAGAGTTCAACTGCTGCCCGAGCCAGCCGACGAACGCTGTCACTTGAAGGGCTCTGGCTCAACTTCTGTGGTGCCGGCTCGGCGATCAGTTCACTGGGACTCAGAACGATGGAAACCAGCAGGTCGGTCCATCCGTCCGACGCAGGCATAGGCGCCTACGGTGCAGCTCCACAGAAGTTGAGCCAGAACCACTACTGGTGAACAAAGCCACCCGCCTCACCACCCTGCGCCTGCTCCAGCGCACCGGCGAAACCACCCTCTACCGCGTCAACCCGCGCTTCTTCTTCGCGCAGAACCCCGACCTCGCCCAGCTCGCCGTCGAGCCCCTCAAACCCCCGACGTCCAGCCCGATGCCCGCGCCGGCCGACCCCGCCGCGCATCCGCCACCGACGCCCAACGCCGCCGACGGGTCCGTCCCGTGTCCTAACGCACGGGGGCACACAGGCCGGACGGGAGCCCTTGCCTGGGCAAGGGTCCGCACCGGTCAACACCGCCGATGCTCTGCCGTGCTCGCACGGGTGACCTGGGAGCGTGTCGACGAACTGCCCGCGGCCGCGTCAGGCGAAGCTCCGGGCATGAAGAAGGTAAACCTCTGGGTTCCGGACAATCGGTTGGACATCTCCGCTCTCGGTGTCGAGTTCGCGGGCCTGCCCGTCGCCAGCGCATCAGTCGATTTGGTAACTGCTGGTCAGGGGACCTGAAAGAGCTTAAAGAGTGCCTGACCGAATGGTTCACCGACGACGCGTCGTGGTGCCGGATCGGCGACGACATCCACTCCGTGACCGAAGGGGCGATCGAAACCCGGCTGACTCCCCGAACCGGTGCCACCGGCTGGCATGCGGAGTCCGTCCACGTCGCGGGCTGGCGGACTCCCGAAGGTGCGCGCATTCCCGCCGGATACCGGTGGCAGTACACCAGGTATGCCGACCGCCGGCACGAGACCCGCGAGTCCTGCCTCCAGGAAGGAGACCTGCGTGAAGCGGCGGCCAAGGACGGAGCAGCAGGCGTCGACAAGCTGGTGCGGCACCAGCAGGCGCAGCTCACCAAGTGGTACGACGCCCTGGACGAGTTCATCTCCTCGGTGCACGCCACCGAGGCTCTTCCCGGCTGGGTCGCCCCGGTCGTCGGAGATGAACTCAAGGACTGGCACCGGACCCGCGAGTTCCTGACGAGCGCCGTCATGAAGTATCACCATGGCGACGTCGCACCCCGCCCCGACACCGTCTTCGCCACCCTGGGCTTCGAATTCTCGACAACCAGGTTCGAGCTGGCGCCAGACCACTAGTTCGCGAAGAGGCGACGATCGGCCAGATCCTGCTCAGGAGGGCATGGAGCACCTTCCCACTGCCATGCGGAAGGTCGATCTCGGCATCCATTACTTCGGCGCTGCACCTGTGAAGTGCAACGCCGAAGTGTTCGCGGTCGGAGCCCGGCCCGGTCGACGGCCTGGACGACGTCACGGTCGCCACACAGCTGCACAACGAGCCCGGCCCACCAGAACTACGCCGACCACCGCTCCTGCTCCGTCAGCTCTCCGAGGTTTCCATGGACTCGAAGATCTCGCGCATGAGCTCGTCGATGGTTCCCGGCTTGTCGGCCAGGGAGTCGAACAGGTCGGCGAGCAGCCACAGCACGAAGCCGTGGACCATGGCTTCCTTCGGCGGGATCGTCCCGAACCGGTCGCGCCAGGCCACGGTGTCCATGCCCATCGCGGCGGCCATGAGGACTCCGGTCACCATCGGCACTTGCTCCGGGTCGGCCATCTCGAAGGAGGGCAGCCGACGGATCACGGCAGGAATGAGGTCGTTCAGCGGATCGAGCTGCTCCCCGCCCCCGGGCGGCTCCGCGATCAGATACCCGGTCAGCACCCCCACCAGGAACACCGTGCCCCGCGAGACTTCCTCACGCCCGACGGAGTCCATCACGTCCTTCAGCCGCTGCTGCGCCTGCTGGCGCTCCTCGGTGGGCGTCCGCTTCTCCAGGACACGGTAGGTATCCCACGCCGCACGGACCGCCTCATCCACCACTACGCCGTCGCTGCTCATGAAGGCGACCGTAGGCGAGACGACTTCATCCGCGAAAACCGGCACCGGTGCCACGACAGCCCCGCCCTGTGAGGCATATGAACCGCACAGGGCGTTTCCCCAGGTGGAAGCGCTGAGCCATGAGGGTGCGAGCCTGTGAGACAGGGCTCCCACCCATGCTTCCGCACGCTCTGTTCGGGTCCGGCGCCACGGAGGGCGATGGAGTCATGGGCGAGAACAACGAGGACCAGGACGACGTCGCCGAACTAGCGCGGCCGACGCTGACCACGACACAGGCCCGGGACATGGCAGCCGGGCTGCGCGCGGCGATGGACGACGTCCGGCGCTCCGTGGCGGTGCTCGCCGCCCGGGTCTGCGCCGCGCACGCCGCAAAGGTCTGGCTCCCTCTGGGCTTCACCTCGTGGGAGTCGTACTGCGCCACAGAGTTCGGCATCGGCCGTGCCCAGGCGTACCAGCTGCTCGACGTCGCCCACACCTTGGCCGCGCTCCACGACGCCGTCGCCGCCGACCCCGGAACGTCTCGCACGCGAGACAGCAACCCGGCCGCCGCGGCCGCGCTCGACTACGGCCTGTCCCAGCGCTCCCTGATCGCCGTCTCCAGCCGTACGGACACCGGTGCGCAGTTCTTGAATCACCCGCCGACCCGCCGCGCTCGCCCACAGCGGCCTCCAAGCCCTCGAGGAACCGACCGTGCGCGCCGACGTCCGGCCCGCTCGCCTGGCTCGCCACGGAGCTGCCCGAGGCGATAGAGACCGCGACGTCCTCCCGGGACCCGGAGGACTGTGACGGCATGGACCCAGACGGTGTGATGGCCGACGGCACGGGCGGCGTCGACGAGGAAACCCGCAGCACGCTGGCGGCCGTGCCGTGCGCGGACCAGGACGCACTCCGGCTCACCCCGGACCAGCAGATCCGGCTCGTCGCGGCGGCCTCAGTGGTCACGGGGGCGGCACGGCTGCTCGCCGAAGACCCGGGCACGGCCATCACGACCGGTGAGCTGTCCTGGATCTGGGCCCTCCTGGACCACGCCCTCGCCTGAAGCGCGGCAGCTCAGCTGCTCGGTGTCACTGGCTCAGCAGTGCGCTCAGGGCGATGAAGACGGCGACGCACAAGGTCAGGGCCGGAATGGCGCTCGGATACGCGTACGCGATGTGGCCGACGAGCCCGGTGCCTACGAGTGCCAGGACGAGCTGCTGCGTGCGGTTGTCGGGCATGGGATGCCTCCTGTGTCGGCCTGAACGGCCACCGTCGGTATGGGTCGTCCCAGAAGAAAGCGATGTGCCTGCCCACCCGCCGGGGGCGGGGAGCTGGGGAGCCAGGGCGAACAGCAGACCGGCTTATCAGCTCAAATGAGCCCCATAACAGGATCAAATGACCGTAGAAAGGAAGGAAGCGGCTTGCCGCTTTATGGTTGAGAAGGTCGAAGGGAAGCAGAAACTCGACCTGCACCGACCACTCAAGTGACACAGGTCCAGCCACCGAAGTGCCGCAGATTCAAGCCACTTGGGCATGAATTGATGGCTCCGTGAGCCCGGCCGACATTGGGATCCGAACATGCGATCCGGCCTGGTGTCAGCCGCCAGCGACGGTGCACAGCATCAGCGCCACGGTCAGAACCCTGGCCTGCGTCTCCGGCTTCACCCTCCTCGAAGAAGCCCTCCACTCCCACCGGAACACCCCAGACGCCGCCGACACCCTGATCGGCGGCGTCGCCGGATCCGTCGCCGCCAGCCACATCACCCTGCTCCACAGCCCCCGGCCGCCGCCCGGACTGCTCGGCCGCGCCGCACGCCGGCGTCCGACTGGGGTACCTCTTCTGTCGGTATCGGGGCGCCCGTCGCTGAGATCCATCGGGGCGACTGCTTCGCCGGAGGCAGGGCGATGCAGCCGGTCAGTGCGGAGCGGGCCCGCGCCGAACTGGCCGACGGGGTCCAGGCCTGCGGGGTGTGCCGCCCGGACAAGGTCCTCAACCGGCCGTGACCGACTCCGAGGCACTTGCTCGACCGGCTCCCGGGCACCGGGATCCGGTCATTGCTTCCGGGGCATGTGCGGCCTGTGAGGGCCTGACCCCCTATCCGTGAGCGGGGGTCACCTTCTTGGGGTTCCTCTTCGATCAGATCGTGGCACTGCCCAAAAAGGTCATACCGGCTATTCGCTCCGTGCGCGCCGTTCGCGACGAGATCAAGCGAAGCGATAGCAGGTAACCGATGGCCGCGCCGCACGACCCCCGGCCTACGGCGCGGCCAAACCGTCCTTCAGTTCCGGCGACCTGGATAGGGTCGGGGCAGTCCGTGCCGTATGGGTGCGCGGGACAGGTCCGGGTCCCCGGAGGACGGCTCGGACCCCTGGTGCGGTGGCCCACGCACCAGCACCAGGCGCATGTACCGCGCTGGTGTCAGCGATGACACGGCAGCGGTACCCGCCCCGTGTCAGTGACGGCACATCAGGCCCCGCCGCCCGGCGAGCACGGCCAGGACCAGGACGTGGAAATGGCCGGCACCCCCAGTCCGCTCCGGGGGAGCGGGTGGCACGGGTGCCCGCCGACCCCAAAGCACCGCCAGCACGCCGGCCGCACCTTGCCCGGTGAGGGTAGCCAAGCCAGTAGCCGTCATCTCGTGCACACCTTCGCGGACCTCTCCGCACAGCAGGGGATACAGCTCCAGTCCTACCCCAACGCCGGCCACCACAAATCCGTCGGCCACCCGGCCCGGTCAGCTCCCCGGGCGCGCGGACGCCGCTGTTCGACGGCGAGCAGGTCGACGCCTCCCTGACCGGCGCCCCGGTCCCGCCGCTGCGGTCCGGGGACGACGACCAGGACCACGACGACGATGACCTCCTGGACCGCCGGGAGGCCGCCCGCCCATCTCCTCGGCGTCGTCCCGGACTCCTGGCGCGTCTACAAGCGCGCCCCGCTGCTCACCGAGCACGGGCGGCGACCGGGACGCGGCCGGCGAAGCGTCTGTCGGTCGTCCGGGCCGGTCAGCTCAGCAGGGCAGCCGTGAACGTCCTGCGGCGGTCCACGAGCCGGTCCCAGCGCACACGACGTAAATCAGCGCACGACGGAACGCGCCACGCGGAATCCCACGTCGTCGACCTGGAAAGTCGGGTGGCTGCGGCGTCGCGCGGAGGCGCGGCAACTCCAGTGCTCATCGAACCAGCCACCGCCACGGAGCACCCGGTAGGCGCCATAGACCTCTGCGTCGTAGACGTCCCAGCACCAGTCCCAGACGTTGCCGAGCATGTCGTAGAGCCCCCACGAGTTGGGGCGTCTGCCGCCTACCTCGTGGATGTGCTCGTGCGAGTTACCGCGGTGCCAGCCGATCTCGTCGAGATTTCCGTAGCGCGGCCCGGTCGTCCCGGCGCGGCAGGCGTACTCCCACTCGGCTTCGGTCGGCAGTCGATACCCGTCGGCGGACGCGTCCCACTCGATGTCTTCGACCTCGGCACGGAAATGGTACGTGGGCGTGAGGCCGGCGCGCTGGGACAGGGCATTGCAGAACCGCGCCGCGTCCCACCAGGACACGCACTCGACAGGCAACTGGTCCCCGGGGGTGGTACTCGGCCGCAGGCCCGTGATCTGTGCGTACAACGCCTGGGTGACCGGGGTCGCCGCGAGCCGGTAGGGCGCAAGCTCAACCGACCAACTGCGCTGTGTCCGCCGGTCCGACAGCGTCACCTGCCCCGGCGGGATGGCAATCATCTCGTTCCCCGTCATCACGTCCATGATCAGGCGATCCTAACGAGAGCCTCGCTCGCGCGGAGAGCACCAGGGACGTGGCGATCTTGGCCGGCGGCGTCGGCTCCGGTCAGGAGCGCGCCTCGGGCCGCACCGGCCCGGTTGGCCGTGCTGAGTACCGCCAGGCCGCCGACGACAGCTGTTCCGGCGGTCCAGTTGGGGTCGGAGTCGGTCATCATCCGAGGTCAGTTCCTGCTGTGGGGTCGCCTGTCCCGGCCTGGCGGAGCATTGCTTGATCACCTATCGAGGCAATCTCTTGGTTCGGAGAAGGCACCCCTCACGTGATCTGGCGCCGCATCGGCACCCACGAAAGTGTCCCCTCGCGCAGCCGGGGCCGGGGCCGTCAGCGAGCAGAGCGCGGTGCGCTGGTGATCACGAGAGCTCCGTACTTCTCGGCCCTGCGGATCTTGTGCAGTGTCGGCCAGGGGGACGTGGAGCAGCCTGCCCCCGTCGAAGAGCGCGTACTGGTTAGTACGGGGTGCCCAGGGTTCCGTCGCTCCAGCGAGCGACGTCAGGGAGCGTGAGTTCCACCGACGGCTCCCGTCACGCTGAGTGCCCACCGATGCAGTGGCCTCCGCTGTGTGGACTCCTGGAGCCTGCCGGCAGTGAGCTGAACCCCCGTCACCGCGCATCGGGCCGCATTCCGGAAGATCCACCGGTCCTCCGCGTCACCCTGCTCAACTGCCGTGCGCAGTAGGGCGGTCCTTCACATCGGGGTGCCCAGGTTTGGGGAACACCGGCCGGGCAGGCGAGATGAGCGCGGATGTTCCTGAACCCTCGGCGTACCCGGGCCTGGGTGAACCGGCCGGAGGTCGTGGGTCTCTCCCAGGGCCGAAGGTAGTCCGCGGCAAGCGGACGGGCGGGCGAATCGGAGCCGGGTGCGAGCGCCGATCAGGATCCAGGTCCAGCCGTCCGCCACCACGGGAACACGGAGCTTCGGAGTGGTCCAGCCCAGAGGCTGCCTCGCAAAGCGGAAGGTCGTCGCCCTCCGCATCGCTCTTGGACCCGGCGTTCGGGCCGTCCACAACCCGCAGGGACCCGGGCAGGTATGCCGCCCCTGCGGGATGACGTCGGTGAGAACGGGGTCCTCCGCCGCACCCTCGCCCTCGTTCTTGGCGGTGACCCGGTAGGTGACAGCGCCCCCGACCTCCTGACACGTTGTCCGATGGCGTCATCGCGATCGCTACACCCCTCCTCGCACTGGACGACCGGGGCAGCCGGGAGCCGAAGGCGGTCTTGACCCGGTTCCCCTCCTCACTCAGCTTCTGACGCGCGGGGCACGGTGCCGAGCGGCGGCCCTCAGCGATCACGGGCCCTATTTCACGCGCCCTACCCGAACCTCGCGTTCTACGATCACCTGATACGACTGCTGGAGGGGTGGGAATGCGCGAGGACATCGAGGGCAAGGCAGCGACACGGCTCGCGGGAGGTACACCGCTTCACAGCGCGCTCGACATCGCCGACCCCGGTGACTGGCTGGCGCTGGACGCAGGAGTGCGTGAGGTGGCCTGGAACCGCCCACAGTTCCTGCCGGGGTATGAGCACTCCACCCCGCTGCCCGCCGACCTGACTCAGCTCGGTGAGTCTCGGCTCGCACTCGCCCTCTGCCACCCTGACGGGCGGATCCGTCAGGAGGCTGTGCGTCTGTCGGTTCGATACCCCGGTCTGCTGCCGTTGGTCGTGATCCGCTGCGCCGATTGGGTCGAACCGGTGCGCGAGCAGGCCCGGCAGCTGCTGCGCGAGGCCCTGGACGTCGGCTCTGCCCTCGACCTCGCGCCGCTCGTTCTCCGCGTCGGCCGCCGCGACAGAGGTACCTTCGGCGTCGAGGTACTTGGCGAGATCCTGCGCCAGACATCCCACAGGCAGCTCTCCGCTCTCTTCGCCGACCCCGACCGCATCGTCCGGCGGTTCGCGTACCGGGTGGCCATCGAGGGCCGCCTGCTCCGTCCCGCTGAGCTGGCCCGTGCCGCCGCTCTGGACCAGGACACCGTGGTCCAGGACCTGTGCGCCACAGCCGCGCTCACAGCTCCGGCGGATGAGGATGCCTACGAGCAGGTGCTGTCTCCCCTGTTGTCCGCACGCAACCCACGTACCCGTTCGGCCGGCGTCACCGCGTTGAGACCTGCGGGGCGGTCACAGCAGGCCGAACTGTTCCTCAGTGACCGTTCCGCGCTCGTGCGTGCGTGTGCCCGGTACGTCGTACGACAGCTGCAAGGTGATCCGGCGGCCTGGTATCGGGAACGGTGCACAACTCCAGGTGCCCCCGATTTGTTGCCCGGTACGGTCATCGGGCTGGCCGAGTGCGGGAACCGCGCGGACGCCGGGCTGCTGCGGCCGCTGCTCGTGCACCCGGTGGCCGGGGTACGGGCGCGAGCGGTGGCGGGGCTGCGGGCACTGGACTGCGTGGATGCGAAGGAGCTGTGGCCGCTCCTCGACGACCCTGCCGCCGAGGTCGTCCGCGAGACCGCCACCGCTCTGCTGCCCTCGGCCAGAGAACTGCCCGCCGACTGGCTATGGGAGCGCACCAGCTCCGAACGGCCGCGGCACGTCCGCGTCGGCGCGTTCCGGCTGCTTGACGCGCGCGGAGGCGTCGTGGCGCTACGGGCGGCGGTCGGTCTGTTCGAGGACCCGGATATCAAGCTGCGCACCTGGGCCGGACAATCGGTGCAGCGCTGGCGTCCCTCGCCGGACGGGCGGCGCGGCGACGCTGAGGTGGGTGAACTGCTCGACCGGAGCCGACACCTCTTCAGCGACTACGTGCTGCGCCGACGTAAATGGGAAGCCGGCGTAGACGGCTGAGAGCGCACAGCGGTCCAGAACTCCGTCCAGAACTCACCGTCCGGTGGCCTTGGTGACAGCACGCCCGCCTCGATGACAGCTATTGTGCTTCGGCTCGACCGGCCGGATTCGCCCGCTGTTCGGGCACCGTCCCTACAGGCCGAACTCGAGGTGTTCGATGTCCGTGAACCGGACCTCTTCCAGGCTTCCGGCACGGCGGCCGTCGTCCTGGAAGTACACCTCCTTGAGTGCCTCCGCGGCGAGCTCCTGGAGCTGCTGCTCGGTGGCACCCTGCTCCTGGGCGTCGAAGAGGCGGGCCGCGTACTGCGGGGGCAGGGCGACGGTCAGGTGCCGGACGCGGTCCTGGTCCGTCGACCCGATCGGCGCGGTGTAGCCGAGCCGGGCCCGGGTGTCGATGACGATGCCGTCGGTGGTCGCCGCCTTCTTCCGGGCCTTCGCCCGGATCTGCGGCTGCCACCGCTTCTTCACCTCGCGCTCCAGACGCGCGGCGAGGTCCGGACGCGGCTTCCTGATCTGGTCCTTCACGTACCGCTCGACGGTGCGCTGGGAGACCCGCAGCATCCGGGCGACCGCCTTGGTGCCTCCGAGCTGCTTGACCAGGTAGCGCATCTGCGTTCCCGCGTTCTTCGGTGCCGGGCGGGTGAACGCCTTCTGCACCGCCTTCTCCAGGCCGTCCCCGATCAGGCTCATCGTCGCCTCCTTCTCCTACTCTCCGTTGTCGACGTCGGTGACGGTGCCGTCCTTGATGTACCGGGCAAGGTTGAGCTCCGGCGCGTTGAACCGCTCGCGGACCTCCTCACCCCACAGGACACTCTGGGTGCCCTCGTGCTTGACCAGGCCCGGGTTGATGCCGAGCTTGAAGCCGCCGGGCAGCGGCTTGCCGTCCCGGTAGGGCAGGAAGTCCAGCGGGCTCGTCCCGTTGGCGGCGTAGACGACGCAGTCGGACAGGATGGCGACCGGGTACTGCCCGGTGAACGCCGCGTGCTTGACGATCTTGCGGTGCAGGTTGATCCGGGTGCGGGAGATGACCGCCGCGCGCATGTCCGGCCGCCAGGTCGGGCGGGACAGGGCGCGCCACGGCTCCCCCGGCCGCCACCCCTCACCCCGGGGGCGCTCGCGCAGCTTGCCCAGGCCGCCCTTCACCGTCGCCTTGACCGCCGAGACGACGATCGCCAACTCCGGGTCACGCTCCTTGTAGCCGTCCATTGCGGCGAGGAAGCCGGCCGGCGCCAGGTCGGCGTCCACGCCGAGGTCGGTGATCGTGGCGAGGAAGGCGTCGCGCAGCCGGTTGTACCAGCCGTCCAGGTAGCGGCCGCATTCGTGCCGGACGTACGCCTCGAGCGGCGCGACGTCGTAACCGAGCTCCATCGCGTACGCCACGGTCGGTGTCGCGTACCAGGCCGGCCCCTCGGGGCGCTCGCCCTTCGGCGTGAACGGGGAGGGCAGCAGACTCGCGTCCAGGTCCGCCCATTTGTCCTTGCCGATCCTCACCCTCGACAGATCCACATGGGACAGGTCGACCAGCCAGGAGCCGGGCAGCTTCGGGTCGAACAGCGGGTTCTTGACGTGTGTCGGCGCGCCGAGCCCGACGGTCAGGCCGTTGGCACCGGCGGCGAAAGCCATGTTCACGTCGATGCCGACCAGGTGCCGCAGGGTGCACTCGGCATCGGTCATCGGCCGCGCCCAGTCGTACGCCTCCTCGAACAGCTTCTCGCCCGGGCCGCGGACGTGGAAGCGCGGCAGGTCCTTCAGGAGAGGGTGCCCGTCGGGGGCCTCGCACGGCGCGCAGTCCACCGGGTCCTTGCCCAGGCTGCCGGGATTGTGTTCGGAGTGCCGCTTGCCCGTCACGTCCGGCTCGGAGGCCCGGGTCGGGGGATGCAGGGCGGTCATCAGTTCCAGACCGGTGACAGCGGTCGATCCGCGCGGGGTCATCACCCGCGATGCGTACACGCCCAGCACACGGGCAAGCTCCGCGGGCGCCAGCTGCCCGGCCAAGCCCCAGTGCCGGGTGTCCAGCGCGTTCCACGAAGGGACGCACAGCTGCACGCAAGCACGCTCCGAACCGGTGGCGGGACGGTAGATCCGCGCCCACGGGCCGAACCCCCGCTTCGTCAGCTTCCAGTCGGCGCGGGTCAGCTGCTTGATGACCTTGTGGCCCTCCGCGATCCGCCCGGCGAGCCGTTCCTCGTCGGTGAGGGCGACGGGCAGACCGTAGCGCTCCAGTGCGGCCTCGGTGAGCACGAGCAGCGGATCGGCGTCCTTGCCCGGACCACTGAGCTTGGGCTGCCCCAGCTTCGCCTCGCGCAGGGTCCAATCCACCAAGGACGGGATGGACTTGGCGGGCACGTCCAGGACCAGGCCGCCGGCGCAGTACGCCACCACCTGGCCGTCGGCGACGTCGACGACCGCCAGCGGGCCGTTCTCGAACCGCGGATCAGCACCGCCCGCCGGAGTGCCGGCCGTAGCCGCCTGCTGCGCACCCGGGCGGCGCGACGGCGTCGTCGATGTCGGTCTGCTGGGGCGCGCCGGACGCGGCACGGCCACCGGAGCAGCGGAGTAGGGAGCAGAGGCAGGGGCCTGGGCGTGCTCGGTTGCCGTCACTCCGGCAGCCTCGGGCGCCGGGCTGCTGGGCAGGGGCTGCGCTTCCGCCGGGGCGGATGCGGCGGTGACCGTGGCCGGCGCCGGGGCGTCAGGGGCGGCGGGGTACAGCTCCGCGAGCTTGTCCAGGAGCCGGGCGTAGGCATCGCGCTCCGGAGGGCGGGGCTCGGTCTTGCCGGACTCCCACCCGGACACCGTGGCACGGCGGACCTTCAGCGCGGTGGCGACCTCGTCGATCGTCAGACCGTGCGCGGCACGCAACCTCTTGCGCTCCGCCGGGGGCGGCAGCGTGGCGCGGGACGCGAGTAGCGCGTCGACCGCGTCGAACAACTCCGACATGGAACACCTCCTGACAACACCCTATCTGATAGAGCGTACGTCGTGCGTACAACATGCGTACGTTTCGCGCATGAATGGCGTACTGATGCCATGCTGGTCCTGGGCCCCGCACCACATCGATGGAGGATCAGTTGGCCGCATCGAAGATTGCGCGGTCCACCGAAGATCAAGTGAGCGCAAGAGTACGTACAAGGGGAGGGCCAGTTCCCCTGCCTCTTGGCCCTCCTCAACCATGAAGCGGCGGGTCGGACGCGACTGCCCGCTTCGTCTCCCCTGCTCCCCACCCCTGCGAGTAGACAGGTACATCGCGCGCTTGCAGGACGGGCCCACCCGGGCCCCTCGCACCGGACCGTCCCACAGATGGTGGAGTCGGCGAGGGTCTCGGGCCGCGCCCCCATCGGGCGCGGGGCCCAGTCGGCAGGTACGGGCCGCACCACCGGCTTCGTGGCCGTGCTCGAATCATCACCTCGACGGCGCACATCGTTGGGCCGGTTGGCTGCCGATCGATTCCTCACAGGCCCGCCGGCACGTGGTCCACGCACCGCACGCGGTGGCCCCGGTCCGGGCCGGTGCCCGCTTCGGACGCGGACACCTTGCCGAACGCCCCGAGGTCACCGCTGTCGCATGACGGGGACCGCCCCTCTGTCGTGCGGGCATGATCCAACCAATTGAACTCGTCATATTCGACTGCGAACGGCGTGTTGGTCGACAGCGAACGCATGGCGGTGCCCGTGGACGCACTCGTCCTGGCCGAGGAGTTCAAGCCCCTCTACCACGATGCGCTCGCCGCCGAACTCACCCCCGTCGAGGGCATCGTCAACGCCCTCGACGCGCTCACGCATCTCCCCACCTGCGTGGCATCCAGCGGGAGCCACGACAAGATGCGTTTCACCCTGGGGATCACCGGTCTCCGCCCACGCTTCGAAGGCCGCATCTTCAGCGCCACCGAGGTCGAGCACGGCAAACCGGCCCCGGACCTCTTCCTCCACGCCGCACGGCGGATGGGGATCGCACCCGAGGCATGCGCCGTGGTCGAGGACAGCCAGTACAGTCTCCAAGCAGCCCGAGCCGCAGGCATGCGCGCCTTCGCCTACGACGGGCGAACGACTCCCGTGGGCCGACTCGAAGGACCCGGCACCGTCGTCTTCGACGACATGCGCAGACTCCCCGGCCTCCTCGCGGATCAGTGACGATCGCCTGATCGCTCAACGCCATCATCCACAGGAACGGGTACCCCTCACGATCAGCTCGTGTGAGGCAACCAGGAACGGCTCGCCGGGAAGGCCACACCTTCCCGGTCAGAACCTGGCAGCCCGAATGCAGGCGCGGTCGGAGCAGAGCGTGGTCTCCAGCACGATGGACCGGCCGACTGCGCCGCAGTCCTCTCGGACACCGTCGAAACCCGTGGCTCCGCACACGAAGCAGACCGGAGTCCCGGCAACCGGGAAGCAGGCGACGGGTGTGCAGATGACGGCGAGCCCGTTGCGCCACTGACACCGGTGGAGGCCCTCTCCCTCTCCCCCGGGACACCCTGGCAAGACCGCTCAAGGGAAACCTTCGGCTACGGCACGGGGCCGGGATCCGGGCACAGGCGGAGCGGCATCTCCAGCAAGAGGTACGCGCACTCCCGAGGCGGTCTCGCACGCCAGGGCACAGCCCTCTCCCCCGTTGGCCCGACGCCGTTCACCGTCGCTCCGCCGGACAGTCCAGCCCAGCGGCAGTCGAAACAGCGCCGGAACCGGCACACATGGCCGCTGAACGCAGCGTCCCGTCGGCCGATCCCGGACCGGGATCCAGATCGGTGACCAGCACACGGGTCAAGGCCCCCGGTGTGGACCCCTACCCCGGCGCATCCCCTCTCCGAACGCCGGTCCGACGAGGCGCGGAACTGCCTCCGGCGGACCGACGGCCCACCGGAGGCCTTCACCCCTGCGCATGAGCACCGGCCGAACCAAAAATGATTGGACTAGACCAAGCCCCTGTGTGCACACTCTCAGACCTTGCCCGACAGGGCCCGGCCCGCTCCAGGAGAGGCATCCATGCCCGTCATCGAGGTAGCAGACCTCGTCAAGGAGTTCAGCCGACCCAAACGGCAGGAGGGCGCCTTCGCGGGCATCCGCACGCTGCTGACACGCGAGCAGACCGTCAAACGTGCGGTCGACGGCGTGAACTTCGAGGTCCAGCAGGGTGAGATGGTCGGCTATCTCGGCCCCAACGGTGCGGGCAAGTCCACCACCATCAAGATGCTCACCGGCATCCTCGTCCCCACATCCGGCACCGTCACGGTCGCCGGCACCACCCCCTGGCGAGACCGGTCCCGCAACGCCCGCCGGATAGGCGTGGTCTTCGGCCAGCGCAGCCAGCTCTGGTGGGACCTTCCCCTGCGCGACTCGCTCTGGCTGATCGGCCGTCTCTACGACGTACCACAGGCCCGGTTCCGCGAGAAGCAGCGGCAGTTCAGCGAGGTGCTCGACCTCGGTCCGTTCCTCGACACCCCCGTCCGCCAGCTCTCCCTTGGCCAAAGGATGCGCGGCGACCTCGCCGCCGCGATGCTCTACGATCCGGACATCCTCTACCTGGACGAGCCGACCGTCGGGCTCGACGTCATCGCCAAGGAACGGATACGCACTTTCGTCGGGGAGCTGAACCGCGCCTCGGGTACCACGGTCGTCCTCACCACCCACGACCTCGACGACGTCGAGGAGCTCTGCGACCGGATCATCCTCATCGACCACGGCAAGGTCGCCTACGACGGCGCGGTGGACGAGCTGAAGGCCCGCTACGCCCCGCACCGCGAACTCGTGGTACAGACCGACCGGCTGGAGAGCGTCGAGGGCGCGGAGGTCGTCCGCCGGGAGGGCGGCAAGGTGTGGCTGCGCTTCGACCCCGTCCGCACACCACCCGCCGAACTGGTGGCCGCGGTGCTGGCTCAGCACCGGGTGACCGATCTGTCGATCGTGGAACCCGAGCTGGAGAGCGTCATCCACCGGATCTACGCGGACCGCGGATGACCGCCCCGACGGACCGCGCCGCCACGAAGCAGCCACTCGGGGTGCTGCTGCAGGCTCATCTCGCCTGTGCCCGGATGGAGTTCCGCGCCGCCCTCACCTACCGCACCGCCTATCTGTCGTCCTTCGCGATGATGCTCCTCCAGATCTGGTTGCTGACGGTGGTATGGAAGGCCCTCTACGACGGCCGTGAGGAGGTGGACGGGCTCGGCCTCACCACCATGACGGCGTACGCGACGCTGACGACGCTCCAGTACCACCTCGTCAGCCCGTGGCGGTCCTCCCCCATAGACCAGCGGGTACGGGAGGGGAAAGTCGCCGTGGACCTGCTGCGGCCCATCGGCTTCCCCGGGCAGATGCTCGCCGGCCAGCTCGGGTGGGCATCGGCGGCGGTCCCGGTCCTGCTGGTGGCACTGCCGTTCGCGCTGCTGATCGGCGCGGGCCGGGCACCCGCCTCGGCGGCCGCGGGGTTCGCCTACCCCGTGGCGCTGATCGGCGCGCTGCTCGTGAACCAGTTGCTCGGGCTGCTGCTCGGCATGGTGTCCTTCTGGACCCTGGAGGTGAGCGGCGCCCTCATGGCCTACCGCTTCGTCGCGCAGTTCTTCTCCGGGGCCCTGGTCCCGTTGTGGTTCATGCCCGGCCCCGTCAGGGCGGCCGCGGAATGGCTTCCCTTCCAGGCCACCGCGTACACCCCGGCGGCCGTCTACCTGGGCCAGGTCGAGGGTGCCGGCATCGCGGCCGCACTCGGGGTCCAGCTCGCGTGGATCGCCGCCCTCGGAGCACTGGCCGCGTTCGTCTGGTCGCGCGCTCGGCGCCGCGTCCTGTCACAGGGGGGATGAAGGACGATGCGAGGCCCACGTGTCTATCTGCTGCTGGCCGGTGCGGCGTTCCGCGCCGAGTTCCAGTACCGGGGGAACCTGTTCATCAACATCATCGGCGGCCTGTTCTACCAGGGTGTCGGGCTGGCCTTCATCTGGGCGGTGCTGGACCGATTCGGGCAGGTCGGCGGCTGGGGACTGGGAGAGATCGCCTTCCTCTACGGCATAAGGCTCACCGCGCACGGCCTGTGGCTGCTCCCCGGTCACCAGCTGATCCACGTCGACGAGGTCGTCATCGAGGGCGAATACGATCGCTACCTCGTTCGACCGGTGCCGCCGCTGGTCCAGCTCCTCACCCGCAGGGTGCGGCTGAGCTCGCTCGGCGACCTGGCGGGCGGATCGGTTCTCCTGTCCATCGCCTCGGCCTCCGCGCCGGTCGACTGGTCGCCGGGAGCCGTCAGCTTCCTCCTGCTCGCGGTGGTGGGCGGTGCGCTGGTCGAGGGTTCCCTGCAACTGGCCGCCTCCGCACTCGTCTTCAGGATGAAGAGGGTCTCCCCCATCAAGTTCGCCATCGACATGATCTTCAGCGACTTCGGCAACTACCCGCTGAAGATCTTCGGCCCGGTGGCCGGCTTCGGGCTGACCTTCGTCTTCCCGCTCGCCTTCGTCGCCTATCTGCCGGCGACCGTACTGATGGACCGGGAGGAAGAACTCGCCGTGCCGGAATGGCTCGCCTGGGGCGCTCCGGGCATCGGCGTCGTGCTCATGTACACCGCCTACCGCTTCTGGCAACGGCAATCCCGCTACTACGAGAGCAGTGGGCACTGAGCGGACCGCCGGGACCACTTGACGTCTTCCCCACACCGCGATGAAGACCCGTCGACGCGAGCCCCGGGCCCCTCCCCGGCCCGGCGCGCGGGAGGGACGGCTCATCGATGACGGCGCTCGCGTGGGCACCCGTCCGGAGAGAGTCCTCACCCCCCGCGTCGCCAGACCATCGTAGGAGCGCGGACCACCACTCAGAACACGAACAACCTTGCTGCCCGATGGCACGCCGACCGGAGACCGGCGCCTCCCGTGCCCCCAGGACCTGAACACGGTGTGCTGGCGGCCCATCGTGGTGAACCCGCACTGAAGCGGCTCCCGGTGGCGCGGCAGACTCCCAGATTGCGGAGAGTGTGCGCATCCTGCCGATCGCGGGCCCCATCGCCCGCTTGTGCGGGCCCGGACGGTTGAGGTCCGGGCCCGCACGAACAGTTGGGTGGAGGGGTGGTATCAGCTGGGCTGGTCTCCGGTGTACCGGTAGATCTCACCGGCAGTGTTGATATGCCACGCGGTGCCATCGGCACCCGCGGCTACGTCGGTCGCGGTACCAGGAATCCTGATCCACGGGTTGGTGCCGCTGGCGTCGTTGTTGGTGTACCGGTAGATACCGCCGGCCGGGTCGACACCCCACACGTTGGTCCGGGACCCGACCGCGATCCGCTGAAGACTGCCCGCGACGTCCGCCCACGGATCCGAGGGGTCCTGGTCCCCGGTGTACCGGTAGACCCGGTTGCTGCTGTTGACCCCCCATACGGTGCCGTCCGCCCCGGCGCCGATGTCGCTCAGCGCGCCCGGGATCTTGATCCACGGGTTGGCGTCGTGGTTCGTGTACCGGTAGATACCGCCGGCGGAGTCCACACCCCACACGTTGGTCCGGGATCCCGCGTCGATTCGGACCAGGCTGCCGTTGATGCCCAGCCAGTTCGTCGCGCCCTGGTCGCCGGTGTACCGGTAGATCTGGTTGCCCGCGTTGACGCCCCACACCGTGCCGTCCGCCGCCGCACCGATGTCGCTCAGCGCTCCGGGGATGTTGATCCACGGGCTGCCGTCGTAGTTCGTGTAGCGGTAGATCGCATGTGCCGAGTTCACACCCCATACCGTCGTCCTGGACCCCGCCGAGATGGCCGAGAGACTCCCCGCGACCTTCACCCAATCCGCCATGCCTACTTACCTTTCGTCGAACCGGTACCGGCCCTCATCCTTGACGGTTCGGTCGGTCGGCAAAGCCGATGGATGCTTGTCCTAATAACGAACAAGCCAGTAAACCGATGTTTCGACACTCATCGCCCGACAGAGCGGCACCAGAGGCCTTCCAGGCGGCAGCAACTCGGCCTGAAAAGCTGTCCTGCCCCGCGGTGATCGACAGCGGCTCTGACGTGTGCATCCCGCGGAGCGATTCCCTAGTCGGTGCTGTTGAGCTTCATGATCGTGCACTGGCGGAATGAAGCGCTTGGCCGGACGGTTGGGACGGTGCGAGAATGCGATCTCGGCTGGGCGGTGGAGGACGGGGCGCCTGATGACGCAGTGGCGGCTCCTGCGGGGGGACGTAGTGGTCGGTGAGCTACGCGAGTACGGCTGTGATCAGCCGTTCTTCCTGGCGCACTTCACCCCGGGGCCTGGTTGGGAGAGCGTAAGGACGTCTTTCGAGGCGTGGGCGGCCCTCACGGGCTCGGACCCGGATGGGACTCGAACTGCCGCTGTGGTCAAGCCGTTGCAGGAGCTGGAGCTGGAGCTGGAGCTCAGACTGGCTGCGGCCGATGGCCAGCAGCTTCCGTTGCAAGTCTTCAGGAACTGCGTGCTGCGTATCAACGGCTCCGAGGCTCGCCTGCGCTACTGACCCCAGCGGTCGGCACAACCGCTCAAGTCGCCCTGGACAGAACAGTTGGCAAGCCAGTTCCAGCACCCCGTGGGAAAGATCGGCTCGCTTCGCGTCCCTGACGGCCTTCATGGGAGCCGAAGCCCACCACCGGCGACGGCGCGAAAAGTGTTCCGACGGACACTCCGCCGCCCGGCGCAGGATTTTCAACCGGATGCGCGGCCGGCTCTGCCACTGCCGCGAGAAACGCCAGCTGTTTGAGGAATTCGCCGCTTTCCGCCTTCGGGTGAAGGCCTTGGTGCGGCGGCGCATGGGACGGGACCGATCTAGCCGGTGGCGTTCCATCGCGCATGCGCTCGGCGTCGACCTTGCACAACACCGTCACACCCTGCTCGGCCAATGACTCCATGAACCCCACTTCGTCCATCGCATCCCGCTGCCCGCAATCGAGACAGCCAGCACGCCGCACCGGTCTCTTACGGCCCCGGCCTGACCGTTCGGCACCGTGAGGTGTCTACCTCCTCGCCGGCACCCGAGCCGAGCAGCGTGTTCTGGCACGGCCTCTATGCTTGAGTTCTGACCTCAGATCCGGGCGGGGATTCCGTCATGGCATCGTGTGATTGTGCAGATCTCGACGGACGACCAGCCACTGCCTCTGTCCACGTGTTGGTTGTGCTGGATCGCGGTGCCGACCGGCGACCAGGCGGGGGTCATGGCAACCCTGGGTCTCGTCCGGTCGAGGTCCGTGACGTTCGCGGAGGCCGCTGTCGTCATCGAAGACGATGGCCACGGGGGGACCGATGGGCTCGCCCGGGTCTACATAAGTCCTGAGCTCGACGGATGGACGCTGGTGATCGGCCCGTGGTGCGATCCGTGCCACGACGAAACGAGTGACGAGATGCTGCGACTCTGCGCTGATCTCAGCAGCCGGTACGGCCAGGCGCAGGCGTACTACTACGGGATGCAGGGAGACGGGTCGGCCTGGCTCATCGCCGAGGATGGCAACGTGGTGCGGCGGTACCGCGAAACCGGGCTGCCCGACGAAGACGCGCTCTTCACGCTGGGACAGCCGCTCCCACTGGAGAGGTCCCGTCGGGAGGAACTCGGACTCTCGCCGACCTGGGACGAGAGCACCAGAGGCAGTGAGGCCGAGGACGAGTGGAAATGGGGCGGGCACGAGATGGCCCCCGAGATCGCCGCAGCGCTGGGAATCAGTCCGCGCGGACTGACACCACGAACGCCAGTACGCGGCACCGGCCTACTCGCCCACACCCGGCGTATCCACTGAGGAACGCAGCTGGATGTGACCGCTTCCGGGAGTTGCGGAACACCGGTGAGACGGACGGCCGTGCTGCAGGTGTTCCAGAACCCGCGCCAGCCCTCGAGCAGGCTTCGGGCTTGGCCAAAGCGCCAGGTCACAATCCATTCCGGTGGGATGCGAGGTTAGATCTCAAGCTATGACAGTGCCCCGTCAGGTGGCAGAACCGTCCAGTCACTTTGTACCGGAATCATGGAGAAGTTCGACGGCTGGACGAGAAAGCCGTACGTCGCCGGGTGGTTCTGAAGGGCGCATGGTCCAGGTGACTGGGCACACGGAGCAGCGACACAGCCATACACGCTGCTCGGCCGGACGTGTCCACCGCCGTCCTCACCAGTTCCCTCACATGGGTCCGTTCGGCCCGGTCACCGGTTGGGCGCCGCCGCCGGGATCTCGGTGACCTCGAGTGGTCGACGGGGACGGCCCCGGCGCTCGCCGCGTTCTCGTTGTCGGGGAAGCCACCGCGCAAGGCGCCCTTGATGCGCTCCACGTCGAGCCGCCCTGACGGCCCTGGCTGACGGTAGTGGACAGGTCCGGACGGACAACTGCCGAGCCAGGGACCGCTCGACGGGCTCCCTCACCGAAGTCCGCCCAGCGCACCGGGAAGTCGACCGTCTCGATCCGGGCCGGGCCCTCCGGTCCGTATCCGGGTGCCGTCCCAGGCGAGCTCGCGCCCGAGGGGTTGCCGATCCGGGCGTCCCTGTCCAGGGTGAACCGGTCGGAGCCGGTGACGAGGACCCGCTTCACCCGGTGGCTGTGGGCCTCCGGTCAGGTCCGGGTCCGCAGTCGGGGCCAGAAGAGAGACCAGGGCGGCACGGGGTAGGGGCATGGGTTTCGCTGGGCGGCCGGTTCCCGCTTCGTCGAAGCTCGAACCGGCTCAGCCGGCTAGGAGTCGGACGGGGCCGGGGTAGCGGAGGCGGGGCTGTAGAAGACCGAACGCCCCTGCTTGGAACGCTCAAGCTGCCCCTGCGCCACACCCTGCTCCAGCGTGTTGCGCACCACCGGCACCTGAACCGAACGGTCAGGATGCGCCTCGGTGAGCGCGGCTGCGATTTCTGCCGCTGACCTGGGTTCGCTCTGTCCTCCCAGGTAGGCGGCGGTCAGCTCCAGCCACGTCGGCTCTCCTGCCTTCTTGGGCGTGGCCGTCTTCTTGGAGCTCTTGTTCCTGGTGGTGGCAGCCGACTTCCCCGCTGCCGTCCTGCCGTTGGAACGCCGGGCCGCAGGGACCACGGTTCCCTTGGAGCTCTTCCTCTGCTTGGTCGTCTGCTTGGGCGTGCCGCCGAGCACTTCCTGCATCTTCGTCAGAACCTGCTCGCTGTCCTCCAGGCGGACAAGGTCGTCCTGCAGCCGTGCGAGTTCGGTGCGCACACGCTCCTGCTCGCTCCGGGTCGCCGACAGGTCGTCGGCGACCCGCTGGGCGTAGTCTGCCGTGACGCTGGGAGCGGGAAGGTTTCCAGACATGTGGTCCTCGGCTTTCGACGTGGGTGTAGCGACGATGGTACCCACACGAATCAAGCCAAGCCGCCAGTGCGACTGGTGACATGGGCAGCCGTCGACATACTCTCCCCCGCCGGTCGCGGAGTGCGTATGCACCCGTCATATAGGTTCACTCCTTCCGTGAGTGGCCGGAAGTCGGTCCTGCAAGCTCTTCCACGACCGCATCCGGCCCAGCACCCGCACCGGCGAGCCAGGATCTCCGGGCGTTGTCCGTCCGCTGCCCGGCATCGATCGGCCGCTCGAAGGGCTCGCGTATCTGCTGGGCCGGGACTGTCCCGACGACATCCCGGCCATGAAGTGGACCCGGCTCAGGGGCACCCGGAAGAGATCGCGCGCGGAGCTGTCTTCAGACTCCCGGCCGGCACGGTCGTGAGCGGTCAACGGGCGCCTGCACGGCCGGTACGCTGCCGGGGTGACGGAGCACATCGAGCAGGACGGGCGGCGGCCGGCGAACGACGGGCCGAAGGCCGCCGCCCGTAACCGGGCCGCTCTGGTCACCGCCGCCCGGGAGGTCTTCGCCGAGCATGGTCTGGAGGCGCCGCTCTCCGCGATCGCGCGCAGGGCCGGGGTGGGGCAGGGCGTCCTCTACCGGCACTTTCCCGACCGGAGTGCCGCGGTGGCAGCGGTCCTGGAGGAGAACGTGCGGCAGGTCGAACAGGCTGCCGCGGACGAGGACGCCACCTTCGACGCCGTGCTGGGTGTGCTGACGTGGCACCTTGCCGAGTCGGCGGCCTTCATAGGTCTTCTGCACGCCGACCGGGCGGGCGGGCGCTCGGGCATCCGCGCGCACGCCGTTGCCCTGTCCGAGCGGGTGGAGTGTGCTCTGCGCAAACACCTCCCCCGCGGTCATCGGCTGAGTGCCGGGGACGACCTCGTGCTCTCGGTCGCCATGGTCTCCGCCGCGGTCATCGGCCCCACTCGCGAGCAGCGCGAGCACCGGGCGCTGGCCGCCTGGCGGTTGCTCGGCGTCGAGGTGGGGCCGGTGCGGGCCTTCGGCGGCTGAGCCGGGGTCCGGGTCAGCCGCCGTTGGACTGCCGAGTGCCTTCCGCCAGCGCGTCGAAGGCGTACAGGTAGCCCCCGGCGGGACCGCTGACGGTCATGTACGCCTTGGTGCCGCCGGGTGTGATGGCCACGTTGGTCGCCGACTCCAGGCCTTCGGCCCGCGCGGGAAGCTCCACCGTCGCCAGCCGCTCACCGTGCCGGTCGTACACGGCCATGGCTGCCCGGCCGTGCAGCCCCTGGTAGAGGTTGCCGTCCGCGTCCACGGCGATCGAGTCGGTCTGGGCGAGTCCGCCGTCCACGCGGATGGCGGTGTGCCGGGACGTCACCTCGCCCTTCTCGTCGAGGCGCAGATAGGAGATCCGGTTCTCGGTGAGCTCGCTGAACCACAGCCCCCGGTAGTCCGCGTCGAAGGAGATCCCGTTCGGCGCGGCCAGATCCTCGGCCAGGACGGTGGCCCCGCCGCTCTCCCGGTCGATCCGCACCACGCGCCCGTGGGCCTTGCCCTCGGACAGACCGCGTGAGTCGCTGACGTACAGGTTGCCCTCCTGGTCGAAGGCGATGTCGTCGGGGTTCATCCGCGCTCCGTCGACCTCGCCGGAGAAGAAGGTCCGCGGGTCGCCTCCGTCGGGGGCCAGGCTCACGACCTCGCCGTGCGCGAAGTCGCTGAGGTAGAGCCGTCCGTCGTACGGGCTGAACTGTGCGGAGGTATAGGCTCCTTCGCCGTCGGTGTGGACCGCCCGGGACGTCTTCTTCGCGACGTCGACGTGCATGACCTTGGGCTTGCCCTCGGGCGCCGTGACGTCGACGACGATCAGGCCGCCGTCGTCGCCGAACACAGGCCCCTCCAGCAAGGTCATCCCGGTCTCGGCGTGCACCTGGGTCAGCTGCATGACCTTCTGCGCCCGGAGGGTCCTGCCCGCGGAGACCGAGGCCGCCTCGCCCTCCGGGTCGCCGCTCTCCGTACCGCATCCGGTGAGGATCAGCACGCCGATGGTGGCGAGTGAGGAAAGGGACCGGGCCGAAAGTCGCTGCATGGGGGATCACTCTTCCTGTCCAGTGGGCGGGTTCCGAGGGGGGCGGAGTAAGCGGCCTGATGGGAGGGAGAACGCCTGGCCGAATGTCGCTGCCCCTCCCCGGCCTCAACCGGACACTGTTGTCCGGTAGTTGCTACCGTAGCGGACGGCCGCCCGACCGGGGCCGCCCCACCATCCGGATCGAGGAACCCCACATGACGACTCCTCAAGCACCGGCTCCCCACGAGCTCTCCGCACTGAAACAGCGCTACCGACTCGAACGCGAACGGCGTGTGCGTCCCGACGGCGCCGCCCAGTACCGCGACGCCGACGCCGAGTTCGGCTATTACGCGGCGGACCCATACACGGAGGGGCCGGTCGTGCGCGACCCTCTCCACGACACGGTGGACGTCGCCGTGATCGGCGGTGGATTCGGCGGCATCCTCACCGGGTCGCACCTACGGCAGCAGGGCGTCGAGAGCGTCCGGATACTGGAGAAGGGCGGCGATTTTGGCGGCACTTGGTACTGGAACCGGTACCCGGGAGTCCACTGCGACGTCGAGTCCCACGTCTACCTGCCGATGCTCGACGAGACCGGCTATGTCCCGGAGTGGAAGTACGCCCCCGGTGAAGAGATCCGCCGCCACGCGGTGCGGGTCGCACGGAAGTTCGACCTGTACGCGGACGCGTTGTTCTCCACCGGGGTCACCTCGCTGACCTGGGACGAGGCGTCCGAGACATGGATCGTGGCCACGGATCGCGGCGACGCATTCCGGGCCACGTACGTCGTCAACGCCACCGGCACCCTCACCGACCCGAAGCTTCCCGGGATCCCCGGCATCGAGGACTTCGCCGGCCACACGTTCCACACCTCGCGGTGGGACTACGCCTACACCGGCGGCACCCCCCAGGGCGGCATGGCCGGACTCGCGGACAAGCGGGTGGGCATCGTCGGCACCGGGGCCACCGGCATCCAGGTCATCCCGATGCTGGCCGAGGACGCCGCACACCTCTACGTCTTCCAGCGCACCCCCTCCACCGTGGACGTACGCGGCAACCGCCGCACCACCGCCCGGGACGTGGGCGCGGAGCGCGCGGACTGGGCCCGGGGGCGACGGGAGAACTACCTCCGCATCGTCTCCGGCGAGAGCGCCGACCAGGATCTGGTGGCGGACCAGTGGACCGCGTCGGCGGGCCTGCTGGAGAAGCTGCTGCCGAGCTTCCGGCGGCAGGGTGACCGGCAGGCCTTCGAAGCCGCCTACGAGGCCGCCGACGCCGCCAAGATGAACGAACTCCGCGCCCGCGTCGAGCAGACGGTCACGGACCCGCGGACGGCGGAGAAGCTCAAGCCCTGGTACCGCTACGCCTGCAAACGCCCCACCTTCTCCGACCTGTACTACCCGGCGTTCAACCGCGACAACGTCACTCTCGTGGACACCGCGGACACCCACGGCATCGAACGCGTCACCGAGCACGGCGTCACGGTCTCCGGCACCACGTACGAACTCGACTGCCTGATCTTCGCCACCGGGTTCAACGTCGGGACCTCCGGCATCCACTCCGGCAAGCTCCCCGTCCACGGCCGGGGCGGCGTCCAACTGCTGCACAGGTGGGCGCGGCAGGGCCCGCGCACGCTCCACGGCTTCACGAGCAACGGCTTCCCCAACCTCCTGCAGATGGGGCCGCTCCAGAACGCCAGCAGCGTCAACTTCACCCACATCCTGGACGAGCAGGCCATCCACGCCGCCGCCCTCATCGCGGCCGCGGAAGCCGGCGGCGCCCTCATCGAACCCTCACCCGAGATCGAGGACGCCTGGATCGCCGTCCTGGCCGAGGGCGCGCCCGACCACGAGTGGTTCCACGCCGAGTGCACCCCCGGCTACTACAACCGTGAAGGGCGCGGCCGGCCCAACGGTCCCATCGCCTATCCGCACGGGGCCGTCGCCTTTCACGAGCTTCTGGAACGCTGGCGCGACGAGTCCATGGCGGAAGTCCTCCGGAGCAGGACCGTCCATCTCGCCTGACCCGGCTC
>NZ_JAAXYC010000075.1 GCF_018619185.1 Streptomyces sp. McG3 | reverse complement strand
GGTCGGGGTGGGGCCGCCCGGGGCGGCACTGTTGGCGCTGTTGGCGCTGTTCAGGGTGGCGTGGGAGCTGCCGGTGGGGGCGTCGTTCGCGTCACCGCGCGGGTCGCCCGCGGAGGCGTCCCGTCGGCGGTCGGGGTCCCGGCCCGGGCCGGATCGCGCCCCGCCGACCAGGGCGAGCGCCTGCTCCACGGCCCGCTCCGCCTCGGCAGCTGCGAGGTCGTCCGCGTCACGGCTGGAGCGACCGGGGCCGACCGGGTCGGGGCCGGTCATGGTGTCCCGGTCTCTTCGCGCCCCGCCACGTCGGGCTTCGTCTCCGCGTTCGCTTCCGCGTTCGTCTCAGCTTTCGCTTCCGCGGTCGCTTCCGCTTCCCAGCGCAGAGCCAGGACGGTGGCCTTGCGAGCGGCCTCCGCGACCGCTGCCGCGGCCTCGTCGGGACCCGCGCCCGCGCTCGCCCTGGCCGCCGCGTACCCGACCAGGAAGGTCGTGAGCGGTGCGGCGGGGCGGGCCACTCCGTGCGCGGCGTCGCGGGCGAGGTCGAGCAGGACACCGGTGTCGACGTCGAGTTCGATTCCCAGTTCGTTCTTGACCGAGGTGATCCATTCGTCCAGCACGGCCCCATGCTCCCTGATCCGGGCTCTGGCGGCGGCGATGTCGTCCCAAGTGTCGCAGTCGAACGCGGCGTCGGGGCCCGCGTCGACCCGGGCGAGATCGAGCTCCGCCGTCAGGAGCCGGAGCGGCAGCCCGGCGAGGCCCCCGTACTCGGTGGCGAGCAGGGCCAGCTCCCGGCGGAGCGGCTCGGCGCGGTAGGCGGCCACCAGCGGCTGGTCACGCCCGCCGGGGTCGGTGCACAGGGCCCCTTCCCGGCCGGGCTGTCCGGCGGCGGCGAGCAGCGCGTCGACGGTCCCCGCGCCCAGGAACGGAAGATCGGCGGAGAGGACGAGAACGCGCTCCGCCGTCGTCAGGCGCAGCCCCGCCCCCAGCGCCGCCAACGGGCCGCCGCCCTCGGGCACTTCCCGGGTCCAGAGCACCGGTCTGGCGGTGGCGCGACGACCGCCCACCACGACGGTGAGTGCCGCGCCGTCGCAGGCCGCGAGCACCCGGTCGAGCAGCGCCCGGCCGCCCACCCGGACTCCTGGCTTGTCGGCGCCGCCGAGCCGCTTCGCGGCCCCGCCGGCAAGGACGATCACGTCATAGGCGGTCATACGTCGAGTATGGGCGGCCGCCGGGAGCGACGCCCCCGCCGGGGTGGCCGGAAGACCCGGTCCCGCAGGGGTGCGTCCGGCGGGCCGCCGCCCCGTCGGCTACAGCGTCCGCAGCAGCACCGCCGGCTGCTCCACGCAGTCCGCCACATACCGGAGGAAGCCGCCCGCGGTTCCGCCGTCGCACACCCGGTGGTCGAAGGTGAGGGAAAGCTGGACGACCTGACGTACGGCCAGTTCGCCCTGGTGCACCCACGGCTTGGGCATGATCCGGCCGACGCCGAGCATCGCCGCTTCCGGGTGGTTGATGATCGGCGTGGAACCGTCGACCCCGAACACCCCGTAGTTGTTCAGCGTGAAGGTGCCTCCGGTCAGCTGGGCCGGGCTCAGCTTCCCGGTCCGCGCCAGCTCGGTGAGCCGGGCGATCTCGGCCCCGATGGACTCGACATCACGGGTGTGCGCGTCCCGTACGACCGGAACGACGAGGCCCCGCTCGGTCTGGGCGGCGAACCCGAGGTGCACGCCGGGCAGCCGGACGATCTCCCGGGCCTCCGTGTCCACGGTGGAGTTGAGCTCGGGGAACCGGGCGAGCGCAGCCGTGCAGATCCTCGCCAGCAGGGCCAGGACCGACACCTTCGGCCCTGCGGACGGGCCCGTCGCGGCGTTCATCGCGGCCCTGACCGCCATCAGCTCGGTGGCGTCGGCGTCGACCCAGCAGGTGGCGTCCGGGATCTCGGTCCGGCTCCGCGACAGCTTGTCGGCGACCGCTCCGCGCACCCCGCGCAGCGGAATCCGTTCGGCGGCCGGAGCAGCCGGGGGAGCGGGAGCCACAGGTGCCCGGTCCGGCGCCTGGGCCACATGCGCCGTCGCCGCCTCGGTCTCCTCCGCCTGCCGGATCGCGCCGTCGACGTCGGCGCGCAGGATCAGCCCGTCGGGACCCGAACCCGCCAGCCGCCGCAGATCGATGTCGTGCTGCCGGGCCAGCCGGCGAACCAGCGGAGAGACCACCGGCACGGGCCCCTGCCCGTTCACCACACCCACAGCGACAGCCGCGGCCGCAGGAGCGGTCACGGTGGCAACGGCCGCGGGAGTCGTGCCGGACGCCGCCGGGGCGAGCACGAGCGCGTCGGACACCGGGGCGTCGGACACCTGGGCATCGGACACCGCGGTCTGGACGACCGTCCGGTCGGGTCGGTCCGGCCGGATACGCCGACGCCTCGCGGCGGGTGCGCCCGTCCCGTACCCCACGAGCACGTTCCCCGAGCCGCCCGAGGACTCCGTGGCGGAGGCGGAGGACGCGGCGGACGACGGGGAAGCCCCGGAGAGGTCCAGCCCCTCCGGCGCTCCGACGGCGACCGTCAGCAGCGGAGCACCGACGGGAAGTTCCGTGCCCTCCTCGCCGAACCGCGCGGTCACCACGCCCCCGTAGGGGCACGGCACCTCCACCATGGCCTTGGCCGTCTCGACCTCGACGACGGGCTGGTCGATGGCCACGACGTCGCCGACCTCCACCAGCCAGCGGACGATCTCCGCCTCGGTCAGTCCCTCACCGAGGTCAGGCAGCTTGAATTCGAGCACCTTGGCCATCAGCTGTCCGCCTCCCACTGCAACCGGGCCACCGCGTCGAGCACCCGGTCCACTCCCGGCAGATGGTGCCGCTCCAGCATGGGCGGCGGGTAGGGGATGTCGAACCCGGCCACCCGCAGCACCGGAGCCTCCAGATGGTGGAAGCACCGCTCGGTGATCCGGGCCGCGATCTCACCGCCGGGCCCGCCGAATCCGGGGGATTCATGGACGACGACCGCGCGCCCGGTGCGCCGCACCGAAGCGGCCACCGTCTCGTCGTCGAACGGCACCAGCGAGCGCAGGTCCACCACTTCGAGGTCCCAGCCCTCGGCGACCGCAGCCTCGGCGGCCTCCATGCAGACCGGCAGGGAGGGGCCGTACGTGATCAGCGTGGCGCTGCGCCCGGTACGGCGCACCACGGCCTTGCCGATCGGCCCGACCGCGGCGGGGGCCTCGGGCGACCAGTCGGCCTTGGACCAGTAGAGCCGCTTGGGCTCCAGGAAGATCACCGGGTCGTCCGAGGCGATCGACTCCCGCAGCAGCCCGTACGCGTCGTCGACCGTGGCCGGTGTGACGACGTGCAGGCCGGGGGTGGCCATGTAGTACGCCTCGGAGGAGTCGCTGTGGTGCTCGACCCCGCCGATCCCGCCGCCGTACGGCACCCGCACGGTGATGGGCAGCGGCATGGCCCCGCCGGTGCGGTTGCGCATCTTGGCGACATGGCTCATCAGCTGCTCGAACGCCGGGTAGGCGAACGCGTCGAACTGCATCTCCACCACGGGCCGCAGCCCGTACATCGCCATGCCGACGGCCGCGCCGAGGATCCCCGCCTCGGCCAGCGGGGTGTCGGTGCAGCGGTCGTCGCCGAACTCCTTCGCCAGCCCGTCGGTGATCCGGAAGACCCCGCCGAGCGTGCCCACGTCCTCACCGAGCACATGAACGGTGGGGTCCTCGGCCATCGAGTCGCGGAGCGCGCGCCCGAGCGCCTGCGCCATCGTGGCCGGTTTCGCCTTCGTCCGAGGTCCGTCGGCCGTCACTGCCGCGGTCGTCATCGTCCCGCCTCCCCGGCGTGCTCGTCGTGGTCCTGCTCGGCGTCCAGCTCGGCACGCAGGGCGGCCGCCTGCTCCCGGAGCTGGCTGGTCTGCTCGGCGTAGACATGGGCGAACAGGTCCATCGGGGCCAGCTCCGGATCCGCGTTCATCCGGTCGCGCAGGGCGGCGGCCATGCGTTCCGCGGCCTCCTTCGCCTGCGCGATGCCCTCGTCGTCCAGCAGCCCGCGCCCCGTCAGCTCACGCTCCAGCAGCCGCACCGGGTCGTGCGCCTTCCATGCCTCGACCTCGCTGTCGACCCGGTAGCGGGTGGCGTCGTCGGCGTTCGTGTGGGCTTCCATGCGGTAGGTGACCGCCTCGACCAGGGTCGGGCCCTCACCCCGCCGGGCCCGTGCCACGGCCTCGCCGAGGACCTGGTGCACCGCGGCGGCGTCGTTGCCGTCGACGAGACGGCCCGGCATCCCGTACCCGACGGCCTTGTGCGCGAGGGAGGGGGCGGCGGTCTGCTTGGCCAGCGGAACGGAGATCGCGAAGCCGTTGTTCTGGACGAAGAAGACCACGGGGGCCTTCCAGACGGCCGCGAAATTCAGCGCCTCGTGGAAGTCGCCCTCGCTGGTGCCGCCGTCGCCGACCATGGCGAGCGCCACCACGTCGTCGCCCTTGAGCCGGGCGGCGTGCGCCAGCCCCACGGCGTGCGGGAGCTGGGTGGCCAGGGGAGTGCACAGCGGGGCGATGCGGTGCTCGCGCGGGTCGTAGCCGGTGTGCCGGTCGCCCCGCAACAGGGTCAGCGCCTCGACCGGGTCCAGGCCGCGCGCGACGGCGGCCAGCGTGTCGCGGTAGCTGGGAAAGAGCCAGTCGCGCTCCTCCAGGACCAGGGCCGCGGCGATCTCGCACGCCTCCTGGCCGGTGCTCGACGGGTAGACCGCCAGCCGGCCCTGCTTCGTCAGCGCGGTGGCCTGGGCGTTGTAGCGGCGCCCGCGGACCAGCTCGGCGTGGAGCCGGAGCAGCAGCTCGGGGTCGACGTCGGCGACCGCGTCCGTACCGAGCACCCGGTAGGGCTCCGGGTCCGGGAGCAGCGGGGCGGGGTCGGTGATCGGCTTCCAGGCCGGGGGCGGCGTGGGCCGGTAGGCGGCCGCGCCGGGCAGCTCTTGGACCGTCATGAGAAGCACCTCCTGGCATCGAGGGAGATCGGGGGTGGTCGATCGGGGTACCGACAGGGAGCGAGATGTCGCTGGGTGGGCGAGGCACGGATGTGGTGTGCCTCACCTACCGATTGTTCGGTCGCGGGGGCATTTTGGCTACAGGCACCGCCAGCCTGTGGACAAACGGTTCTCCACAGCCTGGGATGGGAACAGGTCGTCCACAACAGGGAGGCGCGGGCAGATGGCAGCTGAACAAATGGCCGACAGGGGCGAGGAGCCGGGCCAGGCCGTGCCCGTCGTCACGCCGCCGACCGCGCCCGCGGTCGCCCCGTCGGCCGCACCCGCCGGCCCGGCGGCGGAGGCCCCGGTTCCGCCCGCGCGGCCGCTGGACGCCATCGACCGCGACATCCTGCGCATCCTCCAGACGGACGGGCGCGCGTCGATACGTTCCGTGGCCGAACGGGTCCACGTCTCGCGCGCCAATGCCTACGCCCGGATCAACCGGCTCGTCGAGGACGGCGTGATCCGCGGCTTCGGCGCCCGGGTCGACCACGAGCGGGCGGGCCAGGGTGCGTCCGCGTACATCACGCTCAAGATCGTGCAGAACTCCTGGCGCACCGTGCGCGAGCAGCTTCAGGCGCTGCCGGGGGCCACGCACATCGCCCTGGTCAGCGGCGACTTCGACGTACTGCTCCTGGTGCACACGCCGGACAACCGGGCGCTGCGGGAGCTGGTCCTCACCCGGATCCAGTCCATCCCCGAGGTGCTCTCGACGCGCACCCTGCTGGTGTTCGAGGAGACCGACCTCGGACCGCGCCCGGACCGGCCGGCCGAGCTCGCCTGACCGCGACGGGCGGACTCAGCGGCCGTTCGCCCGCAGTCCCTCGAAGGCCAGCTGGACGATGGTGTCCGCGAGCTGCTCCTCCCCCGGGAAACCGCCCGGCTGCGGCCGGTACCACTCGACCAGCGAGTTGACCATGCCGAACAGCAGCCGGGTCGCCAGCCGTATGTCCACGTCCGCCCGGAGGTCGCCCTCGGCGACCGCCGCCTGGAGCAGCTCCGACACCCGCTGGTCGAACTCGCGGCGCCGCTCCAGCGCCCAGCGCTCCGTCTTCGTGTTGCCGCGCACGCGCAGCAGCAGGGTGACGTAGGGGACCTCGGCCATCAGCAGGTCGACCGTCCGGCGCGTGACGTACTCGACCCGCTCCACCGCGCGCCCGCGCTGCGCCCCCGGCTCGTCGAGGATAGCGAAGAGCCCGTCGAGAGCCCGGCTCACGGCTCGCCGCAGCAGCTCCTCCTTGCCCGCCACATGGTGGTAGATGGAGGATTTCGAGATGCCCGCCGCCCGGGAGAGGTGCTCCATGGAGGTGCCGTCGTAGCCGCGCTCGTTGAAGACACGGACGGCGACGGTGAGCAGGGTCTCCGGTGTGTACGTGTCCCGCTTGGCCGTGGTCATGTCCGCGATCCTCCCCCATGAGGGATCGGCCCCGCACGGGCGGGGACCGTCGACGTTGTCCACAGGTTCCCCGGGGCCCCTTGTCCCGACCGATCGTTCGGTTACTCTAACTCCGTCCGTACGTCCCCGCCCGGCTCGATGAGGAGTTGGTCCGCCATGGCCGCCGCGCTCACCCCCCAGCAGCTGTCCGAGACCCACCGGCCCACGCTCGACCAGGCCCTCGACGCGATCAGCACCCGCGCGTACTGGTCGCCGCACCCCGAGCACCCGAAGGCCTACGGGGAGGGCGGCGCCCCGGGCAGTCTCGGCGCGGCCGAGGGCAAGGCCGCCTTCGACGCCGTCCTGAACACCCGTCTCGACCTGGGCCAGCCCGGCACCGACGGCTGGACCGGCGGCGAGGTCTCGCCCTACGGGCCGGAGCTCGGCATCGAGTATCCGCACGCCGACCTGGACGTCCTGCTTCCGGCGATGAAGGCCGGCACGGGCGCCTGGCGGGCGGCGGGACCGGAGATCCGGGCCCTGGTCTGTCTGGAGATCCTTTCGCGGATCAGCGCCCGCACCCACGAGCTGGCCCACGCCGTGATGCACACGAGCGGCCAGGCCTTCATGATGGCGTTCCAGGCGGGCGGCCCGCACGCCCAGGACCGCGGCCTGGAGGCCGTCGCGTACGCCTACCGGGAGCAGGTCCGCACCCCGGAGACCGCCGACTGGTCCAAGCCGCAGGGCAAGCGCGATCCGCTGAAGCTGCACAAGTCGTTCATCACGTCCGGTCGCGGCATCGGGCTGGTCATCGGCTGCAACACGTTCCCCACCTGGAACAGCTATTCCGGCCTCTTCGCCTCCCTCGCCACCGGCAATCCGGTGCTGGTCAAGCCGCACCCGCGCGCCGTGCTTCCGCTGGCCCTCACGGTGTCCATCGCCCGCGAGGTGCTGACCGAGGCGGGCTTCGACCCGAATCTGGTCGCGCTGGCCGCCGAGCGGCCCGGAGAGGGCATCGCCAAGACCCTCGCGGTCCGCCCCGAGATCCGGATCATCGACTACACCGGCTCCACCGCCTTCGGCGACTGGCTGGAGGAGAACGCCCGCCAGGCCCAGGTCTACACGGAGAAGGCCGGCGTCAACACGGTCGTCGTCGACTCCACCGACGACTACCGGGGCATGCTCGCCAACCTGGCGTTCTCGCTCTCGCTGTACAGCGGCCAGATGTGCACCACCCCGCAGAACCTGCTGATCCCCCGGGACGGCATCGCCACCGACGACGGCGCCAAGTCCTACGACGACGTGGTCGCCGACATCGCGGCCGCCGTCACCGGGCTGCTGGGCGACGACGCCCGCGCGTCCGCCCTGCTCGGCGCGCTGGTCAACCCGGACGTCAGGGCCCGGGTGGAGGCGGCCGGTGAGCTGGGCGAGGTGGCCCTCGCCTCGCGTGCGGTCGCGAACGCCGAATTCCCCGACGCGGTCGTCCGTACGCCGGTCGTCGTGAAGCTCGACGGCACCAAGACCGACGACGGCGCGGCCTACCTCTCGGAGTGCTTCGGGCCGGTGTCCTTCGCCGTCGCCGTCGACTCGACGTCCGCCGCCGTGGACCTGCTCCGCCGGACGATCCGCGACAAGGGGGCGATGACGGTCGGCGCCTACACCACGTCCCCCGAGGTGGAGCGCGCAGTCGAGGACGTCTGCCTGGACGAGTCCGCCCAGCTCTCGCTGAACCTGACCGGCGGGGTCTACGTCAACCAGACCGCGGCCTTCTCCGACTTCCACGGCTCCGGGGGCAACCCCGCCGCGAACGCGGCGCTCTGCGACGGAGCCTTCGTCGCCAACCGCTTCCGCGTGGTGGAGGTGCGCCGCCAGGCCTAGACACGTCTCCGGCAGGCGTCAGAGGCGGGGGTCCGGGACGTCCGCGTGGCGCTGCACCCACGCGTGCATCGCGATGGCCGCGGCGGCGCCGGCGTTGATGGACCGGGTCGAGCCGAACTGCGCGATCGAGCACACCAGGGAGGCGTGCTCACGCGCTTCCTCGGTCAGACCCGGCCCCTCCTGGCCGAAGAGCAGGACGCAGCGGCGCGGAAGCTCGGTGCGCTCCAGCGGTACGGCGCCGGGGAGGTTGTCGATCCCGATGATCGGCAGCGCCTCGGCCGCCGCCCACGCGGTCAGGTCCGCCGTGTCGGGGTGGTGGCGCACATGCTGGTAGCGGTCGGTGACCATGGCCCCGCGCCGGTTCCAGCGCCGCCGGCCCACGATGTGGATCTCCTTGGCCAGGAAGGCGTTGGCGGTCCGCACCACCGAGCCGATGTTGAAGTCGTGGCCCCAGTTCTCCACGGCGACGTGGAAGTCGTGCCGCCGCAGATCGAGATCGGCGACGATCGCCTCCCTCGTCCAGTAGCGGTACGCGTCACCGACGTTGCGCCGGTCGCCCAGGGCCAGCAGTTCGGGGTCATAGCGCTCGCCCTCGGGCCAGGGCAGCGGGTGCGGCCCGACACCGACCGGCTGGCCGTAGCCGTCGTCGTACTGGACGGGTTCCTCCTGGAGGGGTTCCTCCTGAAGAGGCCCCGCCGGGGAGTCTTCCGCCGGGCGGGGTTCCGACGCCGTCGGGGTCTGCTGGGTTCTGCCGGTCTCACTGCTCACCCGACGAGCGTATGGCCCCCGCCGCCACCCTGGCGCCGGGGCTCCTCGGTACCGCCCCCGCCGTCCTTCACGGGCCCGGCCTCCGGCGGGCCGGCCGGGCCGTACGCGGCGCCGGGCTCCCCCGGTGTGCGCGAGCGGCCGGGCAGCCCGGAGAGCAGCCGCCGCCTGCCGATCGTGGCGCGGGCTCCCAGCCACATGAGGAAGGCCGTCGGCAGGAACACGGCGTCGGCCGCGATCATCGCCATGGAGAAGAACGGCAGCCCCAGCAGCAGGGCGATCCCCGCGTGCTCGCAGATCATCACGACCAGCAGGACGTTCTTGACCCGCCGGTTGAACAGCGTGAACGGAAAGGCGACCTGCACGATGACGGTGCCGTACGTCAGCACCATCACCATCAGCCCGCTGGCGCCCAGGATGTCCGACAGGGCGGGCCACGGGGTGAAGTAGTCGAGGTTGAGCGGGTAGTAGAGCGCGGTGCCGTCCTGCCAGCGCGATCCCTGGATCTTGTACCAGCCGGCGGTCGCGTAGATCAGGCAGACCTCGGCCATGATCACGGCGAGTGTGGCGTTGTGCGCGAGGTTGGCCAGCACATCGAGCAGGGTGCGGGGCTCGCCGTGCGGCAGGTAGCGGTTCACGGCCCACCAGGCGGCGGCGGAGAGCCAGATCGTCCACAGCAGGGCGGGGAGCCACCAGGTGCCGCCGAGTCCTTCCATCAACGTGGCCGCCACGAGGGCGTAGCCGAGGAGCACCCAGAGCACCGGGCCCACGATGTCCCGCGGGGGCGGCAGGCCCGCCGCGGCACGCTGCGCGGCACGCGCCGCGCGCCGGGCGTCCAGCGACCAGACCTGGGCACAGCGCGTCAGCACCAGGTAGATCGCCATGAGGTGGACGACGTTGTCGCCGCCGTCGCCCATGAAGATGCTGCGGTTCTGCACGGAGAGCACGCCGACCATGAAGAGGACGGACATGGTCCGGGTCCGCCACCCGAGCAGCAGCGCCGCCGCGGACAGCAGCGTGAGGGCGTACACGGCCTCGAACCAGACCGTGTTGTCCGTCCACATCAGGACGGAGAAGGCCTCGTTGCCGTTCGTGAGCTGGCGGGCCAGGTCCCAGTGCCACGGGCTGTCCGGGCCGTACAGCTCATGGCGGTGCGGCAGCTCACGCAGCAGGAAGAAGAGGTAGGTGGCGGCGAAGCCGATCCGGACGACGGCGCTCTGGTAGGGGCCGAGGGCCGAGGCGGTGACGCGCTGGAGGGCACGGGCGGCCGGGCCACCGCCGAGCACGGCCGGCTGAGGGGCCGAGGGCTGCGTGTCCGCGTTCCGCGGGCCGGCGTTCTGCGGGCCGGCGGGCGAGGGGATGGTCACTGGTTCACCTCCGCGCCGTGCGCCTCGTCCCGGCCCGCGTCACGCTCGGGAAGATCGTTCGGCGTCACGGTCCACCAGGGGAGTACCCGGTAGACGGGCCGGGTGCTGATCTTCTCGTTGCTCCACGGGGGCGGGGCGATGGAGCTGGTCGCGGAGCGGAGCTGGATGCGCTCGATCGTGCCGCCGTAGTCGCGCTCGCTCAGCCGCAGCATCGTGATGCGCCGCACGTAGCGCTCGGAGAGGTCCCCGCGCAGACCGTTGGGACGGTTCTCGCTGTCGTGGGAATTGACGTAGAAGTCCCAGCCCCGGCGGAGCTCGTTCTGGTCCACGTGGCTGGGGAAGAAGTTGCCGCGTATCTGTTCGCCGTCCTCGTGCGTCAGGTTCATCCACCTGGTCGTGCGGCGGCCGTCGGCCCCCACCACTTCGGCCCGCACGTGGACGGCGACGTTCTGCTGGAGCGGGTTGGGAGCGAAGAGCTTCCAGTTCTGCTCGAACTCCGGGTAGATCCAGCGGTCGATCGTCTTCCCGTGCTGTTTGGACAGCGTGTTGGACGGGGCGACGTGCAGGAACACCATGGCCACCTGCGTGCAGGCCAGCAGCCCGATCAGGGACAGCGCCAGAGCCGCGGCCACCTGGTAGGGAAAGGAGAGCCCGGCTATGCCCCGGCCGGTGGCCGAGGGGTCCGGCACAGGCGACGACGGCGTCGGCGGTATGACTTCGGGGGTGTCCTGCGCTTCGGCCGGCCGGTTCAACGCCTGCGGCCAGACGTCCTTCCCCCCGCCCGCAGAGCTGCTGTCGTGGTCCGAATCCATCCCGCCCCGATCACCGTCGATCACCACTCAGTTATCCACAGGGTTGACACCCTACGGGCCTCCGACTCACCATTGAAGTCAAGGAACCGAACGATCGGTCGGTAGGGAGCCCGGGATGGCGGCAGTGACTGCGGACCAGACGACGCAGAAGACGCTCGGCACGGAGGACGCGGTGGACGCGGACCGCATCGCGGCGTTCGACGCGGCCGTGGCGGCGGACGAGCGGATCGAGCCACGCGACTGGATGCCCGACGCCTACCGGGCGACGCTGGTGCGCCAGATGGCCCAGCACGCCCACTCGGAGATCATCGGCATGCAGCCCGAGGCCAACTGGATCACCCGGGCGCCCTCGCTGCGCCGCAAGGCGATCCTCATGGCCAAGGTGCAGGACGAGGCGGGCCACGGCCTGTATCTCTACAGCGCCGCCGAGACCCTGGGCACCAGCCGCGAGGAGCTGCTCGACAAGCTCCACGCGGGCCGCCAGCGCTATTCGTCGATCTTCAACTACCCCACGCTGACCTGGGCCGACGTCGGTGCCATCGGCTGGCTGGTGGACGGGGCGGCGATCACCAACCAGGTGCCGCTCTGCCGCTGCTCCTACGGCCCCTACGCCCGCGCGATGGTCCGCATCTGCAAGGAGGAGTCCTTCCACCAGCGCCAGGGGTACGAGCTGCTGCTCGCCCTCAGCCGCGGCACCGAGGCCCAGCACGCCATGGCCCAGGACGCGGTGAATCGCTGGTGGTGGCCCTCCTTGATGATGTTCGGCCCGCCCGACGACGCCTCGTCGCACTCCGAGCAGTCCATGGCCTGGAAGATCAAGCGGCACTCCAACGACGAGCTGCGCCGACGCTTCGTGGACATCTGCGTTCCCCAGGCCGAAGCGCTGGGCCTGAAGCTCCCCGACCCCGACATCCGGTGGAACGAGGAGCTCGGCCGGCACGAGTTCGGCGCGATCGACTGGGCCGAGTTCCAGGCGGTCCTCAAGGGCGACGGCCCCTGCAACGAAGAGCGGATCACCCAGCGGCGCAGGGCCCACGAGGAGGGCGCCTGGGTCCGGGACGCGGCAGCCGCGTACGCCGCCAAGCACGCCCCGGCGCAGTCATCGCCCCGGACACCGGCACAGCACAGCGCGACCGCGCACCACGTGGAGGAGACGGCATGAGCAGCTCGACCGACTGGCCTCTGTGGGAGGTTTTCGTGCGCTCGCGCCGCGGACTGTCCCACACCCATGCGGGCAGCCTGCACGCACCGGACGCCGAGATGGCCCTGCGCAATGCCCGCGACCTCTACACCCGCCGCTCGGAAGGCGTCTCGATCTGGGTGGTCCCGTCCACCGGGATCACCGCCTCCTCCCCCGACGAGAAGGACTCCTTCTTCGAGCCGGCCGGCGACAAGCCCTACCGCCACCCGACCTTCTACGAGATCCCGGACGGGGTGAAGCACCTGTGAGCGCCGCCCTCGCCCTCGGCGACGACGCGCTGGTGCTCTCGCACCGGCTGGGGGAGTGGGCCGGCCACGCCCCCGTCCTGGAGGAGGATGTGGCCCTCGCCAACATCGCCCTCGACCTGCTCGGACAGGCCCGGGTGCTGCTCTCGCTCGTCGGCGACGAGGACGAGCTCGCCTACCTCCGCGAGGAGCGGGCCTTCCGCAACCTCCAGCTGGTCGAGCAGCCGAACGGGGACTTCGCGCACACCATCGCCCGGCAGCTCTACTTCTCGGTCTACCAGCATCTGCTGTACGAGCGACTGGCAGCCGGGGAAAGCGAGTTCACCGGCCTCGCGGCCAAGGCCGTCAAGGAAGTGGCCTACCACCGCGATCACGCCGAGCAGTGGGCCCTGAGACTCGGCGACGGCACCGAGGAGAGCCACACCAGGATGCAGAGCGGCCTGGACGCGCTGTGGCGGTTCACCGGGGAGATGTTCCAGCCGGTCGAGGGGCTCGACTCCACTGTCGACTGGCAGGCGCTGGAGTCCGGTTGGCTCGCCGCCGTCACCGATGTCGTCGAGCGGGCCGGTCTGACTCTCCCGGCGGGCCGGCGGACCGGGGGCTGGGCCGCCGGAGCGGGCCGGCAGGGCCTGCACACCGAGCCGTTCGGCCGCATGATCGCCGAGATGCAGCACCTGCACCGCAGCCATCCGGGGGCGTCATGGTGACCGACACCCGGCTGGAGGCGGAGCTGCGCGTCCTCGCCGGCTCCGTGCCCGACCCCGAACTGCCGGTGCTGACCCTGGCGGAGCTCGGCGTCCTGCGGGACGTACGGCTGGACGGGCCGGGCCGGGTGACCGTACAGCTCACTCCGACCTACACCGGCTGCCCGGCGATCGAGGCGATGTCCGCCGATATCGAGCGGGTCCTCCACGACCACGGCGTACCGGATGTCTCCGTGGTCACGGTCCTTGCGCCGGCCTGGTCGACGGACGACATCAGCGCCGAAGGACGCCGCAAGCTGGCCGAGTTCGGCATCGCCCCGCCGCGCGCCCACAGCGCCGACGGCGGCCCCGTGCCGCTGACGCTCTCGGTGCGCTGCCCGCACTGCGGTTCCACGGACACGGAGCTGCTCAGCCGGTTCTCCTCCACGGCGTGCAAGGCCCTGCGCCGTTGCGTCGCCTGCCGTGAACCGTTCGACCACTTCAAGGAGTTGTAGATGTTCCATCCGCTCCGGGTCAGCGCGATCGAACGGATCACGGACGACGCGGTGGCCGTGACGCTCGCCGTGCCGGCCGAGCTGCGCGAGACCTTCCGCCACACCCCCGGCCAGCATCTGAACGTGCGCTACACCGTGGACGGTCAGGAGATCCGCCGTTCGTACTCGATCTGCGCACCGGCCACCGAGCAGCCGGGAGAACCGGTCCTGCGGGTGGGCATCCGCATGGTCGACGGCGGGGCGTTCTCCACGTACGCCCTGAAGGAGCTGGCCGTCGGGGACCGGGTGGAGGCCATGCCTCCGATGGGCCGCTTCGTCCTGAAGCCGCGTCCCGGTCTGTTCGCGGCGGTGGTCGGAGGCAGCGGCATCACCCCGGTGCTGTCCATGGCGGCCACCCTGCTCGACCGGGAACCGACGGCCCGGTTCTGCCTGATCCGCAGCGACCGCACGGCGGCATCGACGATGTTCCTCGACGAGGTGGCCGACCTCAAGGACCGTTATCCGGACCGCTTCCAGCTGGTCACCGCGCTCTCCCGGGAGGAGCAGTCGGCCGGACTCCCCTCCGGTCGGCTGGACGCCGAACGGCTCACCGGCCTGCTGCCCGCCGTGCTTCCGGTGGCGGAGGTGGACGGCTGGTTCCTGTGCGGGCCGCTCGGCCTCGTACGGGGCACGGAGAAGGCCCTGAAGACCCTCGGCGTCGACCGCTCCCGGGTCCACCAGGAGATCTTCCACGTCGACGATGGCCCCACCGACGTGACGGTGGTCAAGGTCGCCGCACCGTCCGACGCCGTGCTGACGGCCACCCTCCACGGCCGCTCGGGCAGCTGGCCCGTGCAGGACACCGAATCCCTGCTGGAGACGGTGCTGCGAAGCCGCTCGGACGCTCCCTACGCCTGCAAGGGAGGGGTGTGCGGGACCTGCCGGGCGTTCCTCGTCTCGGGCGAGGTCCGGATGGACCGCAACTTCGCGCTGGAACCGGAGGAGACCGGGGCGGGCTTCGTGCTGGCCTGTCAGTCGCATCCGCTCACCCCGGAGGTGGAGTTGGACTTCGACCGCTGAGGCCGCACCCCCGTTCCTCCGCACTGTTCCCTTCCTCTAGAACCTGTTCTATCTTGACGATCCGTCAGGTCGTGCACGGTTAGCGGGAGGCCGGGACAGTGGACTTCACCTTCACCGAGGAACAGCAGGCGGCCGTCGAGGCGGCCAGGGCGGTCTTCTCGGACGTCGCACCCGATCGCGCTCCCAGTCCCGCCCTGACCCCGGGCGCCGTGGCGGAGGACATCGACCGACAGCTGTGGAACGAGCTGGCACGCACGGATCTGCTCGGCCTCACCCTGTCTCCGGACCACGGAGGCGCGGGCCTCGACCCGATCGCGCTCTGCCTGGTCCTGCGGGAGTCGGCGAAGGTGCTGGCCAGGGTCCCGCTGCTGGAGAGCTGTGCGGTGGCCATGGCGGTCCAGCGGTACGGCGAGAGCACCCTCGCGGCGGAGCTGCTGCCCCCGGCCGGCCGGGGTGAACTGATCCTGACCGTCGGCGCCAACGGGCGCAGCGGTCACGATCCCGCCGAACTCGCCGTCGCCGCACGGCCGTACGGGGAGAGCGGCGGAAACGAGGAGAGCGGCGGTGCGTCGGCAGAGGGCTCCGACTGGGTGCTCGACGGGGTGCAGTCCGCGGTTCCCTGGGCCCAGGTGGCCGACTGGATCGCCATCCCCGCGCACACTGCGGGGGGCCGGCCGGTCCTGGCCCTCGTGCCCCGTGCCCGCGACGGCGTCACCCTGGCGGACCAGGTCTCCACCAGCGGTGAGCGCCTGGCCGAGGTCCGGCTCGACGGGGTGCGGGTGTCGGACCGCGAGCTGATCGACGCCCCGGGCTGCTGGGAGTGGCTGCGGTCCCTGCTCACCACGGGAACCTGCGCGCTCGCGCTCGGGCTGGGCGAGCGGGTGCTCGCGATGACCGCCGCATACACCGGCAGGCGCGAGCAGTTCGGCTTCCCGGTCGCCACGTTCCAGGCGGTGGCCGTCCAGGCAGCCGACCGGTACATCGATCTGCGGGCGATGGAGGCGACGCTCTGGCAGGCCGCCTGGCGGATCTCTGCCGACGCCGGGGGGCCGCTGCCCGCGGCGGGCGATGTCGCCGTGGCGAAGATCTGGGCCTCCGACGGCGTCCGCCGCGTCGTGCAGACCGCACAGCACCTGCACGGCGGCTTCGGCGCGGACACCGACTACCCCCTGCACCGCTTTCACGCCTGGGCGAAGCAGATCGAGCTCTCCCTGGGCCCGGCGGCGGCCCACGAGGAGGCCCTGGGCGACCTGCTGGCCGCCCACCCGCTCGGCTGACCGACAGCACCGACAGCACCGACAGCACCGACAGCCCGGCCAGGCCCGCCCGGGGATCAGAGGACGAAGGCGGGCGTCCCGTTGTCCGTGACCATCGGGCGTCCGGCGCCGTCCCAGGCCTGCATGCCGCCGTCGATGTTCACGGCGTCGATGCCCTGCTGGACCAGGTACTGGGTGACCTGGGCCGACCGGCCGCCGACCCGGCACATCACATGCACGCGCCGGCCGTCCTCGGCGGACTCGGTCAGCTCGCCGAACCGGCCCACGAAGTCGCTCATCGGGATGTGCAGCGCACCCTCGACGTGACCGGCCGCCCACTCGTCGTTCTCACGGACGTCCAGGACGAAGCCGTCCGACGGCACCGCCGCGGCGTCCACCGAGGGCAGCGGGGCGAAGTTCATGGGTCATGCCTTCTCTCGTGCGGTCTTGGACCTCGTACATGAGGCCTCATACAGGGGCCTCGTACATACGCGGGGAGTCACCCGGAACGCTACTGCACCATCTCCGCGAGCTCGGCCTCGCGCCGGGACACCTCGCCCAGCAGTTGCTCCGCGATGTCCTCCAGCAGCTGATCCGGGTCGTCCGGGGCCATCCGGAGCATCGAGCCGATCGCGCCGTCCTCCAGCTCCCTGGCGAGCACCGTCAGCAGCTCCTTGCGCCGGCTGAGCCACTCCAGCCGGGCGTAGAGCTCCTCGCTCTCGCTCAGCGGGGTCAGGGGCTGCACCGGGCCGGCCGCCCACTCCGCCACGAGTTCCTTGAGGAGGCCGACGTCGCCGCGCCCGTACGCGGCGTTCACCCGCGCGATGAACTCGTCCCGGCGCTGCCGTTCGGGCTCGTCCTGGGCGAGGTCGGGGTGCGCCTTGCGGGCCAGGTCACGGTAGAGCTTGCGGGCCTCCTCGCTCGGCCTGACCCGCTTCGGCGGCCGGACCGGCTGTTCGGTGAGCATCGCCGCGGCCTCGGGGGACAGCCCGTCGGTGTCCATCCAGTCGTGGAACAGCTCGTCGACCCCGGGCATCGGCATGACGACCGCCCGCGCCTCCCGCGCCTTGCGCTCGTCCTCCGGATCCCCGGTCCGGGCGGCCCGTGCCTCGGCGATCAGCGCGTCCAGCTCGTCGAGGCGGGTGTACATCGGGCCGAGCTTCTGGTGGTGCAGCCGGGAGAAGTTCTCGACCTCCACCCGGAAGGTCTCCACCGCGATCTCGAACTCGATCAACGCCTGCTCGGCGACCTGCACCGCCTTGGCCAGCCGCGCCTCGGGGCGCGGGGCGGCGTCCTCGGGCCCGGTGGCCTGCCCGGCAGCGGCGTCCGCGGCGCCGGAAGCGTCCGGCGTCCCCGCAGCGTCCTCCGCCCCCGGGACCTCCCCCGCTCCGGGGGCGGGTCGGGGCGCGTCCGGCCGGTCGTTGTCCTGCCGGTCTTCATCGTTCCGGGTGGTCGGCACCCCGGCGGCTTCGTGGGTCACCCGTCCAGCGTATGGCCACGGCCCGTCGGCGCCGCACACGGTGGGGCCCGGCCCGGGGGCGTGCCCCGCCACGAACAGGGCCCCACCGCCTCACGAGCAGGGCCCCACCGCCCTACGAGCAGATCCCCGGCGCCTCGCGAACCGGGCTCCACCGCCTCATGGAGCCGTCATATGCCGAACTCGGCGGCCAGCCTGCCCGCCTTGACCGCCCGCACCAGCTCGGCGTGATCCGCCTCCGTACGGTCCGCGTACGTCACCGCGAAGGCGGCCACCGCCTCGTCGAGCTCGTCGTTCTTGCCGCAGTAGCCCGCCAGCAGGCGGGGGTCGGCGCTGTGCGCGTGCGCCCGCGCGAGCAGCGCGCCGGTCATCCGCCCGTAGTCGTCCACCTGGTCGGCGGCGAGCGCTGCGGGGTCCACGCTGCCCTTGCGGTTCCGGAACTGCCGGACCTGGAACTGCCTGCCGTCGACGTCCGCCCAGCCGAGCAGGATGTCGCTGACGACCTGCATCCGCTTCTGCCCGAGCACCACCCGGCGGCCCTCGTGCGCCACCTCCGGCACGTCGAAACCGACCGCGGGCAGATAGGGGGCGAGCACCGAGGGGCGCGCCTCCTTCACCTGGAGGACCAGCGGCTCACCCCGGTGATCGAGCAGCAGCACCACGTACGACCGGGTCCCCACACTGCCGGTGCCGACCACCCGGAACGCCACGTCGTGGATCGTGTACCGGGCCAGCAGCGGCACCCGGTCCTCGGAGACGGTGGACAGATAGCCGGCGAGCCCGGCGGCCACGACCGCGGCCTCGGCGTCCGGCACCCGGCGCAGCACGGGCCGGGCGTCGACGAAGCGCCGGCCGCCGTCGGGGCACTCCTCGGTGGAGCGGGCGGCGAAGCGGGCGCTGGTGTTGTTGCGGGCCTTCTCCGAGACCCGCTCCAGGGTGCCGACCAGGTCACGCGCGTCCGTGTGCGAGACGAGCTCCTCGTCCGCGATCGCGTTCCAGGCGTCGAGGGCGGGCAGCCGGGCCAGCAGCCGCATCGTGCGCCGGTAGGCGCCGACGGCGTCGTGCGCGCCCCGGCGGCAGGTGTCCTCGTCGGCGCCGGCGGCCCGGCCCGCGAGCACCAGGGAGGTGGCGAGCCGCTTGAGGTCCCATTCCCACGGCCCGAAGACGGTCTCGTCGAAGTCGTTCAGATCGATGACCAGGCTGCCCCGGGCATCGCCGTAGAGGCCGAAGTTGGCCGCGTGCGCGTCGCCGCAGAGCTGGGCGCCCACCCCGGTGACCGGACTGCCCGTCAGATCGTGGGCCATCAGCCCGGCCGCACCGCGCAGGAAGGCGAACGGTGTCGCCGCCATCCGGCCCACCCGTATCGGCGTCAGGCCCGGCACCCGGCCCCGGTTCGACTCCTCGACCGCCCGCACGGCGTCCGGCCGTCCCGGCGGCAGGACCAGCGAGGCGTGCGAGGACCGCGGCACCTCGTCGCGGAGGGCCTTGCCCACCGCCTTCGGTGAACTCGCGGCACCACGCCGGGCGAACCCGGGCACGACCGGAATGCGTGGTTCCCCGCCCGCGGTCGCCGCGGTTCCCGTCGCTCCCACAGCCCGCTGCTCAGGCATCGTCGCCTCGGTTCCGCTCATGGAGCGTCGCCTCCCCCACCTCGTACCGCCTCCGGCTGCCCGGCTGTCCGACCGGTCAGCGGCCCTGTCCTCCAGCGACCGAGCACGACGGTACCGCCGGATGCCCGACACCCGCCGGGCCCGTGCACGGACGCCACGCCGGGGGCGGGTCCGGCGGTCGGCAGTGGTGCGCCGGGGCGGGGTGGCCGGACGAGGTCAGCAGCCGGTCCCGGAGCCGGCCGCGTCGTCCCGCGTCAGATAGGTGTCCGCCCATCGCCCCAGCTCCTTGAGCGCGGGCTCCATCGCGGCGCCCGCCTCGGTGAGCCGATACGCGACGCGCAGCGGCGGTCCCGCGTCGACCTCTCGGAGCACCAGGCCGGCCACGCCGAGTTCGGTCAACCGGTCCGAGAGCATGCGCTCGCTGATCCCGGGAATCGCCCGTCGCAGCTCGGCGAAGTGCACCGGTCGCTGGAGCAGCACCGAGACGATCTGGCCGGTCCAGCGCTTGCCGAACAACGCGAAGACGCGGCTGATCCCCCGGTCGACCCGCCGACAGGGCTGCTCGCCGTGATCCGCCATTTCCCCAGAATACTGGGCCACCCCGAGCGGCTTACTAAAGGTAAGTAGCCGCGCGGTGAACTGCGACAGGGCCTGGGTGACTCCAGGAGCACCGCGACCCTGTCGTATGATGATCATGAACAATCGGACGTTTCACGTGAAACACAGCACGCCCCGAGCGAATCAGGCGACGGCCCCTCCGGCCGCCACCCCCGCACCTGCGGGCTCCTCGTCGCCCTCGTCGCCGGTCCCCCCGGCCCGCGGACCACGGCCGGATCCACCGCCCCGCAGACCTGGCCCGCCCGCGCGGGAGCCCGAGTCGGTCGCGGGATCGGAGCCCGCGCCCTTGGCCTCCGCGGCGATCCTGGCCTCCTGCTCCTCACGCTCCGCCTTCTCGCGCGCCTGGGCCGCCAGATCCACCCGGCCCTCCGGCTTGATGTGGGCGATGACGCCGGGGTGAGCGATCGACGGCAGGATGTGGCGCCACATCTCCGCCACCTGCTCGCGTAGATCGGCCCGCCCGGAATCGGCCTCCGAGACCAGCTGAATACCGGTGAACGAAGCGACGATGATTTTGGCTGACACCATCGGGTCGATCTGCGGGAACACCTCGCCGCGCTCCTGGCCCAGCTCCAGCATCCGGGCCGTCGCGTCGATCCAGTCGCCCCATGGATGCGGCCCGCCGAGGAAGACGCCCTCGATGGAGAGCCTCGTACCGGCCCGGGCCATCGAGTTGTGGCGCAGGGCGAAAGCGAACTGCTGACCACCGTCCACCAGGGACTGAAGCGGCGACCCCTCCTGCTCGAACTCGACCGTGGAGGTCTGCTCGTCCATGATCGCCTGCGCGATGGCTTCCTTGGAGGCGAAGTGGAAGTACAAGGCACCCTTGGTGACCTTGGCGCGGCGGAGAATCTCCGAGATGGCGGCACGCTCGTAGCCGTAGTCGTCGAAGACACTCGCCGCGGCATCCACGATCGACCGCCACGTCTGGACTGCGCGAGCCTGCTTCGCCATTTCCTGCCTCCGGGACGTTCTGTGCGCTCAGCCCTTCACCGCCGAGTCGCCGTCGATCCAACCTCTGCGGCCAGCGTATGCAAGTGCGCCGTTGCACGGGCCATCGGTCTGTCCGGAAACCGTGCCCACATCCAGTGGATCACCACCCGCGGACACCCGCTGCCGCTCCTCCTCACCCGCCTGTCCGTACCCCGCCCGTCCATCAAAAACACGGACCGACGGGAACGCGGAGAGGGAGGAACACACGGATACCCGGCATCGGACCACGGAACAACGGCAGAACCCCCGCTCCGGATCTCTTCGAAGCGGGGGTTCTGGCGAACCAAACCCGGCAGTCGCGAGCGACTGAGAATATGCGAGGGAAATCAGCTGTCCGCATACGGCTGAGTCTCCTCAGGCTACAGGGGAGCACCCCCGCCTCCCGGACCGTCCTGTCTCAGCCGTGGTGTTCGGCCAGGACCTGACGTATACGGCGGGGGTCCGGGCGGCCGTCGGGTCCGCGAGGCGATGGCCGTGTGGAAGTCGCCGTGGAACCACCGGAGGAAAGCGAAATGGTCGGCATCGTCTTGACGATGCCGACCATTTCGTTGGTGCTACCAGGACACCTACTTCGGTGTCCGTCGTGCGCGAGGGGGGATTTGAACCCCCACGTCCCTAAGGACACTGGCACCTGAAGCCAGCGCGTCTGCCGTTCCGCCACTCGCGCATGAGTGGTGTTTCCAGACTCTCTCACCGTGTGGTGCGAGCGCCTGGCGACATCCGGAAGATTAGCACGCTGAACAGGGTGGAATCACATCCGTTGTTTCGCCGGCTCCCGGTGGGGAAGCGGGAACCCCGAACCATCGCCCCCACTCCTCCAGAGTGCGTCCCGGGTGCGGGACACTGTGAGGAGGCCACCTCTACGATCCGTGTGAGGGGTGACACTCATCCACAGGCCAGACAAGGGGAACCAGCCGATTTCCCGACGCGTGGATACGATCAGTAAGCAGTACAGGGACGATGACAACGGAGGAGGTGCCCCATGGGGGTCATGAAGCGTTTCGAGCAGCGCCTCGAGGGGCTGGTCAACGGCACCTTCGCCAAGGTCTTCAAGTCCGAGGTGCAGCCCGTCGAGATCGCCGGCGCCCTCCAGCGCGAGTGCGACAACAACGCGACGATCTGGAACCGTGAGCGGACCGTCGTCCCCAACGACTTCATCGTCGAGCTCAGCACCCCCGACTACGAGCGGCTCAGCCCGTACTCCGGTCAGCTGGGCGACGAGCTCTCCGGGCTGGTGCGCGACTACGCCAAGCAGCAGCGCTACACCTTCATGGGACCGATCAAGGTCCACCTGGAGAAGGCCGACGACCTCGACACCGGGCTCTACCGGGTCCGCAGCCGCACGCTGGCGTCGAGTTCGTCACAGCAGGACCCGTCGGCCCCGCCCCGGCAACCCGCGACCGGACGGCCCGCCGCCCCGGAGGCTCCCGGCGGCTACGGATACCCCCCGAGCGCCGCTCCGCCGATGCCCGCGGCCCCACCGCCCGGCGCCGGACGGCCCTCGGCCCCCACGAACGACCGGCGCCCGCCGGCCGCGCCCGGCCCCCTGCCGGACGCCCGGACACGGCGCTGGATCGAGATCAACGGCACCCGCCATCAGATCTCCCGCCCGACGTTGGTGATGGGACGATCCACCGACGCCGACGTGCGGATCGACGACCCCGGCGTATCGCGCCGGCACTGTGAGATCCGGACCGGAACGCCCTCGACGATCCAGGATCTCGGGTCTACCAACGGCATCGTGGTAGACGGGCAGCACACCACCCGCGCTACGCTCCGCGACGGCTCGCGGATCGTCGTGGGCAGCACCACCATCGTTTACCGGCAAGCCGAAGGGTGAAGCGGGGGCAATGTCAGAGCTGACCCTGACGGTCATGCGGCTAGGTTTCCTGGCTGTTCTGTGGCTGTTCGTCATCGTGGCCGTTCAGGTCATCCGCAGCGACCTGTTCGGAACGCGCGTCACGCAGCGCGGCTCACGCCGCACTGCCGCCGACGCGCGCCCCCAACAGGGCCGCCAACAACAACAAGCGGCGCCGCCCCAGCAGCGCCAGCAGCCCGGGCGGCAGCGCCGCGGGGCACCCACGAAGCTGGTCGTGTCCGAAGGCACGCTCACGGGCACGACGGTCGCGCTCCAGGGGCAGACCATCACCCTGGGCCGGGCCCACGATTCAACGATCGTGCTGGACGACGACTACGCGTCCAGCAGGCATGCCAGGATCTACCCGGACCGTGACGGTCAGTGGATCGTCGAGGATCTCGGGTCCACCAACGGCACGTATCTGGAACGGACCCGGCTCACCACCCCGACACCAGTTCCGCTGGGCGCGCCGATCCGTATCGGCAAGACCGTCATCGAGCTGCGGAAGTAGTACGACAATGAGCGAGCGGAGCGAGCGAGCCGCGGCGGTCCCGACGGCGGACGCTGCCCGGTTCCCGACCGGAGGGTGGGCAGTGTGGCTCGAGACAGGCTGTACCCCGAGCCGACGGGCGAGGTGCGCATGAGTCTGTCGCTGCGCTTCGCCGCCGGGTCGCACAAGGGCATGATCCGGGAGGGCAACGAGGATTCCGGCTATGCCGGTCCCCGGCTCCTCGCCATCGCCGACGGCATGGGTGGTCAGGCGGCCGGTGAGGTCGCCAGCTCCGAGGTGATCTCCACGCTCGTCCCGCTCGACGACGACGTACCGGGCTCCGATCTCCTGACCTCGCTCGGCACGGCCGTGCAGCAGGCCAACGACCAGCTGCGCGTCATGGTCGAGGAGGACCCCCAGCTGGAGGGCATGGGCACCACGCTCACCGCCCTGCTCTGGACCGGTCAGCGCCTCGGCCTGGTGCACGTCGGCGACTCCCGCGCGTATCTGCTGCGGGACGGCGTCCTGACGCAGATCACCCAGGACCACACCTGGGTGCAGCGCCTCGTGGACGAGGGCAGGATCACCGAGGAAGAGGCCACCACCCACCCGCAGCGCTCCCTGCTGATGCGGGCGCTGGGCAGCGGCGACCATGTCGAACCGGACCTCTCCATCCGCGAGGTCCGCGCCGGCGACCGCTATCTGATCTGCTCGGACGGCCTCTCCGGCGTTGTCTCGCACCAGACGATGGAAGAGACCCTCGCCAGCTATCAGGGCCCGCAGGAGACCATCCAGGAGCTGATCCAGCTCGCTCTGCGCGGCGGCGGCCCGGACAACATCACCTGCATCGTGGCCGACGTCCTGGACGTCGACAGCAACGACACCCTGGCCGGGCAGCTCAACGACACCCCGGTCGTCGTCGGCGCGGTCGCGGAGAACCAGGCCCAGCTCGGCGACGGCGGGGCCATGCAGACGCCCGCCGGCCGCGCGGCCGGTCTCGGCCGCCCCGTGCCCCCGCCCGCCGGCGGCTTCGGCCCGCCCGGCAGCGGCGACGTCGGCTACGGAGGTATGCCGGACGGCTCCTACGACACCTACACCGACGAGGACTTCGTCAAGCCGGGCGGCGGCCGCAGATGGCTGAAGCGTTCCGTCTACATCGTGCTGGCACTGGCCGTGATCGGCGGCGGTCTGTACGGCGGCTACCGCTGGACGCAGACGCAGTACTACGTCGGCGCGCAGGACGAACACGTCGCCCTGTTCCAGGGCATCAGCCAGGACCTCGCCTGGGTCTCGCTCTCGAAGGTCGAGAAGAACCACCCCGAGATCGAGCTCAAGTACCTGCCGCCGTACCAGCGCAAGCAGGTCGAGGCGACCATCGCCGAGGGCAACATCACCGACGCCCGCGAGAAGGTCGCCGAGCTCGCCGCCCAGGCCTCCGCCTGCAAGAAGGACGCGCAGCGCCGCGCGGCCGACGCCGAGAACCGGGCCCGTACGGGCGAGGGCGAGGCCGGCGGCACCGCCGGAGCCCCCGCCACCAGGACTTCCGCCACGTCCTCCGCCAAGGGGACCAAGCCGACCACCGCTCCCACTCCCGGCCCCAGCCTCTCGGAGGAAGAGAAGAAGCTGGTCCCGCAGTGCGGTAAGCAGTAAGCCGTAGGGGGCCTTCAGCACCATGAGCGTTGTCACCAACACGACCACCATCGGCGCGATCGACGCACCGAGCCGCCGCAACACCGAGCTGGCACTCGTCGTCTTCGCCGTCGCCATCTCGGTGTTCGCCTACGCCAACGTGGGCCTCGCCCTCAACGGCGAACTGCCCACAGGCATGCTCGGCTACGGAGCGGGGCTCGCGCTGCTCGGCGGCGTCGGCCACCTCGCGGTCCGGAGGTTCGCGCGGTACGCGGACCCCCTGCTGCTGCCCCTGGCCACCCTGCTCAACGGGCTGGGCCTGGCCCTGATCTGGCGGCTGGACCAGTCGGAGCGTTTCCAGGCCCTGGACACCTTCGTCCCCGCCGCCTCGAAGCAGCTGCTGTTCTCCGCCATCGGCGTGGGAATGCTGGTCGCGGTCCTGGCCATCCTGAAGGATCACCGCATCCTGCAGCGCTACACGTACATCTCCATGGTCGTGGCGCTGTTCCTGCTGATCCTGCCGATGTTCTTCCCCGCCGTGAACGGCGCCAAGATCTGGATCAAGATCCCGGGAGTCGGAACGCTCCAGCCCGGCGAGTTCGCCAAGATCATCATCACCGTGTTCTTCGCGGGCTATCTGATGGTCAAGCGGGACGCGCTGGCGCTGGCCAGCCGCCGGTTCATGGGCCTCTACCTCCCCCGCGGCCGTGACCTGGGCCCGATCCTGATGGTCTGGGCGTTCTCGATCCTCATCCTGGTCTTCGAGACCGACCTCGGTTCCTCGCTGCTCTTCTTCGGCATGTTCGTCGTGATGCTGTACGTCGCCACCGAGCGCACCAGCTGGATCGTCTTCGGTCTGCTGATGTCCGCGATCGGCGCGGTCGGCGTCGCCTCGTTCGAACCGCACGTCCAGGAGCGCGTCACCGCCTGGCTCGACCCGTTCGCGGGCTGGGGCAAGGAAGCCGCGAGCGAGCAGATGGCGAAGTCCCTGATGGCCTTCGGCTCCGGAGGCACCCTCGGGACCGGGCTCGGGCAGGGCAACTCCGACCTGATCGGCTTCGCGGCCAACTCCGACTTCATCCTCGCCACGGTCGGCGAGGAGCTCGGGCTCGCCGGGATGATGGCCGTGCTCCTCGTCTACGGCCTGATCGTCGAGCGCGGAGTGCGTACCGCACTGGCGGCCCGCGACCCGTTCGGCAAGCTGCTCGCGATCGGCCTCTCCGGCTCGTTCGCCATCCAGGTGTTCGTCGTCGCCGGCGGTGTGATGGGCCTCATCCCGCTCACCGGTATGACGATGCCGTTCCTGGCGGCAGGTGGTTCCTCCGTGCTCGCCAACTGGGCCCTGATCGCCATTCTGATCAGAATCAGCGATACCGCCCGGCGCCCCGCACCGGCCCCCTCACCGTCCACCGACGCCGAAATGACGCAGGTGGTCCGCCCGTGAACAAGCCCCTGCGCCGGATCGCGATCTTCTGCGGCCTCCTGATGGTCGCCCTGCTCATCCGGGACAACTGGCTCCAGTACGTCCGGGCCGACGAGCTGAACAGCCACAAGTACAACCGCCGCGTCGAGATCGAGCGCTACGCCCACGAGCGTGGCGACATCATCGTCGACGGCAAGGCGATCACCGGCTCCGCCGAGACCGAGGACAGCGACTTCCGGTACAAGCGGGTCTGGAAGGACGGCCCCCTCTGGGCCCCCGTGACCGGCTACTCCTCGCAGGCCTTCGACTCCTCGCAGCTGGAGAACCTGGAGGACGGCATCCTCACCGGCAACGACGACCAGTTGTTCTTCGACCGGACGCTGTCGATGTTCACCGGCGACAAGAAGCGCGGCGGCAACATCGTCACCACGCTGAACGGCGACGCCCAGAAGGCCGCCTTCAAGGGGCTCGGCGAGAAGAAGGGCGCTGTGGTCGCCCTCGACCCGAAGAGCGGCGCCATCCTCGCCCTCGCCAGCACCCCGTCCTACGACCCCTCGGTCTTCGCCGGCAACTCGCTCGATGACTCGGACAACCGGCAGAAGCTCCTGAAGGACAAGGACAAGCCGATGCTCAACCGGGCATTGCGCGAGACCTACCCCCCGGGCTCCACCTTCAAGGTCGTCACCGCCGCCGCCGCCCTGGAGAACGGGCTCTACGACGACATCGACGCCAAGACGGAGTCGCCGCTGCCGTGGACGCTGCCGCAGTCCACCACGCCGCTCCAGAACGAGGGCGACATCCCCTGCGAGAACGCCACGCTGCGCGAGGCCCTGCGGGTGTCGTGCAACACCGTCTTCGGGAAGATGAGCGACGACCTCGGCAACAAGAAGATGATCGAGCAGACGGACAAGTTCGGCTTCAACAAGGAAGTCTTCACGCCCGTCCGCGCCGACGCGAGCATCTACCCCGAGGACAACAGGCCGCAGAACGCGATGGCCGGCATCGGCCAGGCGTCCAACCGGACCACCCCGCTCCAGATGGCCATGGTGGCCTCCGCGATCGCCAACGACGGCAAGCTGATGCAGCCGTACATGGTCGCCGAGCGCCAGGCGCCCAACCTGGACCCGGTCTACACCCACGAGCCCGAAGAGCTCAGCCGCGCTCTCTCCGGTGAGAACGCCCAGAAGGTCCAGCAGATGATGGAGACCGTCGTCAAGGACGGCACGGGAACCAACGCGCGGATCCCCGGCGTCACAGTGGGCGGCAAGACCGGTACGGCACAGCACGGTCTGAACAACAGCGAGAAGCCGTACGCCTGGTTCATCTCGTACGCGAAGACCGACAGCGGCTCACCGGTCGCCGTCGCCGTCGTGGTCGAGGACGGCAACGCCAACCGGGACGACATCTCCGGTGGCGGACTGGCCGCCCCCATCGCGCGCGACGTGATGAAAGCGGTCATCGACAGCGGGCAGTGAGACCTGTCACGGCGGCCGCCCGTCATACCGGACATCGGATACCGGTCGGATATCGGCTGACGGGTGCGGGCTGATCACGTCACCCGTGCCCGGTAGCGTATGCGCGAACAGCGCACCGCCGCGGACCACACACGGGTGCGGTCGGGACTGACGGAGAGGGCTGGAACAGATGGAAGAGCCGCGTCGCCTCGGCGGCCGGTACGAGCTGGGCTCGGTGCTCGGCCGTGGTGGCATGGCCGAGGTCTACCTCGCGCACGACACCCGGCTCGGCCGCACCGTAGCTGTGAAGACGCTCCGGGCCGATCTGGCCCGCGACCCGTCCTTCCAGGCCCGGTTCCGCCGTGAGGCCCAGTCGGCCGCCTCGCTCAACCACCCCGCGATCGTCGCCGTGTACGACACCGGCGAGGACTACGTCGACGGGGTCTCCATCCCGTACATCGTGATGGAGTACGTCGACGGGTCGACGCTGAGGGAGCTCCTGCACTCCGGTCGCAGGCTGCTCCCCGAGCGCACGCTGGAGATGACGGTCGGGATCCTCCAGGCCCTGGAGTACTCGCACCGCGCCCAGATCGTCCACCGCGACATCAAACCGGCGAACGTCATGCTGACGCGCACCGGCCAGGTCAAGGTCATGGACTTCGGCATCGCCCGCGCCATGGGCGACTCCGGGATGACGATGACGCAGACCGCCGCGGTCATCGGCACCGCCCAGTACCTCTCCCCGGAGCAGGCCAAGGGCGAGCAGGTCGACGCGCGCTCCGACCTGTACTCCACCGGCTGCCTGCTGTACGAGCTGCTCGCCGTGCGCCCCCCGTTCGTCGGGGACTCGCCCGTCGCGGTGGCCTACCAGCACGTCCGGGAGGAGCCGCAGCCGCCGAGCAACTTCGACCCCGAGATCACGCCCGAGATGGACGCGATCGTGTTGAAGGCGCTCACGAAGGACCCGGACTACCGCTACCAGTCCGCCGACGAGATGCGCGCCGACATCGAGGCCTGCCTCGACGGCCAGCCGGTCGCGGCCACGGCGGCGATGGGCGCCGCGGGGTACGGGGGCTACGACGGGTACCACACCGACCAGCCCACCGCCGCCCTGCGCCCGACCGACCCGAACAACGCGCAGACCTCGATGCTGCCCCCGGTCAACCCGGATGACGGCGGCTACGGCTATGACGACCGCCAGGGCCGTCGGCGCCAGCAGAAGAAGAGCAACACCTCGACGATCCTGCTGGTCGTCGCGGGCATCCTGGTGCTGATCGGGGCGATCCTGATCGGCCGGGTGATCTTCACCCCGACCAGCGACGACGGGCAGATCAATGCCCCGAACCTGGTGGGCTCCACGGTGCAGGAAGCGGAGAAACTCGCGGCCAGGACCGACGTCACCGTGAAGGTCGGCGCCGAGGAGCCGTGCGAGCAGCAGGAGAAGGGCGAGATCTGCTCGCAGGACCCGACGGCCGACGCGCTGATGGACAAGGACGGCACCGTCACGGTCGTCGTCTCCGCCGGAGCGCCGAAGATCGAGGTCCCCAACGTCCTGGAGAAGTCCGAGGACGGCGCCCGCGAGGAGCTGGAGAAGAAGGGCTTCACGGTCGACGTCACCACGGAGGAGTCCGAGAAGACCGAGGGCACCGTGATCGATCAGGACCCCAAGGGCGGCGCGAAGGCCGAGGACGGGGCCGAGATCACCATCACCGTGGCCACCCAGGCGACTCTCGACCTGCCGGACATGCGGACCCGCTCGTACGAGGCGGCGGAGCAGCAGTTGCGGGGCATCGGTTTCACCAACATCTCGCGAGCCGACGTGGACTCGGAGAAGCCGGCCGGAGAGGTGATCGAGCAGACGCCCACGGGCCCGAGCAAGCAGGGCAAGGACGCGCAGATCGTCCTGAAGGTCTCCAAGGGCCCGGCGCAGCCGGAGCAGGTCCAGATCCCCGGTGACATCGGCGGCAAGTCGTACCAGGACGCGAAGGGCCAGCTCGAAGGGCTCGGCTTCGTGGTCGCGCTCGCCCCCAACTCGGTCGACAAACCGAACGCCCGGGTGGTCACCAGCAGTCCGGCGCCGACCACCCAGGCGCCCAAGGGCAGCACCGTCACCCTCGTGACCATCGAGGGCGGCGGCGACGGCGGCAACGGCGGGGGCTTCATCGGAGGCCTGGGCGGCGACGACTGATACC